>NHBH01000008.1 GCA_002168225.1 Micavibrio sp. TMED2
TCTGGTTTCTCCAGCAACCCGGGCAGCCTTATAATCCGCCCAAAACACCGGTAAATCAAGGCCCGAATCATGACATCTTAATGATCGGTAAAGTATCTGCACCAATAATCAGGACAGGTTAACACTACGCTATTATGCAGCATCCCGTATTTACAAAGGCTTAACGGTTATCAAATGGTAAACCATATTGGCGCTCAACATTTTTTGGCTTACTTAACAGAATGTGTACAACAAATTAAAAGTAACCGAATGTTCCGATATTCATAACCAGACAAGACCGAATGATGATGCATATGCGATGTAACACCGCCTTCAAACAGGACGAGCAAAACAAGGCGCTCAAACTGTGAGGGTCAGCCCACCAATGCCATTGGCAAACCTCGCCCCGTCAACGAATTGATCAGTGAATGCAGGCAATGCGGGATCGATATGCTGGAAAAGCATATCAACACAACTTTTAATATTCGCTAGATGCTGCGACTGGTATAATCGGATGCAAAGGAATTGCTGATGAGCGCAGGAAACAAAGAGAAAGATACTGGTCGCTTTGTTCTCAAAACCAGCGGTGGCTGGGTTGTTAAAGGCCCGGTCGAGCTGACAGATGGCTACCAACCGATTATCAAGGTTGCAGAACAGATGCGTGAACAGCGCATGAGCTTTCGCAAGCGACCAGATAATTCCTGATTTGGTCAAGCCTCAGGGGAGACCAGCCGACACTCCGACCGTAGTAATTTTCAGTGTCTGCATGTGCCCCTCCATCTTATATAATGATCATTATGTAACCTGTGCGGGCGCAGGTTCATCTCTGTGAATAGGCACTTGTATAAGACAATTAAGCATAAGACAGGGAGAGCCGGAGACTACTCGGCTAATATCGCTATTATCTGCTGCCATTTGGTTGCCAGCTCGCCATTGTTAAACCAGATGAGCGAGGCCCCAGTCAGGAACACCATGAGACAGATAAAAGTGAACGGAATGATTGACCACCATGCGTTGATCTTCATGTCTTCAGCCTTGACCAGTACTGCTTGACTGGCCATGAGCACTTCCTCGTTCTTGGCTTCGAGCTCCATATTTTTCATATCAATTTCCTCGGTCAGCCGCGCAATCAGACTTTCAAGTTTGCCATCATAATCCAACCCGAGCATTGCCTCACCCACGCCGCTACTGATTGCCTCGTGGATGATACTCCTGAGAAAGAACTCATAATCTGCCTGGTTGTCCTGCTCGTTGCGATCAGGTTTGTCGCGACCAAGTAAAGTATCCAACCGGGCAATCACAAAGCGCAACCGCTCTTGCGTCTCATTATGGCTGGCACGAAGCAGCTCCAACTCTTGCTGCAACATATCTGTTTTATCGCCGAGCCTATCAAAATGAGCGATAAGCACTGCCGACGGCTGGGCCTCCAAACCGGTTTTATATTTATCTGCGCCCATACTCATCTCCTTAATTCGAGAGGCGGCTTCTATGTAACTGTAAGTGTATTTTTTGAGCCAAGCAGCCTCAATCAAAATCTATACTGATCCCCCTTCTCGGGCCCTTTACATGCACAGCGCGTTCTTCTGTATTTGTACTGCTGCTGTTTAATCCTTGAGCAAGGTTCAATTTCTCATCCTGAGAGTTGTGAACTTGCCTTATCTGCTCGAGACTTGAGTACCAGTCATTAGGTTTGCTGGCATATGCCTCTTGCATGGCCTCTCGGGCCTCAATACGCTCGTCCCGGCTCATATCTTTACAGTCAACAATTGGTGCCGCACGACCATACAAATCAACATAGTGGTGCTGTGCTTCGATGATGGCGGCAATCCGGCTGCGTTCGGCATTGCGATCTTCACGCTCCTTATCCAGTTGTGCCAGTTCTGATACCTGTCGCAGCTCCTGATCCAACAAGTCTTCATCTTCGCTCAAAGACTGCTGGTTTTCTTTGAAGCGTTCTTCGGCACGCTCGATGCCACTGCGGATATTATCGACCTTCAGGCTGTCTCCCTCGGCCGCCGCTTCTGCGAGACCAGCGCGGCGGGCCTCCTGCTTTACCTGAAAGGCTTCGATCAGCTCATGCTGGTTCCGTGCGCCATACGCCTGCATACAGTGCTCACGGTGACGGTCGAGAAGATCAATCCGGGTTTTTCGCGCAGTATCCTCAATCTTGTCCTGTTCAGCCGTGCATTCACGCTCGAATTGATCAAGCCGCTGCTCAAGCGCTGCATCAATCTGGCCCTGCTCGAACCTGATTTCGTCCGGCGTCACCACTTTCTCGGCCTCAGCAATCAGACCATAGCCAAGCTTGCGGCGGTTCTGTTCGGAGAACTGTGCCAGAGCGCTCGGCTTGTTCCGGCTGGCCGACAGCTGCTTGACCAGCGCCTTGCGGCTTGGCGTCTGCGACCGGTCAACAAACATCTGCATCGTATCGGTGTGTCGGGTCATCGCCACATAGGCCGCTTCCGATTGCATATGATCCGAATGCATGACCAGCGCATGTTTCGACGTATGCCCCTGGGCCGCATGAATGGTCGAGGCGTAGCCAAGCTTCCATTCCTGATAATGCGCCGTGTCAAAGCTGACAGTTGAGCGGTCCCGATCCAGCATTGCAGTAATCGTGGTGCCTTCAATGCCGGTGATCAGAGCCTTGTCGTTATTTCGCAAACCGCGGGTGTTATCGTTTTTGCCGAAGATGATCCGATCTCCGACATTGGCGTTGATGATGCCATGCGCGGTTTCAAACTGCTGGCCACGGTCAAGATCACCACGCTCGATGCGTGCCTCACGGATACGGGTATTCAATCGCTCAAGCACCTTATGGCGGAACGACATGGTGGTAATATCACGCATCGCCTGTTCCTGCTGTTCCGCCCGCTTGACTGGCTCCAGCTTCACATCAGGCTTGGTAAGCTGCATATAGCGCTCAACCAGCTTGGTTTCTGCCGCTCCGGCATCCTTCGCAAACTTGATCGCCCGATGCTCACCATAAGCATCAATCGCACGCTCAACATTACCCTGCCCAAGATCCTTTGATGCGTCGCGCATCCAACCAGCCTTCTGGCGCTGGATCGCCGTCAGCCTATGAACTCCGAAGGTATCGGCCATATACCCGGCCATACCAGCCGGGCTGCCGACTGGATCAAGCTGTTTGCGGTCGAACATGAAGATCGCCTTGGCACCCGATGCCTTTACATGGGCCATAAGACGCTTCATTTCCCGCGCGCCTATCATTGACGCCTCATCGATGAACAAGACAGTATTTGCGGTCCACGCACCCTTTCGGTGCCCACGCTCTTGCTGTTTAAATGCCGAATGAATAGTACGGGCATCAATCCCGTTCTCGGACATATCCCCGGCAACGGCAGAAGTCGGCGCCAAGCCCCGAACGTCATAACCCGAGTTACGATACATTTTTTGCCCAACGCTGATCACCTTACCCTTACCAGTACCGGCAGGGCCTTCGACAAAAGAGATTGCACCATCACGCGCCAACCCACGGATCACAGCATACTGCTCGGGATTTAAGCCCGCACGAAGCCACCGTTCCTCTTCTGGCGTCAGAACAATCTGATGCCGGCTATTCTGGTTCATGGCCTGTGCCATGGTCATGATCTCGTGCTCGGTCTTGAGCTGATCATGATTGGTAAGCCGCCCGGCATCGGTCATGAGCATGCCCGGCTGTTTCTCGATCTCACGGGCAAGATCATCCAGTACGGCACTATGCGGACGTGCCGCTGCATCCCATTCTGCGCTGTAGACGGCGTTACTAACGGTACGCTTCAGCTCGGCGCGTGAGAAAGTACCCTGCCTGTTGAGCAATTCATCACGGGCAAGCGCCGCGAACTCGCGCAACTCCTGCTTAAATGGGGTTGTTTCAATACGCGGGTATTCATTGCGGAACCGGGTAAGATCTTCTGCCTGTTTCAGACGATCCAGCGCCGTGCCTTCATGCTCTTCAATCGCAAGCTGCTCTGACAGCATCATGCCGTCGCCGCGCTTTGTCGCATAGAACGTCACGCCCTTTGGAGCCGTGTGCCGGCTGGCAGCGACATAAGCGGCATAGCCACGCCATTGCTGCGTTACCACGGCACGGCTGGTATCGACGGAGACACCCTGAGTCTGAATATCTGATAGCGCATAACCCAGCCGCAATGTCGGCGTATCATTGCCGTTGATAACCACGTCCCGGCCATCATCAGTGCGAATGATGATATTGGCCACATCGCGCGCACTCCGGACAAAGCCCATATCGCCTTTGAAAATACCTCGCTCACGGTCATGGTGCCCGAACCGGATACGATCACCTTCATAAAGCTTCAGCTCCACCCGCTTCTGCTCAACCGTGTCATATTCCGGCAGCCCTGGCGGCAGCACTTCGGTCATGTCCTCGCCATAGACCATATCGGTCTTGAGCGTAACGGCATGGCCCAGCTCACCGTCCTCATGGCGGCGTGCCTGCACCGCCATGTTCATCCGCCAGACGGTTTCACCGCCCAGCCCGACCAGTATATTACGTTTATAGAACTCCGGACCTGCACCATCAGCCTTGCGGTGCGCATGATGATCCTGCACCGCTGCCACAATCCGGTTGTCCAGATAGACTTCACGGCCAAGCACTTCATCGAAGACGCTGACACCGCTGCCCTTGACCGCACGCAACTGGTCACGCTCGTACATCGTTCTGAGCGCGGTATTGTATTGCCGGTCAGACAAGGCCCGCGTGATCGCCTGATCCTGTGGATCTGACTGGCGCACCACATCATTGAGCCGGGCAGGCTCAACCTGCTCCGCAACCCGCCGCCACAAGCCATGGGTCTGCTTCACTGGCGGGAACTGCCCGTCATCCCCAACCATGATCAGCTTGGCACCGGCCTTATCGGCAACACGTTGCAGCTCTTCCAGACGGCGCGTGCCCAGCATCGCCGCCTCTTCCAGCAAAACAACCGTCTTGCTGTTCCACGTTTCGGTTTCCCGGATTGGCCCTGCCTGTTGGGCTAATGCCGAATGAACCGTCCGCGCGCCCTCGAACCCGAGAGACTTCAAGTCATTCACAACCGAATGCATCGGGCCAAGCCCGACAACCTCATAACCCTCCTGATCGAATGCCTCCCGCACACCTGACAGCAACCGGCTCTTGCCCGCGCCGGCAATGCCCTCAAGCATAACAAATCGCCCGCCGTTCAGAATGTCCTTGAACGCATCCGCCTGATGCTCTGACAGGCGCGCTTTCTTGATGATGCTGTCTGCCGTTTCAGTCGACACACGGAAGCCGTCACGGTCCCGGTTCAGCTCTACCGCGCGCTCGATATATTTGGCCTCGATCGCCAGCAACTCATTCGGCGTATAGGAACCGTCTCCTAGCTGAACGCTGAAGCGGGAAGACACTAGTTCGAGAACCGCCTTATCAAGTTGCGAACGCTCATACTGCTGATTGGCTGGGATCGCATTGTTGTATCGCTCGATCAGGCTCTTTGCCTCGAACGGCGTGAAACTTGCCTTCTCCTGGGTCAGCACCCGCAACAGATAATGCGGATCTTTGATCCGCTTTGCCGCCGCGCGTGCTTGCTCTGCCGCCCGCCGCTCACGGGCTACCGGGTTGGCACTGTCCTTGCGCTGGTGACGGATATAAGCACCCCCTTCTCGCTTCGCCGCATTCTCGATGCGCGCCCAGCAATGCACCCCATGCTCATATTCATAGAGGGTTGCCCAATCCTGCAATTTGAGCCGGTCGAACGACACCTTGGCTTTAAGCCCGGTTACAGGGTGGATTGAGTTGATCAGCAGATGCACATGGGCCTGTGGCTCGTCCTTGTGAGCCACCATCAAGACCTGATGATCACCCATCCCGATCTGCCCGATTGCCTCCCTCGCGGCCTGGATCATTTCTGCCTTTGTCGGCGCTTCTGATGGATGCCACATAAGCATAAGGTGGTATGCTGGGTATTCGGTTTTCCGCCCCCCGACACGCACCCCGTTTTCCGCCTTGATATAGTCTTGCAGCTTGACGGTTCTGGCCATCATGCGCCACGCGGTATCAGGGTCGCTGGTCGCCATATTCATGGTGTGGGTCCAGTCAACACGGTCCTGCGTTTTGAACACTCCCTTGTCATAGAGAATGTACTGAGCGACGGCCTTGATCGACTTACGTTGGAGCGCATTAGGAATCATCTTTGCCCTCCAACTGCCATGCCTGCCGAGCCAGCTTGTCAAGCTGCTCACGGATCTCCTCGAACAGCGTTTCAAAGTCTTCATGGCCCTGCCCACGCTCTCGCAACAGCGTGCCGATGTTGTGGACACTGACACCCAACTTGTTCAGTGCCACGCAACAATCCTGAAGCTTTTCAAGTGGCGTTTCCTTGCGCTGACGCACCCCAAGGCCGCGCTTCTTGAGATAGGCCGACACGCTCTTGCCGCGCTCGCGGGCAAGCTGCTCGATGCGTGCAGCTTCGTCCAGCGTGACGACAACACCAAGCATCTTCTGGTTCCGCCGCTTGCCATTTTTGGCAGCGCTGCCAGCACCAGAACGACCGCCCTTGGCAGCAGCAGAACCATGACCAGCCGAAGACGCCTTAGCGTCCTTGGCTGGCTGGTTTTGACTGTCTGATGCCTTGGTATCGGCGGTCATGATCGAAAACTCCGTTTGAAGATCGTCCGAAGGACCGTGCGTTTTGTTTTAAACAAAACATAGCTCGCTTTAAACTTATTTTCTTAAAGTTACGTCGAGAATACACCATAATACGTATGACAGCTAACATGAACTTAGGATCGATATGATCCGGACCGTTCGGATGGTTTTCAGTGCAGATTCTTTCCCTCGATAGACCGGTCTATCGAGGGAAAGAACAAGGAATTATCGCTTAACCGTATAAAAACAGATTATACGAAATACCGTATAGATATTGATTATACGGCAATCCGTATGATATACTCGGAGCAGATCAACTGATTGGATACAGTGCTGATGAATGCGGTGCGACGTGATGGCGGCAAGGCGGGTAGCGGTGATGCCCCTGCCCTGATGATCCGTGACCAGCGGCAGCTGGGGGCGGCGATACGGCGGTTGCGACGTGATGCCGGGATGAGCCAGCAGGCGCTCGCCGATCGGGCCGGGATCCGGCAACCCACCCTGTCCGAACTCGAGAGCGGCAAGATGGCCGGGCGGCTCGACACCATCCTGCGGGTGCTGGCGGCCCTTGATCTCGACATGACCCTGCAGCCCCGCCGCCGGAACAGCCCTGACAGCGATATCGGGAACATTTTCTGATCATGGCCCGCAGGCATACCCATACCCCGCTAGCCGTGCTGATGAACAACCGCCGGGTTGGCACCCTACAGCGTGCCCCTGATGGCGCTGTGAGCTTCTCCTATGCCCCTGAATGGCTGGTATGGGCCCATGCCATGCCGATATCGCTGTCCCTGCCTCTGACGGACGAGACACAGCGTGGCAGCCAGGTGCTGGCGATGTTCGACAACCTGCTGCCCGACCATGACGGCATCCGTCGACGACTGGCCGCGCGGGTCGGAGCCGATGGTACGGATACCTACAGCCTGCTGGCACGGATCGGGCGGGATTGCGTCGGCGCGCTGCAACTGCTGCCGGAAGAGGCGCTGGACGACGACAGCATGACGGCTGAGACCGGCTTGAGCGGGCGGGAACTGAGCGAGGTAGAGATTGCGGCGATGCTGTCCGCCCTCGGTGCCCTGCCGCTCGGCATGGACCGGGACCGGGATTTCCGCATCTCGGTTGCCGGCGCGCAGGAGAAAACCGCCCTCACCCGCCTTGACGGTCCCGATGGCCCGCAATGGCTGGAGCCGCACGGCACCACACCGACCACCCATATCCTGAAACCCGCGATCGGCCAGCTGCCCAATGGTATGGATCTCAGTGACAGCGTCGCCAATGAGTATTTCTGCCTGCGCCTGCTGGCAGAGGCCGGACTGCCAGTCGCCCATGCCGAGATGGCCCGGTTCGGTGAAGTGGACACGCTGGTGGTCGAGCGCTTCGACCGGCAGTGGCTGGAGGACGGACGACTGATTCGCCTGCCGCAGGAGGATTGCTGTCAGGCCCTCGGCATCCCCCCTGCCCTGAAATACCAGAGCGACGGCGGACCAGGCATTGTCGAGATCATGCGCTTGCTGCAGGCAAGCGACGATCCAGTCACCGACCGAGAACGGTTCTTCACCGCCCAGATCATTTTCTGGCTGATCGGCGCCACCGATGGTCATGGCAAGAATTTCAGCCTGAAGCTCTATCCCGGCGGCGGCTTCCGCCTCGCCCCGCTCTATGACGTCATGACAGTGGAGCCGAGCCTGCAGGCAGGGCAGCTGCAGAAAAAGGACATGAAACTGGCCATGAGCTTTGGTCGGAACCGGCATTACCGGGTACAGGAAATAACCGGTCGACATGTGGTCCAGACCGGTCGGGACAGCGACCTGTCCCTGCCCGCGATACGAGCCATCGCAGAACAGATCGCCGACACCCTGCCCGACGCCCTAACCCGCACCCGCGAGATCATGCAAACCAACGGACCAACCGCCGTGCCGGACCACATCGGCGACAGCCTCACCAAGGCCCTGCGCACCCGGCTGGATGCACTCATGACGGGCTTCGCTCAGCCCTGAATTTCAGAATATATAAAATCCAGATCATTCATCTTTCTGCTGCCGTTATATGATTAATAAATATTATTGGTTGTTACAGTTAGTTAAAGGCACCGGAAAAACTCGTGTTTTCAGGCAGGTAAGGGAATATTCCGTTCCCGTTGTACCGATGTTTGCGTTCCCGTTGTACCGTGCGATTTGTTCCTGATATACCGACGGAATGTTCCCGTTGTACCGTGCATTTGTTCCCGATGTACCGAAACGGCCCTGTGCGTATGTGGATAAGCCGGCACGCTATTGGTAAGCCCCCTGCCCTGTTGGTTGCCCTGCCGCATGGTGCTTAGTCCGGCAGCGGGTTCTTGCGCACATAGGTTTCGCAGAAGGACAGGAATGCCCTGTCCGGCGCTCTTACCTCGAGGTTCTTCTTGCGGCTCCAGGTCAGCCAGCGCTCATGCAGATAGTCGATATTGTAGTCCGGGAAGCGCAGATGGGCTTCGTGCCGGGCATCGCCTGAGGCCTTGAGTGGTTGATTCGGTACAACGGGAACAGTCGAGTCGTGAAATTCCTGCGTCCCCTGCCCTATTTCCGGTGCCGGATTGCTGAACCGGACCATGACCGTATTGGGCTTCACATTGAACGGAACCCGGTCCGTGCCCTTCTCCAGCAGCTCGATATTGTAGTCCGGTATGCCCGGCCCTTCGATGATTTTGGACAGCCGGTATTTGAACTTGCGGGTGGTGTCGCGCACGCCGCATTTCTCATATAGCCGGTCGAGCGAGATCCACCATTCCGGCTGTCGGCCCACATGCTTGCGGGCCAGCTCATACAGTCGGCGCTGCAGACCCTGTGTCAGGCGGAAATATTCGCGGTTGATGGTCAGGACCCGGCGGTCCTGCACGATCGAGCGGAACATCCAGTCATTCAGCGTAACCTCGACCGCGGCCATCACCTTCTCGCCATTGGCATTGGTGCGCTCGACCACACGCCAGGTCTCGATCCAGCCGAACCCGCGCCGCTCCTTGTGCCCGCCTGATTCAATGGTTGTGGTGATCGTGGTGCTGCGCAGCCGGAACAGGCTGTCGAGAAACAGCTCATAGGCCCGTTTGCCGGTGCCGCGCCCGGTAACCTTCAGGAAGTCATAGGCCGGAAAGGCGATCGTGCGGTTGACCGGCTGCCCGCTTTCCAGCCGCTCGTTCAGCAGCGAGGCGAGATAGATCAGGATATCCTTGTCCCAGATCGTGGCGATGCCCTTGGCACCCGGATTGATCTCGATCTTGACCCGCCCGTCATCATAGACGAACTGTTCCTCGCGCGGTCGCTTCTGCAGCGAGAAGAACGGGAACTCCATCAACCGCTGCTCGTCCTTGATCGGGGCATCAACCAGCTGGTCGAGGAATAGATCAACCTGTTTGCCGGTCATGCTGCCTCCGTCTGCGTCTTGCGGTGATGTCGGGAACGTCCTCATAATGCCAGCTTGCCGCCCCGATTGCCATCACGAATCGTTCCCGATGTACCGAATCACGAGTCGTTGGCCCCCTCACCGGCTTTCCCGCTGTTTCTGCACCTTTTGCAACGGTTTCCGGCGCTGCCGATTCCATCTCTCATCTGGCCATACCCATTGTGGATAGCTTGTTGGTACCAATCAGGTAGCTATCGACATGCTACTGGATAGCTATATAGTAGCTACTAGATAGCTATTGGCTGGTGACGGGCTTTGAAATGTGTTGAAATAGCCATTGTTTTCGGCGCTTTTTCAGCATGCTGCCAGGCTTTGCTGCGTAAATGCCGGTTATCGGATAGCTATATGGTAGCTACCAGTTAACCGGAATGGCTATCCGGTTGGTTGTTCTTGCAGATCGGTGTGATCGGTTCGGGCAGCTGCAGCTGGTGAGAGACAGTAAGTGACACGTGCGATGCCGCCGTCTGCTGGCGGGCAGGGCAGGGGGCAAAGGCTCCGGTGGCTTCAACGGTATCGCCCAGGCAACAAGGGAAGGCAGGAGAAACATGCCGGTAATTTCATTTGTTCAACCGAAGGGTGGCGCCGGAAAATCGACGGCGGCACTGGTTCTGGCAACCGAGCTTGCCAAGGGCAGCAAGGTTACGCTGATCGATGCCGATCCGAACCGGCCCATGGTCAAGTGGCAGAAGCGGGGAGGGGAGGCCGCCAATCTTACCATCGTCGAGAATGACGACGAGGTGGCCCTGCTCGATGACATCAGGGCGGCAGCCCAGACCACGCCGTTCGTGCTGGTTGACCTCGAGGGCACGCGCAACCTCGCCAATGCCTATGCGATCTCCATGTCGGATTTTGTGGTGATCCCGTGTCAGGGCTCCACCCTCGACAGTGACGAGGCAAGCCGTGCCGTGCGCCTGATCCGGAATGAGGAAACCCGCCTTGGCCGCAGCATTCCCCATGCCATCATGCTGACCAAGATCAGCCCGGCGATCCGCACCCGGACGCTTAAGCATATCGAGGATGATTTCATTGCCGGTGAGGTCGATGTCATGACCGCCTGCCTGTTCGAGCGGGATGCCTTCCGCGCCCTGTTCAGCTTTGCCGCGACACTCGACCAGCTGGATCCGTCGGAGGTCAGCGGCCTTGACAAGGCGCGCGCCAATGCCCGTGCCTTTGCCCTCGAGGTGGTGACAAGGCTGCAGGCGGGTGAGAAGGCGAAGAAGAAGGGAGCGGCGGCATGACGGACAAATCATCCGGCGGTCCGCCAGCACGACGACGGGTCAGCTCCTTTGCCGATGATCTGGCCGAGGACACGAAAGGGCAGGGGGGTGACGATCTCGACCAGCCGTTGAACCTCAGCGGCTTTGCCCCCAAGACGGCTGATGAGCTGAACACGCCGCTCGATGCCGACGCCATTCGCGCCGCCGCCGAGGCCGCCAGCTTCGCCAGCCGCCAACCGGTAAAGCCGGCGGCAACAGCGCCTGCATCGCTCGCCGTGCCTGAGGCGGCGAAAGGGCAGGGGGCAGAACCAGCCCAGGCAGTTGCGACACCGCAACCGGCCCCACCGCGCCAGCCCCGCCGCCGCACAACCGGCCGCAACCAGCAGTTCAACATCAAGGCCACGGCAGAAACCATCGACCGCTTCATCGCCCTCGCCGACAAACACGGCTGGGTCTACGGCGAAGCCTTCGAACACGCCGTCGCCGCACTGGAGATGCAGGATCGTTGAATGAGCCCCTCTTAACCGAAGTCGTCGTCACCTGTCAGACGCCGGATTGAATGCGAGCTGTTATTCGCCTTCATGCCAGTGACGGATGAATGTTTCGGAATGTTCCATTACCTTCTGCCATTCGGGCATGTAGCCGAAAATTGATGCCTCATATCGTATGTGATTGCCTGCTTTATCCAGTGCAAGGTTGCTATGGCCAATGCATGCGTAAGTATCCAGCTCATTGGTTCCACGTTTGCGCGGGCAGCAAAAATGATATCGTTCCCGTAACTTGGGGTCGATGGGCAACAGAATTCCAAAGAGCCTTCTTGCCCAGCCTTTTTGTGCTTCCGGGCTATCCAAGTCCGGGAGGAAAGCCAGCAGCCCCGGGATAAGCTCTCCTTTTGACTTGTGAAGACCGTTCAGAAAGCAACCGAGGCGGCGGCTGTTATGGGGCCTGTTTTTTGCAAAATAGTAGGAGAGATCGAGTCTGACTCCGGAAAAGATGTATGAGCCATGCGTTGGTACATCAAGTTCTGCTGGTTGTGTCTTCTTCAACCGGTCTCTCAGGCAACCGGGGCGAAAGTCCGGCAACAGGAAATTGATCTCGGGCAGTTTGTTGGCTTTGAACTCTGATCTCGTCCATATCGAGCGATAATTGCTGTTGATAAGGTAGGCATCCGGGATCCGGAATGTTGCTGTATGTCCACTGCTGTCTTTCAGGGTAACACGTGTTTCACTGAGTGAGTTTGTGCAGGTACCGCTTCCGTGATGCTGATTATAAAAGGGCTGGTTTGCCCGGGGCAGGGAATACAGATAGTCCTCGTCACCGATCAGTTCAGGTTGCATCGGCGGTAGCTCGAACCCGTCGGCCATGGCTTCTTCCATGGTAAAGGATCGGTCCTCGGTGAAAACTGTTTTACCGGTCAGTCGCCAGTTGCAGCTCGAATATCCGAGCCAGAGCACGCTCGTCAGAATGATCGCACGGATAATGAGGGTTTTATTCATCCTGCGCGGCAATCGGCTGGTGATATTCATCTTCATTTATGCAGAACCCATGTGGCCAGATGAGGGTTGTCTTCAGGCGAATACCACCTGTTCAAGGCTGGCTATGCCCACAAGCAGCAGGCTGCTGCCATCGCCTGCCGACAACAGCAATCCCTCGTCTATGATGGCAAATGCGCTCTGTCTGGAATACAGCCCCCCGCTAACTGCATCCCCTTCCGCCGCATTATAGTCAGTGACAATATCTTGCCCGGAGGGGCCGGAAAAACTGAACCTGTCGGCCCCGGCACTACCTGTCAGCATGTCATTGCCGAGGTTGCCCACGAGCTCATCATCCCCGAGATTTCCAAGCAGGCGGTCGTCTCCCTGCCCACCAAAAAGGGTATCCTGCGCTTGCCCGCCAAACAGGGTATCGGCTCCGGAATTGCCGAAGATGACGTCATTGCCGAAGTTGCCATAAATGACATCATTGTCCCGGTTTCCGAACAGCACATCGCTGTCCTGTCCGCCATAGAGCCGATCATCACCCTGTCCACCGAACACCTGATCATTGGCCTGATTGCCATATATGACGTCGTTGTCCAGATTGCCGTAGACCAGATCATTGCCATCGCCCGCCTGTGCGGTATCGGCACCCGCACCCAGTATCAGGGATTGGGCATCGGCATCCCCCCATACGCGACCGGCCACGGCGCCACCCTGGAATATCGTCTCGCCCAGTATGACGACATCTGTTGCCCCCTCGGCCTGAAGTGACACATCGGTGTTTCGCCCGTCATAGACATATATCTGGCTGGAGACCCGGCTGTTGACCACAAGGGTGGTGCCAAAATAATGGGTTGGTGATGTGGACAGGACCAATATGTGAAACGCACTGTCAGCCCCGTAAAATTCCAGTGCATCATGAACCATGCCGATCTGGTCTTCATTCAGCCCCTGAAGCCAGGGCAGAAGATTGACCATGGTTATTGCTTCGGCATGATCAACCATGTTGGCCGGGCTGTAGCTTTTGAATGCAGTGCTTACCGGCAGGTCCATCATGACGGAACCTTCCGGGTCAAGCGGGATATCTTCAAAACCAGAGACCGAGGCTTCAATATCCCTCATCTCAATTCCAGGAGTAGTGCTCGTTGTCGTGATGGTCAGCGTTGCCGTGTCATCTCCGATTATCTGTTCCGTGATTGAGGCGATAGGCAGGTCATCATTGGTCTGTGTCGGTCTGACCGTGATGCTGTCGGGCAAAACCTCCAGCTCTTCTGCGCTGTATGAAGCGTTGAGCAGCGTAACAGTCTCTGTGCCATTGATGGTAAGGACGGTGTTGTTACCGGAAATGGCGGTGGTGATGCCGATTATGGGGCCGCTGGCCAGCTCTATAAGATCATAGGCATCAAAGTCTTCAATGACATCGCCGGCACCAACAGCAAATGTGTCTTCTCCCATACCACCGGCAAGTGTATCCGAACCTGCATTGCCGTCGAGGTAGTCATTGCCATTGCTGCCCTCAATGCGGTTGGCACCTGTATTGCCAACCAGTATGTCATCAAACCGGCTGCCACGAAGGTTTTCGAAGTTCTCGAGGCTCGATACCTCTGACTGGTAAATGGCTATCCCATCAGCCAGATATGCGCTGGCACCACCATTTTCCAGATACTCAAGTGTCAGCCAGTCGCCACTGGATTGTTCATCTGTTCCATCGGCATTCAGACTGTCGGCACCACCGCTGAGGCCGATGGTATCCGCGCTTTCACCGCCTGACAGGGTTTCGGCAAATCCACTGCCGACAATCAGAACCGAGCCGTTTCTGCTGTATTGGACAACCTCGATACCGGTCATGTATGCGTCACCCTGTTGCCGGTTCAGGAAGATTTCCGTGTAGGGGTATGAATCGAATGTATCCAAAATGAAAAAATCGATGCCATCCCCGCCATCAAGGTATGCACCCTTTTCATTCGCATATATCGTATCCGAACCGGCACCTGCGTAGACGGACGTGTTGATGCCGAAATTATCAGGGCTGGGGGTATACACCGCGATGCTGTCATCGCCTGCGCCACCCAGGACAGTGGAATGATTGGTCCAATCGACATCACTGTTGCTGGAAAAAATGGTGTCATTGCCATCGCCGCCATCAAGCAGATTTGAACCCCGGAAATCAGTTAGAAAATCATCACCACGGCCGCCGTATATACGATCATCTCCATGGCTGCCGCTGATGTTGTCTTCACCATCACCACCATAGATTGTTGCCGCGCCCTGACTTTGTGCTGATGTCCTCAGGCTTGATGCTGCAATGGTATCGGCCCCTTGGGAGCCTGTCACAATAGCTGTGCTGTTGCCGAGATAAGTCTCGAAGCCGGGTGTTGTGATATTGACGGTCAGATCATCGCCGACAATCTCGACCCAGCGAATGAAATCAAAATAAACGGTATATGCATCCGCAGTGATGTTTGTATCGGTCAGGGTTACGGAGGCGTTTTCCCTGACATCAATGGACAGTATGTCAGTGACGTAGGTGAAGGTATTCAGGGGAGATGTGATAGACGTGCCGGATTGATAATCGCCATTGATGTAGAAGATCTCAAAGGCATCGGCTGTTCCAATAAAGGTGTCGAGCCCGCCATTGCCGAGATACACGGCGGTATCGCCTGACGGGCCAAGCGTATCTGCTGAATAGGTGCCCTCAACAACGCTGTAATTCTGACCTGCAAGAAGTGGATCAAATAAAGGCATGTTATGTCCCGTTCGGTAGATGGGGCATATGAATTCAGGTTGAGGCTAACATGGAAATAAAGTCCCGGCTTTTATTATTTGGCATGTTGTGGAGCACTGCATACATGGATGTGCCGGATATTGTCAGTTTCGGATATTATTGCAGCAGGCGAAGCATATTGGCCGTCATGTACTGATCGCCAGCTTACCTCTGCCAATGTTCAATAAGCCTCTCGATGCCGTACAGGACGGTTGGCCATTCGTGCATGTATCCGTTGATCGTGAATGAATATTCCAGTCTGCCCTCTATCAGACCCGTACCCCGGCAACTGTAGTCACGAATGGCAAGGGTTGCCGGATCGTAATCGCAGCGGAAGCTGTATCTCGTGCTGAGTTCAGGATCGATGGGGAGCAGCAGTGCCGGTTCAACGTATTTGCTCTGCTCACGCTCGGTACGGGGTGGAATATAGGCAGCAAGGCCCGGAATAACTTCGCCCAAGGCTGTTGTGAACCGCTCCCGATACTGTTGCGTCAGCCGGTCCATGGTTCTCGGCAAACCATCATTGAATGGCAGTGAGAGCTTGAAATAGACGCCTGAATAGCGAAGCGGTTCGTCTCCGATGATCCTGTCTTCAACTGACCGGGTGCCCCTGTATTGCCGCATACAGCCGGGCCGAAAATCTGGCAGCATCACGCTGATCGAGGGAATGTAGTCTCCCCGATAGTCTTTCCGCGTCGACGAGGACCGGTAGTTGATATCCCTGATATAGGCCAGCGGGATATCGAAGGACGCTTCAGCACCGGCGGAATTTTCCAGATTGATGCGGGTGATCTTGAGGGAGTTGGTGCAGCCGCCCCGATTGTTGGGATTGCTGAATATCTTCAGTTTTGCGATCGGCAGGGAATAGAGATAATCCCTGTCGCCAGCCAGCTCAGGCCGCAGCACCGGTTTTTCAAACCGGGGGCTTTCCATCAGGGGCTGATCAAAGGACATATCCACGGTTTTCACCGTACTCCCGCCAATCCGCCAGTTATAGCTCGCACTCAGCCAGTAAACGGCACCAATGGCTATCAATACCATGATCAGGGCAATTTTATTCATCTCGGCTTACCGTGCAAATTCATCAGGGATTTCGAACATCGAGCCAATGTCCGGTATGGACCGCTAGACTCCGCCCGTGTTGCTAGCAATTTTGATGGCTTGCCCAAGTGATCCCAAATTTCCCTGATAGAAAGCATCATGCTCTTCGCCATCCTTGAAGATTGGTTCTCCACCCAATGCATCCCAATCCCCGCTTACAACGTGACTTGCTTGAAACTCGCCTTCACTTCCAAGCAGTTCAACACCCGCAAAGCCGTCATCGTGTTGAACGACAATCATGCCTCCGTTTCGCGATACAAATACGACTTGCCCTTGGGTCATGACTATTCTCCGACACTTTGCATTCCACTAACGGTCGTGGCTCGCAGACACTAAAAGGCAACCTTGTGAACGAGGCAAGTTAAGCTTGGACCTGGGCCACTCCCGTGGGACAAACAGTGGACAGTGGCGTAGAAGCGGCGAACGGCGGGTCTAAGAAAGGCAACACGGCAGTCATCGCAGCGCCAGCGTCAGGAGACCGATCGGTGATCTCAAGTCTCCTAGCCTAGCATATCCCGGTCGGCTCAAACCCTTCTGTGTGATGACTGGAGGCTGCCATTCGATACGGGCTCATCAATAGCCAAAAGGGCAATAATCCGTAATTCGCTGCACACGCATGAAAGCCCTTGGACATTCAAGGGCGCTGCGTTCTGAAGGGCGGAAAGCGGTCGTTCGCTGCCGGTGCAACTGAACTCGATTATACGCAAAGCGCAGACACCGACGTCCAGCACATAATCGCTCTCAAGAAGCCCTGGTGCTGTGAGGCGGGCTATCAGCACACCAGTGAACGTTTCCCTTTTTCACCCAGAAGTGCGCTCGGCATCCTGCAGTCTGGCGGATTGATGGCGTAACAGAGGGACGACCAAACCAATCTAATTCGGCGGTCCATAAACGGGACGATGTCGCCTCGCCCCCAATAGGTTTCATCGACGCACAAGATGCAGTGCGGGTCTTGCTTGGCGCCCTGAAACCGGTCGACTCCGAGATCAAACCGACGGCCACGTTGTGCCACCCATCCTTCTTCGCCCCGGAACCCGATCAAGCCTTGCAACATCTCGTTGACGGCCATGGTCGCGGTCTCGGTCGTAAACGTGACTACGGCTGGTGCTGGGTTGTCGCCACCTCGGACATAAGCCTCGCGCTTTTGGCGCTCAAACTCTTCTGGCGCAGCGCGCCGAAGTTCTTCACTCGCCGCAATCTGCGGATCAGTGATTTTCCGGCACAACAGACACGCCGCCCCAGGTCGCAGCACGGTCACGCGGCCGACCATCGAGCCGGCCGCTTCGCCAGCGATCCTTGGGCTGATCGCCAGACCAAGATCAATCACCGGCCGCAGGTAGAAATACGCGAAACGGTTCAAGAAGAGACGCCCGGCATGGTCATCCGTGCAACCGAAGACGATGTCACATGATAGTAAGGCATCTCGGGCTTCGTCTGAATCCGCCCAATGCGGCACGGCCACCGGTCGCACGCCCAGGCCGAGGCGGGTCAACTCGCGAGCTACAACCTCGACCTTTGCACGCATAGCGTCAGCGTCTTCACGCATAGCGCCATGAAGCCGATTCAGATTGGTGGCTTCAACGATGTCTGCGTCGAACAAAGCGATTTGGCCAACGCCCAACCGGCCAAGAAGCATAGCAACAGCGCTTCCAGTACCACCGCAGCCCACAATGCCGATCTTCAGTCGCCGAAGGATCGCGTTAATTGATGGGCCAAAGGCCAGGGCCTGCCGCGCGAACACGTCAGACTGGAAGCCACCTACTGTGTCGAGGATCTCGAAACGCTGCCCAACAGTTTGCAGACCGGTCGCCGGTACAGGTTCCGTCTCGTCGAACCACACCCGCCCGATGAACTCATAGTCACCGATCAGAACGAGACTGGCTAGCATGGCTTTATCACCGTTGCGATTGCGGGCCAGGCGTATGAGCTCTCTTTCGTTCCGATCATCCTGTTGAGAGAAACTCGGAAAACCGGACGGATGGCTATGGGCAATACCCACCACCAGCCCCTCTTCCTTTGCGCGTCGGCACGCGTCCACGAATGAACGGGTGGACCACGTCACATGTTTGCCACTTGCCGAGATTAGGTCGCGATCAGGGATCGCTTCGACACGGTAGCTAGTGAGGCGGCATCGAGCACGACGATCCCAAGGGTCCATGGCAATGTGAGACACGCCATAGAACACATAGGCCGCTGCCTCATCGCCGTTTTCCGGACGCAAGGTGGATCGGAGCGCCGTTGCATGGCGCTCCTGAAGGGTGACATCAATCAAGGTCATGCCGCAATCTCCAGCGCGGTTTCAACCCGCTTGAGAATGGTCCAAATACCGTCCACGCCAGGCCGCCATGTGTTGTTGTGGCGTGACCATCGCTGCCATCGCTGGCCTTCAAATTGCAGGGGTTGGTCAGCCTGACGTGGGTAACGCTGTGAAGTCGCTAAGGTCAGCCAGGGAACCGCGTAAAACATATCCGGTGCCGCGTCGGGATAACCCCTCGGTAGTAAAATCAGAATGTCCGCTCGACCAACTTGATACTTGTCTGCCGGTAAGCTGTAGCCATGGATCACGACCGCGTTCTGAGCACCTTCTTGATGCTCAGTGAACGCGAGCCCACGGTCGTTGAGGTAGCGACGATCCCGTGTCGGCAAGACCGAGGCTTCAGCGCCTTCCGTCGACGTGGTGGCACCGGTGAAGAACCGCTCCAGACCTTTGCTATCGAGTTGGACCATCTCATGATCGTCGATCGGTCGGTCTTCAGCCCCACGGACCTCCATCCAAACGCCGTAACCGGGCTTGTTGGCCCCAGCGAGTACCTTGAGGACGTAGCCACTGATGACGCAGGCGCCCCATTCCTTGACCTGACTGTCCAGCTCAATCCGATAAGATGCTGCACTCTTGAACACAATAAATCGCTCGACTCCGGCGTCGAGTAGGTCAACGGTGTCATCCAAGGCGAGCTCTTTCAGATCGCCATTGCGAAACAGCTGAAAAACCAGATGTTCTTCGGCTGGGCGCGCATCAACTGCCTCCAAGACCTGGCGGCCAGTGGGCACCGGATCGTCCAACCGATAGCTGCCAAACTGCAGCTCGGCATCTCCGATCTGAATGCTATAGGGACCTGCGTCACGCGGGCGACGGCCCTCCGACACGCAGCGGGTGATATCCTCAATATTCAACGTCTCTGCCGTCATGGCTCTCGATCCTCTTGTGATGTCGCCGACCTGCATCGGCGTGATGTTCATCATATAGTAGCCATTTTTTAGCCAGTCAATAGCCAATTTAAGGCTATATTGTAATTGACACATGGCTTCAGATCGGCTATGTACTGTGGACCTAAGGAGATCTGAGACATGAGACACACATGACCAAACGCACGATGACCCTGAATCTCAACGAGGCTGAGATGGGCGCTCTTGAAGCGTTGTCGGCCAAGAAAGAGTTGAGCAAAATCGGCGTAATTCGACAGGCTCTACGCTTGTATCAAATGGTTGATGCTCGTCTGGAGCGCGGCGACAAGCTGTTTTTTGAGGACGACAAAACCAAAGATAAATCGGAAGTCATGATGCTATGACCGTCGAGGTCACCCCGATTGTTTTGCTGGACGTTCAGAAGCAACAGCCGGTTGTGGCTGAGCTTCGCCACGGCATCGAAGAAGCGCAGCTTGCCGATTGGGAAGGCGAATGGCTTCCCGAGCTCTTCAAAGCATTGCAGCGCTTGAAGCGGGCTGGCGTCGAACGTGCTCAATGGCCCCAAAGTCGCCATTGGGACTGGCGGCGCAAGACCAAGGCTGTCGAGGGGTTCTTGGGCGCACCTGCGTTCTGCATCACCTGTGATGGCCTTACTCAAGGTATGATGATCGTCGATTTGGACCGCCACCAGGCGCGGATCGATGGGCAGGCCGGAAAGCCGCTAGTCTACGTTGACTTCGTGGAAAACGCGCCTTGGAATCGTCCTGAACTGAACAATCCACCGCGCTTTCGCGGCGTCGGCAGTGTGCTAATTCGTGCCGCGATCGCGCTAAGTCACCACTATGAATACAAAGGCCGGATCGGCCTACATTCACTTCCACAGGCACATAACTTCTATGCAAACACCTGTGGCATGACCGATCTCGGTCAAGACGAACACTATGACCGTCTCCGCTACTTCGAGATGACATCCGAACAAGCGGACGCCTTTATAACGAAAGGAGGGAAATCATGATGCTGACAATCTCAGAAGACTGGTGCCTCCGAATGGCGGAGCTGGAAGGCAACGCCGAAATCGGAGCTGGTCGCCTTGCCCTAGACCCAACCTTCGACGGTGAACAATCCACCGCCGACGACTTAGTAGCCGCCGCCCAAGACGACCAAATGATGCCGTTTGGCCGATTGGTTCAACTGCTTCGCTATGACCGCAGCCTATCGATAGAGAAGCTCGCCGAGGATGCGGATGTGGAACTTGCCGATCTGATCGAAACTGAGGCCGATCCGCACCATAAGCCAGAGCCGCGGACGGTTTATATGCTCGCGGGCTTTTTCGACCTGCCCTCGGAGAACCTGGAGCAGATTGCTGGCCTGACGCCGGTGAAAGACGTGCGACTAGTCGAAGAGGGCGTTCGCTTTGCGGCAAGATCAGAGTCTATCGCCACCCTCAGTGACGAGCAGCGTGCTGCGCTTGAGGCCTATGTGGCTGTGCTGAGCGAGAAACCCACGTAAGGAGTAACCTTTGGCCCGTAATCGCTTTCTCTCTGCTAAAACCGCAGCTGACATCGATCAACGGGTCGAACGCGTCCTGCGGGGGCTCGGAAACCCTGAGCCCCCACTTAAACTTGAGGAGGTCCGCGAACTCCTGAAACTCGATGTGGGCTTCTACACCGCTGACGATCCGAGCATCGCGCGCCAAACGATTAGCCGCATCCGCGTTGCAACCATCCAAGTCTTCAAGCGCCCTTCTCTCCTCAAAGAGGCAATCGAAGCGCTTTCGCTCAAAGCCCTCTACATACCGGATCAGAAGCGCATCTTGCTCGATGCAGCCCTCCCGATCCTTAAGCACCGGTGGAACGAAGCGCATGAGGTCGGTCATTCGCTCCTCCCATGGCACGCCGGGATGATGTTCGGCGATAACAGCACGACCCTGTCGCAGCATTGTCATGAACATATTGAAGCCGAAGCAAACTTTGCAGCCGGACGTATGCTGTTCCTTCGAGACCGATTTGATATCGAGGCGCGGGATTCCGCCCTTTGCATTGATACCATTCGCAGCATGAAAGGTTATTTTGGGAACACCCTTTCCACCACTCTCTACCGGTTTGTCGAAACGGCGGGCCAAGATACGCCACTGGTCGGCATGATGTCCTGCCATCCACATCCGGAGCGTCGCCCATCCGATATCCAGTCAAAAGAAGCCGTTCGCCATTTCATTCGGTCGCCAGCGTTTGGCCAGCAATTTAGCGCCATCACGGAGACGGATTTATTCACGGCGATCCAATCATACTGTGGTGCACAACGAGGCGGGCCCCTTGGCCAAGGCGCCTTGATCTTGGAGGACGATAACGGCGACCGCCATCGCTTTGTCTTCGAGACGTTCTTTAATCGCTATGAGGCGCTTACCCTTGGCGTGTATGACGCGGCACAGCCCGCCTTACATCAAGTCAGCACCTTCTAGCGGTTCCTGTCACCTTGCAGATACCAATATGGTGTCATCTTGATATCAGCAATGCCACCGTTCGATAGTAGGACAGCACCTCACCGCGAAAAGCGGACCCAAGCTTCTGCTTGCGCGCCTGAACTTATGCGGTAGATGCCCCTGCATCAGTTCAGGTAACCCTGATGGAGATCCGGCTTGTACACGCGGGTGAGATCGAACCGAAAAGTGCAGACGAGCCGTGCGGTCGAACTCTACTACTCACACGCCGACAATAGATCGTTCTTGCAATATGGAGCTCCTGGCGGTCCTCATCTAGATTCTTGCATGAAGCTGCTTCGCAGCATCCGCCGCCAAGCGGATGTCCGCTACGGGCCGACAGTGACGCCGCCGCATGGGCGATCAGGCGCTTGGCCCGGCGGCGCAGCGAAGGTCGGGAAGGAGCCCATAGTTCCAGATGCTGCGCAGAATACGAATGACAGCTTTCCTGGTCTGCTTAGTTCGCCAGCAATCGGGCGAGGCGCGCAGCATTTGCTGGATTTTCGCCCAATCTACGCGCGGCATGCGGCCACCAGTCTCGGCCAAATGGAACATACAAACGCACACGTTCCCCTTTTTCGGAAACGCGCTTGGCTACATCTTCACGAACACCCAACAGCATCTCAAATTCGTATGATCCAGGCTCCCAGCCATTGCGCCGCGCTTGCGCGATCGCAAAGTCATGAAGGCGCGTATCATGGGTTGCAATGATGGGGTAGAAACCGGCCTCCTTCGCCGTTTGTGACAACATCATCTCAATCAGTTTTCGGGAGTTACCCTTGATTTCTTCGGTGCTTTGAAACGCAAGTTCTGCACCCGCAGCAAACGCCCCTTTTACCAGTCGCACCCGGCTCCCCCGCGCGATCTGCGCCGCAAGATCGCCCTTCGTGCGGTAAAGATAGGCTTGCAGCGTTAGGGCAACAGGAAACCCTTCATCCTGAAGCTGGTTGTGAATGGCAATGGTTGGGTCGTTGAGCGAGGCATCTTCCATATCAAACATAAGGCAGTTCACGCCTACAGTTTTGTTGCCGATGGCATCCTTGATTGTCTGCGCAATCCGGTGGGCACGATCTTCAACAAGCGCAGGGTCGATATGGTGTCCAATTTGCGTCGGGTCGACAGATACATGAATATCGAGCGCGCTATCTCGAAGCGCTTCGGCGACCTTGATTTTACTCTCGACATTCAGCTCAACCAAATCGAGCGTATCAACATACTCACCCATGTAAAACAGAGAGCTTCGGACGCCGTGGTCTTGGAGCAATGAGAGGGCGCGCTCTACGCCGTGGGCTTCGTGCTCACCGGCAACATACTTGCCTCGCAAAAACGACCGTTTTTCGGATACCTTGAGAAGCCCGCTTAAAGCGGGCTTCTCTATCTATAGATATGTCCTAAAACTATATCTTGAAACAAAACGCCCCAAAAGCTAAGATCGCATCAAGTTTCGAGACACTTCGGTCCGCTCATGCCATCTTTCTCACCCGATTTCCTGAACCACCTGTCCGTGCCGCCGCATCTCGTGCGGACCATCCGCGCGATCGGGGAGCACAAGGGGCGGCAAGACCTCTATCGACTGCAAGCACCTGAAAAGCTCGAGAACCTTCGGCAGGTTGCCGTCATCCAGAGCGTGGAATCTTCGAACCGCATCGAGGGCGTCACCGCGCCGCCGGAACGGCTGAAAGCGTTGCTGGCCGAGAAGACCACCCCCCAGGATCGATCCGAGGGAGAGATTGCCGGTTACCGCGACGTGCTGGCGACCATCCATGGTGCGGCAATGGACATCCCGTTCACGGATGCCGTCGTGCTGCAGCTGCATCGCGATCTGATGAAGTACAGCACTCAGCCGGGCGGCGCCTGGAAGGCCGCGCCGAATGAAATCGAGGAAGTGCGTCCGGACGGAACGCGGTTCATCCGCTTCGACCCTACGGCACCGCATCTGACGCCGACCGCCATGGCCGATCTGCACCGGGAATTCGCCGCGGCACTCAAGTCGGGGGAGCATGATCCGCTGATCCTGGTCCCGCTCTATGTGCTGGACTTCCTGTGCATTCACCCGTTTACGGACGGCAACGGTCGAATGGCGCGGCTCCTGTCCGCGCTCGCTCTGTACCAGCAAGGCTATGACGTCGCCCGATACATCAGCCTCGAACGCCTGATCGAGACGACCAAAGAAGGCTATTACGACACGCTCTATCGTGCTTCGCAGGGCTGGCACGAGGACGGCCACGATCCGATGCCATGGATCGACTACTGGCTCGGTATCCTGCTTGGCGCCTATCGGGAAATGGAGAGCCGGGTCGGGGAACTGACCACGGATCAGGGCACCAAGGCCGACATCGTGGTTGCGGCTGTGGACCGGATGCTCGGTGACTTCAGTATCTCCGAGCTGCAGGCGGCCTGTCCCTCGGTCAGTCGCATCTGGATCAAGAACGTTCTGGACGAACTCAAGCGTGACGGCCGACTTGAAGTGGTTGGCAGGGGCAGGGGATCGAAGTGGCGCAAAGTCTTGGAACAGCATAGCGAGCGTCATAATGGCATATAATTACCGACATCATATACCAATAAATGCTGGGCTATGCCATTCCGCAGCCGAGGGCGGGTCATGCTGATCGGTTACGCCCGTGTCTCAACCCAGGACCAGAAGCCCGAGCTTCAGCTTGATGCGCTGACCGCTACTGGCTGTGAGAAGGTGTTCGAGGAGAAGGCCTCCGGTGCACAGCGCGATCGGCCCCAGCTGCAGGCGGCGCTGGACTACATGCGCGATGGCGACACGCTGGTGGTCTGGAAGCTGGACCGCCTGGCGCGCTCGATCAAACAGTTGATCGAGACCGTCGAGATGCTTGAGGGCAGGGGGATCGGATTCCGCTCGATCACCGAGGCAATCGACACCACCACCTCCGGCGGACGTCTCGTCTTTCACATCTTTGCAGCCTTGGCCGAGTTCGAACGATCGATCATCCGGGAGCGCACCATGGCCGGTCTGGCATCGGCCCGCGCGCGTGGACGGCTGGGCGGACGACCGGCAGCCTTGTCCAATGAGGATCTGGCACATGCACGGGCCTTGCTGGCCGATCCGGAGATCACGGTGCATCAGGTTGCGAAGCGGCTTGGCGTGGCGCCGTCCACGCTCTACCGGCATCTGCCGGGCGGGCGCAGCCAGGTTGCAGGAGACCCGTGATGCTGTTCGCCTGTTCCCTTGAAGCCCGATTGCCGACAGCGAACCTCGCGCGGGCCTATCGTATCGTCGTCTCGGAAGACCTATTCGGGCAATACACGGTCGATGTCACCTTCGGGCGGATCGGGACCAATGGCACTGCGAAGCGGTACACGGTCACCGAGATCGCGGCGGTGCGGGCCAAGCTGCGTCAGCTGCTGAACGCCGCGCTGTCTGGGCGTAGCCCTGCGAGGTAGCAGCCGTGGCATGAGCCGGGAGAGTACGTCCCGGCCCAATAATGATTGACAGACAAGCGCCCAAAAAGAGAAAGCCCCGCGTCTGCGGGGCTTTCTAAGAATGCAACCAGTTCCCAAAACCGACTGAGGCCGATCTTATTTATGCGGTTTGGCATTTTGCGATGCGCTGTAAGCACCGGCTCTGTGGCTTCGCATATAATTACCAAATTCCGCTAACCCTGTAGCTTCAGGTTCAGGTTTCGCGTTCCCTCTGATAGCCCAGCCGCCTTCAGTGCGGATCACTCGACCCCGCCCATCTAAAAAAGTAACCTTCTTTTTGTTTATATCCATAATTCTCCCCTTTGATACGAATATACCAAATCTGCTTCTTAATGTATCCCCATCGATGATATAGACTTCAGCGACCGCAATAGGCTTCTGGATAAAACAGAACAGCGGCCTCAACAGGGCAAAGGCAAGCACCTTTGTAAAATCCATCACCAAATTCCCTCAGCACTTTCCATAAGATAAGTTATCAAGATTTTGTTCTGCATCCTTTAAACATGGTTTTTCGGAGCATTTTTAAAAATCGTTATTTCGGTTATGGGGGTCACTGCATAAAAGTGACAGTATTGTCCGGCTCGTGCGAACGAACGGAGAACTTATGCGGCGTCCTGTAAATCTTGTTTCCGAAGTGGCCTGAGGCGATCTGGGCTGAGTGGTGGGTTCATGTTCCACAGGTAGTCGCCAGTCAATCCGACATGGGCCCAGCCAAGCGGCGCGATGTGTTTGATGATTTCATTTGGGACGACGACGCCGTTTTTCTTCAGATCACGGATTGAGGCTTCCAGATATTTGGTGTTCCACAGGATGATTGCGGCAACCAGGAAGTTGAGGCCCGACGCCTTGTGGATCTGATGCTCGTAGCTGCGATCGCGCATTTCACCGAGTTGGTTGAAGAAGACCCCGCGAGCAAGAGCGTTTCGAGCTTCCCCTCTGGCCAGACTTGCGCTGGTTCTTTTCCGCAATTCCAGGCTGCGCATCCATTCCAGTGCAAAGAGGGTCCGCTCCAATCGCCGCAATTCGCGCAAGGCAATTGCGAGTCCGTTTTGCCTGGGATATGCGGACAAGCTTTTCAAGATCGCCGAAGCGGTGGTGGTTCCGGCCTTGATGGAGGTCGCGAGCCTGAGGAATTCGGGCCAGTTGTCAACAATGTGACCTGCTTTGATGGAACGGTGTCATGATGGCCGGGGGTTCCATGCCGGGCAGGAGATACAATTTGCGATTCTTGAAGTTTCGCAAGCGTGGCGCGAAGCGGAACCCCAAGAGGTAGCACAGGGCAAAGACGTGATCCGTCGCGCCGCCAGTATCCACATGATGCTCCTCGATTGCGACGCCTGATTGGTGGCGAAGCAGACCATCCAATACGAAAGGCGCTTCGCTTTCGGTGGCGGTGATGACCGTCGAGTGGAACGGGCTGAACTGATCGGAGATATGGGTGTAGAACTTGAGACCCGGGGTGCGCCCGTATTTTGCGTTGATATCTGCAGAGGCCTCACCGCGGCCACCGGCCCGGAAGAACTGCCCATCTGAGGATGACGTCACGCCATCCCCCCAGAGTTTGGCCAGCGGGAGCTCGCGTTGCATGTCGACCAGACTGGCCAAGGCCTCCGCATATGTTTCCTCGCGCAAATGCCAGTCGTGCGCCCACGCGATCTGCCGAGCGGACAGATTATGGGTTGCAGCGGCCATACGGGACACACTCAGATTGACCCCATCGGCCAGGACATCGGCGAACAGCGCCTTTTGATCTTCCGCCGGTCTGCCGGAGCGATAATGGGTGAAGCACTTCGCAAATCCGGTCCAGGCGTTCACCTCAATCAGCAGGTCGGGGATCTTGATTTGTGGCAATTGCCCATAAACCAGTCGGCTCATGGTAGTGGCGGCGTCGGGTGTTTCGTCCTTGACCGGGGTGATGCTCAAATTCCCATCACGAATGGCGACATCCGGCAGCGTTCCCGCTTCGGCCCGAGCCGCGACAATGGCCATGGCCTCCTCGATCTGCTGTTGCCGCTCTGCGAGATAGGTTTCTGCATCCGCCGCGGCGGCGATCGGCAACGATCCCTCGGTACGCAAGATCTCGAAGGTGGCCTTGGGGATGAGCCGATCATCGAAGTTACGGCGCTGCCGGCTTCCTTCGACCCAGACATCCCCTGCCCGAAGCCGATCGCGCAATTCGAAGTAGACGCAGAGCTCGTATGCGCGCCGGTTGACCTCCCCCGGTGCCGGAAAGACAAATGGCCGCCACACCTTTCGAATGAACCCGGTCGGCGGGTTGTCCGGCAGGCTGCGCTTGTTCGCCTCATACATAACGCGCAAAAGATCCACCGCGCGCAGGAGGCTGGCAGCGCTGGCCGCCCCTTTGAAGCTGAAACCTCTTAATATCATGGGCGCAAACTGGCGAGCGGTCTGATATTTTCCGATGAGCTCCGAGTATTTATCGGGCTTCCCGTCTCCCAGGGCGGTTTCAATTGCGGCTGTCGCACTCTCGATCTCATCCCAATTGGCCGTGTCCAGCATTCCGTTGAGATCGCCGGTTTGCAGGCGCGCCGTCAGTGCCTCACGGCAGAAGGCTTTGAGAGACTGCAAGGGGCGGATGATGTCCATCAGGAGCTGGGACGCCTTGTCAGAGCTTTGTTGTTCCGCCTTTCGAAAGCTGCGGCCCAGCAATTTATCGAACATATCCAGTGCAAGGTCGGTGAGCTGTTCTTCCAGCCGCAAACAGGCGGCCGACAAAACCGCCCATAGCCGGGGCAAGGTCATACGCCGCAGGTTTTGCACCGTGATCCGCAAGCCTTCCCCGGCCAGACCATCGAGCGCCGATGTCGAGATGTTCTGACGCAAACTGGTGGGTAGACCAATTGCTCGAACCACCATCAGGCGCTCCAGTACGGCCTTGATGGATTTGGCGGACGCCGATTTGGGCGCCGCTTTCAACCAGCTGAGCGTCGACACCTCGCCCGTTTCAGGTGGCGCAATCAATGCACGCAGGGCGTCGTGGTGATCCGGCTGCAGGTCCCGGGTCAGAGCGGAAATCCTGACATTTTCCGCACGCCGGATCGCGTGCCTGACAATCAGTTCAACGGTACGTCGCGCCGGGACCAGGATACGCCGGCGCCTCAGTTCTTCAATCAACGAGATCGCCAAAGGCTCGGCCCGCGGGTCTTCTCCGGCAGATGGTGTCAGCCAATGAACAAGTTCCCGCACGAGGGATATTGTGAAGGCCTGATATCCGAACCGGACCGTGATTTGCGCGATATGTTCGCGTCGCGTCTGCGGGCACCGATCATAGACCGCCAGATC
The DNA here is from genome assembly GCA_002168225.1 of Micavibrio sp. TMED2. Classification (NCBI taxonomy): domain Bacteria; kingdom Pseudomonadati; phylum Bdellovibrionota; class Bdellovibrionia; order Bdellovibrionales; family Pseudobdellovibrionaceae; genus Micavibrio; species Micavibrio sp. TMED2. The sequence continues at coordinate 29,015 of NHBH01000008.1, forward strand.
GGAAGCGCTGGCATCAACCTGATCTGCAAGAAAGGCCAGCATCACGTCGTTGGGTTGTTCTCCAACCTCACGAACCCGTCCGGGATGGCGCATGTAAGTCAATGATACGGCATAGCCCAGACGGGCGGCAGCGGTTCGTTTTCTGGCGACCGCCTCGATCTCATCCGGCGTGAGCGTACAGTACATTGCAACCTCTCGATCCTCCGAGGGCGGCGCCATCAATCGAGACCAAAAACTTGCCGTCAATATTTGTCGCCGTGCCATGAAATACCCTTCTCACATGCATGTCCGTGAAACGCTGTATTTCAAGAGGGACGCGACACTCGGGGCCGGTAATCACCCTCAGCGCGAAGCTTCGCATAGTGTAGCATCTCGCGGATTGGCATTCCGGTCGTTTTTCGGAGACGGGGGGATTGCCCTCGGCCGACAACCAGGTTGTAGGGAACGGACAGCTAGAGAGGCCCCGACCGCACTCTCGCTGTATGCTGCGCCAATATCGAAACCAGATTGTGGACGCTTTCGTGCAATTTCTCGATTCCCTCCGGCTGGTAGCCATTGGAAATCGTTCCAGGCACATGCGCAGCCTTTTCGCGCATGGCCTTGCTCGGTCAGGCCGATCAGGACCCGCCTCTCGTCGCTGGGATCGCGCGTGCGGGTTACGATGCCGGATGCCTCCATTCGTTTCAGAAGGGGCGCCAAGGTTCCACTGTCGAGATAGAGGGGTCTGGTCCGGTAGGGGCAGGATAGTACGTTAAGCACTCATCAGTGACGATTTCAGCTTCTAGAGTTGGAATGTAGCGTCAAACTCTCTCTGTCCTGCCTTCGTGAAACGCACAATCCGGTTTTCTGGAATACGTTTTGCCCAGCTCAGGTTTTCCATCTGAGTGAGCAGCGCACGACCAAGGCTACCTGCAAGGTGTGATCGGCGCTCACTCCAATCCAGGCACTCCCGGCAAAGGGGAGATTTCTTCGCCGTGAGCGCATTCAGATCAATTCCAAAATCGCGGACAAAGCTCGCTCCCGTTTTCGTCAAAGTAAGGCCATCAGCGCTGATGTCGAGGAAACCCTGGCGCAGAAAGCTGTCATACATCTGTATGCCCATATGGCCTGCGAGGTGGTTGTAGCACACGCGCGCCTTCCGAAGTTCTTCATCACGTGGCCCTGTTCGGGTGCGCAAATGTCCTGATCCGGCAGCCAGCCCCATCAGGGCTTCGAGAACATAGGCCACCTCATCATCCGCTAGAGAAAAGTATTTATGGCGTCCTTGTTTGCGCGGCATCAGCAGGCCGCCTTCGTCTAGCTTTGCCAGATGCGAGCTGGCGGTTTGTAGGGTAATGCCCGCTTCCTGAGACAATTCTGTTGCCGTCAGGGCTTTACCGCTCATCAACGCTGTCAGCATGTTCGCACGGGCGGGATCACCGATCAGCGCGGCGATGCGGGCTATATCTGGGCCATCTTTCATAGTTCGACCGTAGTCGAAGCATTTCAGACAGGCAATGCGTTAGATTTGAGGCAAATCATAAATGAGGACCACCATGCTGACCTGTGTCATCCGTTATCACATTGATCCAACGAAAAAAGAGCAGTTTGAACAATATGCCCGCAACTGGGGCCAAGCTATCCCGGGGTGTGGCGCAGATCTGGTTGGGTATTACGCACCGCACGAAGGGTCGAGCACGCTGGCTTATGGGATCTACAACATCCCATCACTGGCCGAATACGAAGCCTACCGCACACGGTTAGCAGATGATCCACTTGGCAAGGAAAACTATGAATTTGCTCAGAAAGAGAAATTTCTGCTGCGCGAAGACAGGACGTTTCTTAAATTGGCGTCTGCCCCGCATGGGGCGCAGAAATGATCGCCGTCATATTCGAAGTGGAACCAGCACCAGGACAGCGGCAAAGGTATCTTGATATTGCGGCTGAGCTGCGCCCGCTTCTGGACGAAATCGACGGCTTTATCTCTATCGAACGGTTCCAGTCCCTGACCCATGCAGGGCGCATTTTATCGCTGTCCTTTTGGCGCGACGAGGAGGCGATTGCCGAGTGGCGAAGGCTGGAACAGCATCGCTTTGCACAATCAGAGGGGCGCTCAGGGGTGTTTCAGAACTATCGACTGCGGGTGGCTAAAGTTGCGCGTGACTACGGCCTTTTAGAGCGCGATCAGGCTCCTACGGATTCCGTTCAGCATCATACTATTGAAAGGGTGGCAAAATGAATGAAGCCATGTTCACGATCTTTGCGGCCTGGGCCGCACTCGCCGCCGCCGCAATTTCTCCCGGTCCCAATATGGTCGCCGTTGCCTCACGCGGTCTTGGTTCGGGGAGAGGGTCGGCCTTGCTGGTTGCCTTTGGCATCGCGCTTGGAGGGTTTGGCTGGGCGATGCTGACCGCATTGGGATTTGGAACTCTGTTCGAAAAGTTTCCTGTATTAATTAGAGTTCTAGGAGTGGTTGGTGGACTGTATCTGGGCTGGCTTGGCTACAAGGGATGGCGTGCGGCTGTAACAGGCGCTCCCGGTGAAATTACCCCTCAGAAAGGGGAAGGCACTTGGCGAGATGTTCGGTACGGGCTTGTGGTAACAGCGACAAATCCAAAAGTTGCCCTGCTATGGGCATCACTTTCCACTTTCGTCGGCAGTCAAACGACTTCCTTGCCATTGCTGATTTTGTTCGCCTGTGGTTCATCGGTCATCCTCTTCGCAATTTACGGCGGATATGGGCTGCTGTTTTCCGTGAGCGGCATCAGGCAACTGTATGCGCGTTTCCAGAAAGCCAGCGAAGCCGTATTTGGCACAATATTCGGCATGATTGGCATTGGGATGATCTTGCGCTCTGTCAGGGGAAGTTTGTGATGCCGCGATGAACGGTCGGACATGCACTAAGTTTGGTTTCTATTCAGAGTTCTGTAAACGGTTGGCCGTGACACGGAGAATACTTCAGCCAGATCGCTGATGGAGTAATCCCCGGTTGCGTGCATGCGGCAAAGTTCGCGCTGTTGCTTCTCAGATAGCTTGGGTTGTTTGCCGCGCAGTTTACCTTTGGCGCGCGCGATAGCCATGCCTTCACGAGTCCGCATGCGGATCAGATCGGCCTCGAACTCGGCAAAGGTGGCCAGGATATTGAAGAACATTTTGCCCATCGGATCGGACGGATCATAGACGGACGCACCGAGAGCCAGCTTCACTCCTTTGTTCTGGAGCTGGTCGGCTATGGCACGGGCATCTGGCACAGATCGGGCCAACCGGTCGAGCTTGGGTACGAGATGTTCTCGGGTCAAGGCGTACGCGATCTGAAAACATGGTTGGCACAGGAAGCGGAAACAGCGCGGTCCAGCTTGGATCTCGCTCGGCGGCTTGTAGAGCAATGCCGCCAGACTCAGATAATCCTGCCAGGTGTCTCTGTTGTCGAACGGCTTTGCGCAGATGCCCTAGTTGCCGCAGAACGGAAGATCGACAGCCGTATTGCGGAGCGGGTCAGTGAACCCATGCAAGCCCAACTGGATTCATTGCTGACGGAATTGGTCGATGAGCGGATCAGCCGGTTTGTCTGGCTGCGTCAGTTTGAGGTCGGACAGAATTCGGCCGGGGCCAGCCGCCTTCTGGATCGGCTGGAATTCTTGCAGGCGCTCGGAATTCCGACCGAAACTCTGGACAAGGTGCCCCCACATCGAATTGCCCAATTGCGCAAACAGGGTGAACGGTATTTTGCGGATGGGTTGCGGGACATGTCCAGTGATCGGCGGCTCGCCATTCTGGCGGTTTGTGTCGTGGAATGGCAGGCGGCCATCGCTGATGCCGTGGTCGAAACCCATGATCGGATCGTTGGGAAGACATGGCGCAATGCCAAGAGGTTGTGTGATACCCGCGTTGACGATGCAAAGGCTGCTGTCCAACAGACGTTGCGATCCTTCAGCGAGTTGGGAACCGCCTTACTCGCCGCACATAGCGATGGTGTATCCCTCGAAACCGCTGTTTCGGACACACCTGGATGGTCGGTCCTGGAGGAGCTGGTTGCAACGTCGGCGCAATTGACCAACACCATGGCAGCGGACCCACTTACTCATGTCGTGCAAGGACATCGCCGTTTCCGGCGCTATGCCCCACGCATGCTGAAAGCGCTAGACATAAAGGCCGCCCCGGTCGCTATTCCCTTGGTAAATGCCGTTGAGGCAATTGGTGGAAAAACAGACCAGGCAAAACCGACAGATTTTCTGCGCAAAAACTCGAAATGGCATCGACACCTTAAAGCTCAGCCGGAGGATGACCATCGCTTCTGGGAAGTTGCAGTGCTGTTTCATCTACGCGATGCTTTCCGTTCCGGAGACATCTGGCTGGGGCATTCAAAACGCTACGCTGATTTGAAGCAGGCCCTTGTGCCAATCTCAGCCGTTCCCGCCATCCCCAGATTAACAATGCCTCTTGATCCGGCTATTTGGCTTTCAGATCGAAAGGTGCGGATCACCGATGGCCTAAACCGTTTAGCGCGCGCTGCCAGGCACGGAGCCATCCCCGGCGGGTCTATCGAGAATGGCGCGCTCAAGATCGAGCGACTGACAACCGCCGTACCTGATGAGGCGGAAGAGCACGTCCTTGATCTCTATCGCCAACTTCCAGATATCCGCATCACCGATCTGCTTCTGGAAGTGGATGAGGTCACAGGATTCACAGACGCCTTCACCCATCTGCGGACAGGTGGGCCCTGCAAGGACAGGATTGGACTGCTGAATGTTCTGCTGGCGGAAGGGCTGAATCTCGGCCTGAGCAAGATGGACGAAGCCAGCAACACCCATGATTACCTCCAACTGTCACGCTTGTCTCGTTGGCACATCGAAAGTGATGCCATCAACCGGGCACTGGCGGCAGTCATTGATGCGCAATCCAGATTGCCGATGGCAAAGTTCTGGGGTGCAGGTGTCACCGCGTCCAGTGATGGTCAGTTCTTCCCGGCGGCTCGACAGGGCGAGGCGATGAACCTGATCAATGCAAAATACGGTAATGAGCCGGGGTTAAAAGCCTATACCCACGTATCCGACCAGTTCGGCCCATTCGCCACCCAGAACATTCCGGCTACGGTGAGCGAAGCGCCCTACATCCTCGACGGTTTGCTCATGAGTGAAACCGGCAAGCGGATCAAAGAGCAATATGCCGACACCGGTGGATTCACTGATCATGTCTTTGCCGTTTCTGTCCTGCTGGGCTATCGGTTCATCCCGCGTATCCGGGATCTGCCATCCAAGCGCTTGTATGTGTCCGATCCGTCAGCAACCCCCAACGAGCTGCGGGGCCTGATTGGCGGAAAAGTCCGCGAAAACCTGATTGCCCAGAATTGGCCAGACATTCTGCGTGCCGTCGCGACAATGGCGGCAGGGGTCATGCCTCCCAGCCAACTGCTGAAGAAGTTCGCATCGTACCCACGTCAGCATGAACTGGCGGTTGCTCTGCGGGAGATCGATCGCATCGAGCGCACCCTGTTTATTATCGAATGGTTGCTGGATACCGACATGCAGCGCCGCGCCCAGATCGGCCTGAACAAGGGGGAAGCCCATCACGCATTAAAGAAAGCTCTGCGCATTGGAAGGCAAGGTGAAATCCGGGACCGTACCGCTGAAGGTCAGCACTACAGGATGGCTGGCCTGAACCTACTGGCCGCGATCATCATTTACTGGAACACGGATCATCTCGGACACGCAGTTACTCATAGATTACAAGGCAGTTTAGATTGTCCACCAGAGCTTCTATCGCATATCTCGCCACTCGGATGGGCGCATATTCTTTTGACCGGCGAATACAGGTGGCCAAAGCGATAGCCCACCCAGCTTAACGTACTATCCTGCCCCCTACCGGATCAGACCCCTTTGTAGCGGCGCTTGTCATACTTGATGGGATAGGCGCGAGATTTGCGGCCTGGGATGCAAGGCTTGATGCCCTTTTCCTGCAGGGCGTCCCGGAACCAATCAGGCATCATAACCACGGTCGGCAAGCAGCCATTGCGCTCTGGGCAATTCGTCAAGCAGTGCCGCTGCGCCGATGTAGTCTGTGGTCATGAAGAAGCTGATCGGTCGGCCATTCGCATCCGTCACGGCATGAAGCTTGGTATTCATCCCGCCTTTGGTGCGGCCAATCAGGCGCCCAAGACCCTTTTTAACCCGCAGGCTTGATGCCGTACGGTGGGCCTTGAGATAGGTTGCGTCGATCATCACTGTCTTGCGATCCGCGCCCGCAGAAGCCAGGCCTTCCATCATCCGAACGAAAACACCCCGCTCGCTCCATCGCTTCCACCTGTTGTACAGCGTCTTATGCGGGCCATCTGTTCGTCGGTCAGCCAATATAAGTCACTCATAGTCAGTCTTCTTGAAGAGACTGAATCACACGAAGAATGCCACACCTGCATTCCAAATTTCGTCACATATGACGCCCCACGATGCGGAGATAGGGTAAAAGCGCTGTCTCGTTGATCTGAATCAATGCCCGCAACTTACAGTTGTATTTTTATGGGGTTGTTGACTAGTGTAATTCGGTCTGACGGCATAGCAACGGGAAGGATAATGTGATGAGCAAAACCAGAAAAACAACAACTAGCCCCCAGTCATTTACAGGCTTTTTTCCCCTGTTTGATATGGAGGCAGCCATTTGTGCCAATGAGCGATCACTGAAATCCGCCGTTGATATGCAAGAGCATTTTTTCAAACAGATCATCTCAATGAACCGTGAATACTACAAATTCATTGAGCGCCGTCTGGAGAAGGATCGTCAGGTGCTGAAGAGCCTTGGCAACTGCAACTGTCCCGGTGATGTCATGAAAGTATATGGGCAGTTCTTCGAGACGGCGGCCAAAAACTACTCTGATGAATTCAGCCGGATTGCCAGCCTGTACGAAAAACAGGTCGAGGAAGCCGTGGAGGACGTCAAACAGCAGGTTGACCAGACTACGATGGCGGCACTTTAATCTACCGGTGCTGCCTTCTAACATGCCTTAACAGTTTCCCATATCCACTAGCGGCGGCGCATTGATTAATGATGAAAAACCAATCGCGAAATGCGCCGGTCAGTCAGGTGCACCATCATCACAGCTTGCCACCGGTTACCGGTGACGAGGCTGTTGACGACATCGGTGATGCCTCATCCCTGACCGAGGTATCAGATCGCGCTCTGCGCGCGCTGATTGCACGCTATACCCTTGGCCTGTCTCCGGCGGCGATGCTTGATGCCTGGAGTGACTGGGCACTGCATCTGGCGGCAGCACCGGGCAAGCGTACCCGTCTGGTTGAAAAAGCGACCCGCAAGCTGGTCCGTTATCAGCAATATGCCCTGCATTGCGCACTGGCCGGGGCGGATGCCGGAAAATGTATTGAACCACTGGCACAGGATCGCCGGTTCGGCGCCGAGGCATGGCAACAGCGACCGTTCAACCTGATCTATCAGGCGTTTTTATTGCAACAGCAATGGTGGTGGAATGCCACCACCGGCGTGCGCGGCGTTTCCGCCGAGCATGAGCGTATGGTTGAATTCGGCGCGCGCCAGATGCTCGATGTTATCTCGCCCGCCAATTATATGCTGACCAATCCCGAGGTCTTGCAGCGCACCATGGAAACCGGCGGGCTCAATCTCTGGCAAGGGGCTCTCAACTGGTGGGAGGATGCCGCGCGTCTGGCAGCTGGGGAGAAGGCTGCTGCCCCGCAGGACAAGTATGTCGTCGGCCAGACACTGGCTGTAACGCCCGGCAAAGTGGTCTATCGTAACCACCTTATTGAACTGATCCAGTACAAGCCGACAACCGACAAGGTGCGACCGGAGCCGGTGCTGATTACCCCGGCCTGGATCATGAAGTACTACATTCTCGACCTCAGCCCGGAAAATTCGCTGGTTCGCTATCTGACCGCACAGGGTTTTACCGTCTTCATGATCTCCTGGCGCAATCCGGGCGCGGCGGAACGCGATCTCGGTATGGATGATTATCTCGCCATGGGGCCGATGGCGGCGCTGGATGCGGTGCAGGCCATTACCGGGTCGGATCGGGTACATGGTTGCGGCTATTGCATTGGTGGTACCCTGATGACGATTGCCGCTGCTGCCATGGCGCGGGACGGCGATGAGCGTCTGACCAGCCTGACCCTGTTTGCCGCCCAGTCGGATTTTACCGAGGCTGGCGAGTTGATGCTGTTCGTTTCGGAAAGCCAACTGAGCTTCCTCGAGGATATGATGTGGGAGCAGGGTTATCTCGATACCCAGCAGATGGCCGGGGCCTTCCAGATGCTGCGCTCCGCTGACCTGATCTGGTCCCGCAATACCCGCGAATACCTGATGGGCGAACGGGCGCAGCCGAATGATCTCATGGTCTGGAATGCGGATGCCACCCGTATGCCCTATCGGATGCATTCGGAATATCTGCGGCAGCTGTTTCTTGAGAACAGTCTCGCCGGTGGTCGTTTTCATGTTGGCGATGCCGCCATTGCCCTGTCGGATATCCGATTGCCGGTCTTCGCCGTCGGTACCGAGACCGATCACGTCGCCCCATGGCACTCGGTGTTCAAGGCTCACCTGCTGTTTGATGCCGATGTAACCTTTGTCCTGACCAGTGGCGGGCATAATGCTGGCATCGTCTCCGAGCCGGGCCACCCCCGACGCCATTACCGGATGCAGACGACAGGAGCGCATGAACCCTATCAGGACCATGATGAATGGCTGGAAACAGCGCCCTCATATGAGGGGTCATGGTGGCCCGCCTGGGCAGAATGGCTGGGCGATCATTCGGAAGTGCCAGCTGCGCCACCTGCCATGGGCGCGCCGGACAGGGGCTACCCGGTATTGCAGGATGCCCCGGGTAGCTACGTATTCCAGAAATAGCATTCGACAGGTGATGGGCTGGCGGGGCTAACAGTTCAAGCCATCAGATGCTGGCCGCTATCGACCGGGATCACGGTACCGGTAATGCGGCGTGCGGCATCGCTGACCAGAAATGCCGCCAATGCCCCGACATCGGCGATGTCCACCAGTTGCCGCTCCGGCACTGAAGCGGCGGCGCGTTCGAGCAACTGATCGAACCGGTCGATACCGCTTGCCGCCCGCGTCGCGATCGGGCCGGGTGAGATGGCATGGGCGCGGATACCCTTCGGCCCCAGCTCGGCGGCGATGTAACGGGTGGCACTTTCCAGCGCCGCCTTCACCGGTCCCATCAGATTGTAATGCTCGACCACCCGTTCGGAGCCATAGAAGGTGATGGTCAGCAGGCAGCCACCATTCGCCATCAGCGGTTCGGCCCGGCGCGCCATCTCGATAAAGGAGTGGCAGGAGACATCCATCGCCATACCGAAACCCTCCGCCGAACTGTCGACCACCCGGCCATGCAGATCATCCTTCGGTGCGAAAGCGATGGAGTGCAGCAGGAAGTCGAGCCCGCCCCATTCCTGTTCGATCCGGGCAAACAGGGCCTCGGTCTGCCCCGGTTCCCGCACATCGCAAGGGGCCATCCACTCGAAGCCGAGCCGTTCGGTCACCGGGTCGACAAACGGTTTTGCCTTCTCATTCAAATAGGTGCCNGCGAGGCGCGCGCCGCTGTCGCGGAATGCCTCGGCGCAGCCGGTGGCAATGCTATGCTCATTGGCGATGCCGATAACGAGGCCGCGCTTGCCGGTGAGGTCCATCAGGTTCTTCATGACTTGTTTTATTCCTGTTGCCGGAGGTGTTCGAGGGTGTGTAGTGCGATCATCCGTTCCTCATCGGTTGGCATGACGCGGATGGTCACCGGGCTGCCTTTGGTACTGATGATCTCCGCGCCTTGCCGGTTGGCCTCCGCATCCATCTGGAGGCCGAGCCAGCCCATGCGCGCGCAGGCCAGTCGCCGGATTTCAGGCGCATTCTCGCCAATCCCGGCAGTAAAGATCAGCCCGTCGATGCCACCGAGTGAAGCGACCAGTGCACCAGTCTCCCGCGCGATGCGGTAGCAGAACAGCTCAACCGCCTCGGCAGCGTTGGGATCACTGCTATCCAGCAGGCTGCGCATATCGCTGGAAATGCCGGAGACGCCGAGCAGNCCCGACTGCTTGTACAGCAGTTCCTCAATCTCCTGCGGTGTCATCTGCTTGTGTTCGGCNAGATACAGCACCACGCCGGGATCGATGCTGCCGCAGCGCGTGCCCATCATCAATCCGTCCAGAGCGGTGAANCCCATGGTGGTATCAATACTGCGTCCATTCTGCATGGCGCACAGGCTGGCACCATTGCCGAGATGCGCGACGATTACCCGTCCGGCCGCCAGAGCCGGATCGACCTGTTGCAGGCGACGGTAGATATATTCGTATGAAATGCCGTGAAAGCCATAGCGTTGGATCCCCTCTGCCTGCAGTGCGCGCGGCAGGGCGAAGCGGGTNGCCACAGCGGGNTGNTGCCGGTGGAAGGCGGTATCGAAACAGGCGATCTGGCGCAGGTTCGGTCTGACCGCGGCCACGGCATTGATGGCCGCAATATTATGCGGCTGATGCAACGGAGCCAGAGGATTGAGAGCCGCCAGCTTCTCAACCACAGCAGGCATGATGGTTACCGGCATGGTGTAGATCGTGCCGCCATGCACGACCCGGTGACCGACACCGATCAGCAGGTCACCACCCAGATGATCCTCGACCCAGTCAAGCAGATCGCCGAGAAAATCCTCATGGGTGAGATCGGCATCGCCGTCCCAGTGTTTTTCAGTCACCTGATGACCGTCGCCATCCGTGGCAATCAGATGCGGTGCGGTGCCGATACCCTCGATCTTGCCATGGAACTGGCAGTCCAGTTCCTGGCCAGCCAGCTCGTACAGGGCGAATTTGATGCTGGAGGAACCGGCATTAAGGGTCAGGATCGCCTGNGGCACGGTTATGATACTCCGGGGGCNGCCTTGGTGTTGGCACGGCTCANCAGGGTGGCAAGGGCGGCGGAGGCAAGACGGGTCTCGACACTGTCGGCCCGGCTGGTCAGCACGATCGGCACCCGTGCGCCCAGCACCACCCCGGCGGCATCGGCATCGGCGAGGAAGGTGAGCTGCTTGGCGACCATATTGCCGGCTTCCAGATCAGGTACCAGCAGGATATCCGCCCTGCCCGCTACCTCGGATGTAATCCCCTTCTCTTTTGCCGCCTTCTCGCTGACCGCATTGTCGAAGGCGAGCGGACCATCGAGCAAAGCACCGCTGATCTGGCCGCGATCCGCCATTTTGCACAGCGCGGCGGCGTCGAGCGTCGAGCGCATTTTGGGATTGACCGTCTCCACCGCGGCAAGGATGGCAACGCGCGGTGTCTCAATGCCGATCACATGGGCGACATCGATGGCGTTGCGGATGATGTCGGCCTTTTCCTCAAGCGTTGGATTGATGTTGATCGCGGCATCGGTGATCAACAGCGGGCGGTCGTAACCGGGTACGTCCATCAGATAACAATGGCTGAGCCGCCGTTCCGTGCGCAGTCCGGTATCACCGGCCAGCACCGCCGACATAAGCTCATCGGTATGCAACGAGCCTTTTATCAGCATCCTTNCCTCACCCGCNGCGGCCATTGCTGCGGCACGCTCNGCNGCGGCATGGCTGTGGGGNGTGTCNATCAGNCGGTAGGGCGAAATNTCGATGCCGGCAGTATCGGCNGCNGCNTTTATCNTGCTNTCCGGGCCGATCAGAATGGGCGCGATGAACCCGGCCTCGGCGGCTTGCACCGCAGCTGACAGGGCGGTTGCATCACATGGATGGGCAATGGCGGCAGGGGCAGGATCGCCGCCTTTGGCCTGTACCAGCAGGGCGCGGTAGCGCGCATGGCTTGCCAACCGCACCTCGGGCAGGGCCATGCGCTGGCGCTTCACCTTCTCCGTGGGGGCGATCACCTTTGCCTCGCCGGTAATGACATCCTCGCCATGTTGGTTGGTGCAGCGACAGTCGAAGGTCAGGCAATGGCGCCTGTCATCCTTGGCAGTCACGGTGACAGAGGCGGTGATGGTGTCGCCGGGAACGACCGGTTTGCGGAAGCGTAGCCCCTGCTCCAGATAGATAGTACCGGGACCGGGCAATTCGGTACCGAACACAGCAGAAATCAGCCCGCTCCCCCACATGCCATGGGCAATAACCTTGTGAAAAATGTCCGTGGCAGCATATTCGGGATCAACATGCGCCGGATTGACGTCGCCAGTGACTACGGCAAAGAGCAGGATATCTTCCGGCGTCAGGGTGCGGGTCAAACAGGCGGTGTCGCCGATACCGATCTCGTCATAGGTCCGGTTTTCGATCATGGCTTTGGAATTCATGTGCGGCCTGCATAACGGAGCATATTCAATGTCTGTCTTAATTTCGGAGGATATTAGAAATAGAATTCAGAAGTCGTATAAACCAGAGGCTGGGGCCTACCTAATCTCAGAATGTTAAAGCTTCTGGGGGCGGGGTATCCTGAACGTGGCGATGAAATATAGTGCGGTGAGGGAATGGAATCTCAATACCTAATTCATCGAACCGGTTTTTGATGCGCCGCAACATTTCCCGCTTGATCATCCATTGCTTAAGCGGACGGGTCTTGATCAGCATCCGAATAACTACGGCTGAGTCCTCAAAGGAATTGACGCCCAGCATCTCCGGCTCACCGATGATCCATATGCCAAAGCGTGGCTCATGGCGCAATTCATCAGCTATTTGCATAAGTGCTGCGATAACAATGTCGACCTTCTCTTTATAGGCCACCCCTATATCCAACACAATGCATGACCAGCCATGAGTGAGGTTGCTAACGGTATTGATCTGGCCGTGGGGGATGAAGTGTGCTGTGCCCGCGAGATCGCGCAAGACAGTTATACGGAGGTTAACATCCTCGACAGTGCCGGAAATATCATTGATGCGGACAACGTTACCCACACGATACTGGTTTTCCGTCAAGATCATAAAACCAGAGAAATAGTCCTTGATCAGACTCTGGGCGCCAAAAGCTATGGCGATGGAAAAGACGGCCGCACTGCCCAGCAACACTCTCAGATCAACGCCGAATGATGAGAGCAGCATCAAACCCGCTAATAGTATCACGACGAGGGTAACACTGCTTTGCAGCACCCTGCTGACGGTTTCAATACGCTCTTCGCGTTCTTCACTGGAGCCATAACGATGCTTACCAATAAGGCCATTTAGCAGGCGCTTGGCAAAGTGCCGGGTCAAAATCCAAGCCAGAAGCAACACCATTCCTGCCAAGAGCAAACGGGGAGCATAATATATGAGCCATCGCTTTATATTGTAGGGTGCAACTGGACTATTGAGAAATTCCATGCGTTGCCTGGCATCAATGAGCCGCTCCTGGGCCTTGATAACTATCTGTTGCAAAGGGATGTGCAGGGGCTTATCCGTTTGCAATCGCTGTTCTAAAGTTTGCTGTATGGCCTGCTGTTCTGCCAAGTAGCTCTCTGTAGTGGTAACGAGTTGCTTTAATATGGGTAAATAAGCCTGAAACTCAGATTGCAGACCCTGATCCGTCGATTCAACAACCAACGCTTCTAATTGGCTGAATTGCTCCCGGAAACCTTCCAGAAACAACTGAGACTGAGTCACAGCATTACGAGTGATAAGCAGATCTCTTGCCATAAGTGAGGCAATAGTCTCCGCCAGTCGAAATTGCTCCTCAGCAGTTGCGAGTTCGTGCTCACGTTGGCTGACGCTGCGGACCGCCTCAGCTAATGCATGATCGAGAATAGGAGGCGCTGTGGTAACTGTTTCCGGAGCTTGTGGTTTGACCGGGGGAGCTGCCTGAGCCGGTTTGTCGGTGTGGATGGTTGAGGATATCGGGAGACTTCGTCCGAAGCTGATAAAGTCCAATGCCTGCTGCTCTGCAATGATGCGATCCTTGAGTAGAGTACTCTGCTGAGATGCATTCTGACGTCGGGCGAGCAGCATATCCAACCAGTCACGATAAAGCTTCCAGCCGAATAGGGTTGGGTTGTTGATCTCGGTTGCAGTTACGTGTCCGCGAGTTGTCGCAGCCTGATCCTGACGATTGAAGGCATTGGTAGTCTTCTCGATTATTTGTCCCAGTTCTTCGACCTGCTTCTGCAGATTGCGCAACCTGAAATTATCTTCATTAATGAGCTGCTGCAGCCGCAGCATGATTTCTGCATCTGTCTGTTGAAGTTGAATATGACTCTCTTTGGGGAACGTGTCGGCCTCCAGAGAGACTTGAGCATTTGCTTCTGTACCATCCAGTTGCGGCAATATCAGTGCGATGCAGAAATAAACAGCACGTAATAACATTCGGGAATATATGGCGGACATGTTCTTTCCAGTCCTTGATTTCATTAGAGAGCAATCTTCCCTACTCTGAGACAGCACCAAGGCAGAACTCCAGCATTCTGGTGGTCAACGCTTCCAGAGTATTATGGTGAGCACAGCCGAGGGCTTCCAGCTCAATAACGTCTCGCAGAATCCGGATGCCAAGCAGGAGTGCTGCTATCATGCTCGCCCGCACTTCCCCGTCGGTGTCAATCTGTCCGGCCAGTGGACCAATAACTTCTTCCAGAATAAATTGCCGTTGTACCGACAGCGCTGTAGCACTGGAAAGGGAATGGACCACTATGCGTAGTGGATCAATACTATCATTATTTGTATTTGCGGGTCGGAACACATCTTTTGTGAATTTTGTCACAAGATCGGAGGCGGAAGCCTGCGCTGTACGATCCAACGCAAAGGACAGGCGGAGTACTTCGGTGAAGAGCTTCTCTTTCGATCCAAAAGTGCGATGAACATAAGCAACATCAACGCCGACATCCTCGGCAATGTTGCGCAACCCAACCTGCTCGTATGATGCACTGGAAAAACACCTTTGGGCGGATTCAAGGATACGGTCGCGAGTGGTGAGTTTGTCACTTGCTTTTAATTCGGCCCGTGCCATTCAGATCCCCTCACCGCCGATTGCCTGATGCAGGGATTAAGACTAGGCTCCGCATAAAAGTCAACGACTGTTGACTTGGATCAAGGTACCGTGCGTATCTATGGCTACATTAGCGAAAGCAATATTTTATAACGGATGTTCATCGTGCTGGATAACAGATTGAAACGACCGATTATTATGGGGCTGTTACTGGCCCTGCTGCTGGGTGCGGCAATCTGGTATGGCGTGAAGCCCGCAACGCTCCCGCAGGGTTTCGCCAAGGGTAATGGCCGGATTGAAGCCGTCGAGATTGATGTGGCAACCAAAACCCCGGGACGTGTGCTCGAGATACTGGTCGATGAGGGCAGCTTCATCAGTGCAGGCCAAATTCTGGCACGGATGGATACAGCCGTTCTGACAGCCCAGCTACGGGAAGCAGAGGCCCAGTTCGAACAGGCAAAAATCGGCGTTGATACAGCCCAGAGCATGGTTGCCCAGCGGCTGGCCGAGAAAGAGGCTGCCAAGGCAGTTGTTGCCCAGCGTCAGGCGGAAGTGGATGCGGCATCCAAACGATTGGCGCGGACCGAACAGCTGACCGCCAAGGGAAATGCCTCCGTACAGCAGCTTGATGATGACCGGGCAGATACAGCCGGTCGGAAAGCGGCGTTCAGTGCTGCCATTGCCCAGGTCTCTGCTGTCGAGGCGGCGCTGGGCGCTGCCCGTGCGCAGGTAATTGCCGCCCGGTCAGCCGTTGCGGCAAGCAAGGCAACAATGGAGCGTATTCAGGCTGATATCGATGACAGCGCGTTGCGCTCCCCGCGTGATGGCCGCGTCCAGTATCGGGTCGCACAACCGGGCGAGGTGCTGAGCGCTGGCGGCGCAGTTCTCAACCTTGTCGACCTTTCGGATGTCTATATGACCTTCTTCCTGCCGACAGCAGAAGCAGGCAGGGTCGCCATCGGTGCCGAGGCGCATATTGTTCTGGATGCAGCGCCTGACTATGTCATTCCGGCCGAGATATCCCTAGTCTCCGATGTCGCACAGTTCACACCCAAGACGGTGGAAACAGCCGAGGAACGCCAGAAGCTCATGTTCCGCCTGAAGGCCCGGATCGACAAGACATTGCTGCAGCAATATCTCGAGCAGGTCAAAACCGGGCTGCCCGGCATGGTCTATGTCAAACTGGACCCGGATGCCGAATGGCCGGATGAACTGCAAATCAGGCTGCCGAAATGACTGCGGACCGGCCTGTGCAGGACCCTGTCATTCATCTGGATCGGCTGACACTGCGTTACGGTCAGACGCTGGCGCTTGATGATGTGTCGCTGGCGGTCAGTGCCGGTGGCATCCTCGGCCTGATCGGCCCGGATGGTGTTGGCAAATCAAGCCTGCTGGCGCTGATTGCCGGGGCCAGAAAACTGCAGGAGGGCAACCTCTCTGTCCTCGGCGGCGATATGCGCAGGCAGCAGCATCGTCAGGCCGTTTGTCCGCGCATTGCCTATATGCCGCAAGGATTGGGCAAGAACCTCTATCCGACCCTTTCGGTTTTCGAGAATATCGACTTCTTCGGACGCCTGTTCGGTCATGGCCGTGCCGAACGCGAGCGGCGGATAGCGGAACTGACCCGCAGCACCGGTCTGGAACGGTTTCTCGACCGCCCGGCGGGCAAGCTGTCCGGCGGCATGAAACAGAAACTGGGCTTGTGCTGTGCTTTGATTCACGACCCCGATCTGCTACTTCTGGATGAACCGACAACCGGGGTCGATCCGTTGTCGAGGAGGCAATTCTGGTCACTTGTCGACCAGATACGTGCCGACCGTCCGGGTATGACCGTGATTGTTGCCACCGCCTATATGGAGGAGGCCGCGGGATTTGATCGGCTTGTGGCCATGGATGCGGGGCGCATTCTGGCAAGCGGCACACCGGGCGAATTGCTGGCCCAGACCGGTGCGGAAAATCTTGAAGGAGCTTTTGTTGCACTGTTGCCGGCAGCAAAGCGTGCAGAGCATCGGGCCGTCGAAAAGCAGGCTTTTGTCAGTGCGGACGGTGCGGAACAGATTGCAATCGAAGCACAGGATCTGACGATAAGGTTTGGTGACTTTACCGCTGTCGATCATGTCAGTTTCCAGATCCGTCGGGGCGAGATATTCGGTTTTCTCGGCTCCAATGGCTGTGGCAAGACCACGACCATGAAAATGCTTACCGGCCTGTTGCAACCGAGCGAGGGCAAGGCCTGGCTGTTCGGTTCGGCGCTGGAGGCCAATGACATCGCGACCCGACGCCGTGTCGGTTACATGTCACAGGGCTTCTCGCTGTATAATGAACTGACCGTTCGCCAGAACCTCGAGCTTCATGCCCAGTTGTTCAAGGTGCCGGATCGGGAAATCGGGCCGCGCGTGATCGAGATGGCGCGCCGGTTTGATCTGGCAGCGGTCATGGAAAGCCTGCCAGCCTCACTGCCGCTCGGTATGCGTCAGCGCCTGTCTTTGGCCGTTGCCATGATCCATCGGCCGGAAATGCTGATTCTGGATGAGCCGACATCAGGGGTGGACCCTGTCGCACGCGACAACTTCTGGCGCATCCTGTTCGATCTGGCCCGCAATGACGGGGTCACCATCTTTATCTCGACCCATTTCATGAACGAGGCAGCGCGTTGCGACAGGATATCGCTGATGCACGCCGGACGCGTTCTGATTACCGGCGCACCCGATGACATTGCCGCTGATCGTGGCGAGGGCAATCTTGAGGAAGCCTTCATTGCATATCTTCAGGCGGCGCAATCCGTTATTGATGCGCCGCCCGATGACATACGCCGGACAACGCAGGATCACGATGAACCGGTAATTGATGCGCAAGCTGTCAACACCGACACCCGCTCTGGCTTCGAGTTCCCGAACATGCGGCGCCTGCTCAGCTATGCCCGGCGCGAAGGCCTCGAACTGCGCCGTGATCCGATCCGGCTGACGCTTGCACTGCTTGGCAGCGCTATCCTGATGCTGGTTATGGGCTATGGGTTGACCATGGATGTTGATGACTTGACCTTTGCCGTACTGGATCATGACCAGACCTCGGCAAGTCGGGACTATGCCCTGAATATTACGGGGTCGAGCTATTTCATCGAGAAAGCCCCGCTCACAAATTATGCCGATATCGACAGGCGGATGAAATCCGGGGAGCTGGGGCTGGCGATCGAGATACCGCCAGGATTTGCCCGGGATGTTGCCCGCGGTCGGCAGGTGGAAATCGGTGCCTGGATTGATGGCGCCATGCCACAGCGGGCTGAGACGATACGCGGCTATGTAGAGGGCATGCACCAGCAATGGCTGACGGCCAAGGCGCGGGAAGCTGGCTATGGCGATGCCCTTGGTGGTCTGGTGCGGATAGAGACCCGATACCGCTACAACCCCGATGTCAAAAGCCTGATTGCCATGGTTCCCGCGGTAATCCCGCTGTTGTTGCTGATGATACCAGCCATGTTGGCGGCACTCAGTGTGGTACGGGAAAAAGAACTCGGCTCGATCACCAACCTGTATGTGACACCGACCACCCGCCTCGAGTTCCTGCTCGGCAAACAGGCCCCGTATATCCTGCTCTCAATGGTCAGTTATCTGTTGTTGACGCTCATGGCCGTGACCCTGTTTGCGGTACCGCTCAAGGGTAGCTTCCTGACCTTGTCATTGGGGGCGCTGCTCTATGTGACGGCAGCGACATCCATGGGGTTGCTGATCTCGACATTCATGAAAAGCCAGATTGCTGCGATTTTCGGTACCGCCGTCCTGTCCCTACTGCCCGCCATCAGCTTTTCCGGCATGATCCACCCGGTTGCCTCATTGGATGGCTTTGGCCGTATTGTCGGCGAAGTCTACCCGACATCCTATTTTCTGATCATTGCCCGCGGTACCTTCTCAAAGGCGCTTGGTTTCTGGGATTTGCAGCTATCGCTTCTGGCGATTGCCGCGGCTGTGCCGGTGCTCCTCGGACTGGCGGCAATATTGTTGCAGAAACAGGAGGGATAAGCCGTGGCAATCAGCAATATCCTGCATCTTGGCATAAAGGAATTACGCAGCCTTATTCGCGATCCTGTCCTGCTGTTGCTAATCGTTTATGCGTTCAGCCTGTCAATCTATGCCGCCGCGAAAGCCATGCCGGACAGTCTGAATATGGCACCCATCGCCATTGTCGATGAGGATCGCTCCCCCTTGTCGGGGCGGATTGCGGCGGCCTTCTACCCGCCTTATTTTGCGCCACCGCCGATGATCTCACAGCGTGAGATGGACACACGGATGGATGCCGGTACCGATACTTTTGCGCTCAATATCCCACCCGATTTCCAGAGCGACATGCTGGCCGGACGGCAACCGGCAATCCTGCTCAACATTGATGCAACCCGCATGAGCCAGGCATTCACCGGCAATGGCTATATTCAGCAGATTGTCGCCGGTGAGGTGCTGGCATTTGCCAACCGTTATCGTGATATCCAGCAACTGCCGGTTGAGCTGACACTGCGCGTCCGTTTCAACCCGCAACTGGATCAAGCTTGGTTCGGGGCGATTATGGAAGTGATCAACAACGTCACAATGCTGGCGATTGTGCTGACCGGTGCTGCCCTGATCAGGGAGAAGGAGCATGGCACGGTCGAGCATCTGCTGGTGATGCCGGTGACACCGTTTGAGATCATGATCAGCAAGGTCTGGTCGATGGGACTGGTGGTTTTGATTGCCGCCGCATTCTCCTTGTTGTTTGTCGTCGGCGGGGCATTGTCGGTACCGATCCAAGGGTCGGTCATGCTGTTCCTGATCGGCACGGCCCTGCATCTTTTCGCCACGACTTCAATGGGCATTTTTCTCGGGACGGCGGCACGTTCAATGCCTCAATTCGGACTTCTGCTCATGCTGATCCTGTTGCCATTGCAGATGCTGTCCGGGGGCACCACACCGCGGGAAAGCATGCCGGGTTTTGTGCAGGACATAATGCTTGTTGCCCCGACCACGCATTTTGTTTCCCTGGCACAGGCCATACTATACCGAGGCGCGGGATTGGAGGTGGTCTGGCCCGAATTTCTGGCTTTGCTGATTATCGGTGGCGGGCTGTTTGCCCTGTCGCTCAATCGATTCCGCAAGGCTATTATTACCATGGCCTGATGTCAGTTAGTTAATTGCGCTCCCATCGACCACGTCTGACGTTGATTGTTCTGTCCAGACATTTGGCAAGCCTTTTGATAAGGAAACAACATTTGAGACACAGATCCTTTGTTAGTAATCTTGTCTGGCAATGATTTTGAAGTTATTCTGCAGTGGAAAGCATAATGCGTACTATGATTAATTTAAATTATCTCATGGCTGGAATAGTTATATGAAAAAGCTATACTACATTATGGTGTTTTGGGCAATTTTATGGAGCTTTCCCGTCTATGCTAATCAAGAAAATAAAAATCTCGAAAACAACATTCCAAAGGAAATAATTGAAGATAAAATGAAATTTTTTACCTTAACAGTTGAAAATGATTTATTTGGTGCCGGAACTGATCAAAACTATACAAGCGGAGTTCGCTTTAATTATTTTGACACATCATCCATTACACCGCTTTCTGCTCAAAAATTAGATTATATGTTGCCTTTTTTTCAGATAAATAATACCACGTCAGTGTATTATGCACTGGGACAGAATCTTTATACGCCGGATGATATCAAGGCACGAGTGCCAGATCCAAGTGACCGTCCATATGCCGGTTTTTTGTACGGGGCTCTTGGCATGACCACCTTGTCGGGTGATCATATTGATGATCTGGAAATAACCGTTGGTGTGATTGGTCCTTGGGCGCTTGGTGAAGAAACTCAAGAATTTGTTCATGATTTAGGAAATTTTGACGATCCTTCCGGCTGGAGCTATCAGTTGGAGAATGAGCCAGCCCTTAATCTGGCCTGGCAGCGGCAATGGCCGGAAGCCTATGCCAGTCATTTTGGCTCACTGTACTTTCGGGCCAGCCCACATGTAGGCGTCTCAATAGGCAATATATACACATATGCATCCAGTGGTCTCAGTTTACAGTTCACGCCTTTTGAAACGCGTTGGCAATCCAAGCCCTTGCGGGTACGACCAGCAATACCGGGCAATGGACTTTTTGCAGTGCCTGAAAATCACCTGTCCTGGTCAATTTTTGCTGGTGTAGAGGGACGGGCTGTAGCACGAAATATATTTCTGGATGGCAACACGTGGGAAGATGGCCCCTCAGTTAATAAAAAGCCGTTTGTTGCAGATGCCAATGTTGGAGTAAGCCTCTCCTATGGGAAAACGCAGGTTTCTTATACACTTAATTGGCGTTCTAAAGAATTTGACGGACAAGATGACCCATCTATATTCGGCGCTATTTCTGTCGGTTATAGATTCTAGGCATTGAGTTCTGGCATTTGATGATGTGGATTGAGTGTAAAACGTTTGGGTTCGGCTAACCATTTTTGCAGATGTATTCGCATGGCGTAAAGCCGATGATGTCTTGTGCCTGCGCGCGAAATTATAAGCGGTTATGAAACTGGCGAGGTACGTGCGCAGCTGATTATGGCTATCGTAATGATATCGCTCAGACCATCCCTCGAACATCGGCGCTTGCTGTACCGCAAGCTCGCCGCTTAACATCAGATCCCTATCACTATCTGATCCCGCTACGGCACATCGCCAACGCCTCCCATGTCTGCGGCACCACCTTCAATGTGGATGGCGGTTTCCTGACCGCTGGCCTGATGGGGTCTGATGCCGGGGAGTACAGAATCCTACGCTAAGCGCTGAGCACTCTTTTCCCATAGTCGCGTAGATTGCCGTTGGGATCGACATACCGGATCACGAAGCAGCACAGGGCCGAGCCGGTCCCCTGCCCCGTCTGCCGGTGCCGGTCGATCCGATCGATCAGCCGCGGCAGCGCCTGTTGTTCCTGCAAGGCGATGCGCTCCAGCATGAACCAGAACTCGGGCTCGAGCCGAAATCGACCGCTATTTTTAAGGCATAGACACTCGCGCCCGCCTTCAAATGGGCAACACCAGCGATATGGTGCAGCAGGGCGTTACTCCGCAGCCAGATCGAATGCTTTTGGGCAAAGGGCTTTCCAGGCGTCGTATTGGGACAGGAAGACCTTGCCGTTCAGGTGGCAGATCAGATGCGAAGTCTGCAGCTTGTCCATGACCGGCCCCTTCACCTCCGAGAGATGCAATCCGACATCGAGGTCTTTCAGGCGCTCATTGATCGCCTCAAGGCTTTCGAGGGCGGAGAAATCGATCTCGTTCACCGCCGAACACATCAGAATGACATGCTCGACCTCACAGCCCTCGGCGGTACGGTTCTGGATGATATCCTCAAGGAACCGGGCATTGACGAAATACAGGCTCTCATCCACGCGCAGCATCAGCAGGCGCGGATCGGTCTCGACCCGGTGCCGTTTGATATTGCGGAAATGCTGGGTGCCCGGCACCAGCCCGACCTCTGCCACATGGGGCCGTGAGGTCTTGTAGAGATGCAGCATGATCGACAGCAGGACACCGGCGGAGACCCCGATCTCGACCCCGAGGCACAGTGTCAGCAGGATCGTTGCCACCACGGCGGCGAAATCGGATTTGGAATAAACCCAGGTCTTTTTCAGGATCGAGAAATCCACGAGGCTGAGCACGGCCACGATGATGGTTGCCGCCAGCGTTGCCTTGGGCAGGAAATATACCAGCGGCGTCAGTGCCACGGCGGCGATGGCTAGCCCGACTGCCGTATAGGCACCGGCAGCCGGGGTTTCGGCACCGGCATCGAAATTGACCACCGAGCGGGCAAACCCGCCGGTCACCGGATAACCGCCGGTGAAGGCCGCGCCGATATTGGCGGCACCCAGGCCGATCAGCTCCTGATCCGGGTTGATGCGCTGGCGCTTCTTCGCCGCCAGCGTCTGGGCGACGGACACGGATTCCACAAAGCCGATAATCGAGATCAGGATCGCGGGCATGGCCAGTTGTTGAATGAGGTCATAGGACAGGCCCGGCATGGTGAAGGGCGGCAGGCTCTGCGGTACCTCGCCGACAATGGCAACACCCTTGTCGCCCAGCCCCCATTGCCACGCTGCTACGGTGGTGGCAACCACCGCCAGCACCGGCCCGGCCTTGGTGCACAAATCGGCCAGCTTCGGCCCGAGGCCGAGCTTGCGCAGCAATGGCTTCAGCCCCTTGCGTACCCAGAACAGGAATGCGGTCGCCAGCACACCGACCACGAGCGTCGTGGTGTTGATCTGGCCCAGATGGCTGAACAGGCTGCCCAGCATCTCGACGAGGTTATGGCCGTGCGCCTGTACCCCGAGGATGTGTTTCAGCTGGCTGGTCGCGATCAGGATACCGGAAGCCGTGATAAACCCGGCGATGACCGGATGGCTCAGGAAATTGGCGAGAAAGCCGAGCCGCAATATGCCGAGCGCCAGCAGAAAGCCACCGGAGAGCAGCGCCAGGGTCAGGGCGGCAATGGCATAGCCTGCCGTTCCCTGCTCCGCCACCTGCCCGACCGCTGATGCGGTCAGCAGCGAGACCACAGCCACCGGCCCGACGGCAAGGGCGCGCGAGGTACCGAAAATCGAATACAGAATGATCGGTACGATGGAGGCATAAATCCCGGCCTCGGGCGGCAACCCGGCCAGCAGGGCATAGGCCAGCGATTGCGGGATCAGCATGATGGTCACGATAACCGCGGCCACCATATCGTTGGAAAACGCTTCCCGGTTATAGCGACGGCTCCAGTCAAGAACCGGAATGTAACGCCCAAGATTGCTCAACATGAATTTCTTGCTTTCAGATAAGGAAGGATGGGCGAAAGCGATCTGTCGCCCATCCCGTGATATGCGTTGGAAAATCCAGAGCCGGTTATTCTGCTGCCGGGGCGGGTCGCGTCACGGCAATCGGCTCCGGCTTGGCCAGCCATTCCTTGCCCCGCAACATGGCTTTCCAGTAGATCGGTGGCAGCATCTTTTCCTTCAGGAACCAGGCGGCGCGTGACGGTCTGGTGCCATCGAGTATGGCCTTCGGGAAACTCGGCTTGAGCACACCGCCATAGCCGAACTCCGCCAGCACGATCTTGCCCCGCTCGACGGTCAGCGGGCATGAGCCATAACCGTCATATTGCGCAACAGCCGAGCCACCGCGAATATCGGCGATGATGTTCTCCGCCACCGTCGGTGCCTGTTTGCGCGCTGCCGCCGCGGTCTTGGCATTCGGCGCATTCATGACATCGCCGAGGCTCCAGATATTGGCATAGGTCTTGTGGCGCAGGGTTGCCTGATCCACATCGACCCAGCCCGCCGCATCGGCCAGCGGTGACACCCGGATGAAGTCGGGCGCGGTCTGTGGCGGGCAGACATGGATCATGTCAAAATCCATGGTCACCGTAGTTGGCTCGGTATCCGGCTTTGCCACCTTGAAGGTCGCTTTCTTTGCCACCCCATCAATCGAGATCAGGTTGTGGAAAAAGTTGAGCGTCGCATCGTATTTCGCCACATACTCCATCAGTGCCGGGACGTAATCCTTCACCCCGAACAGCACGCCGCCGGCATTGTTGAACTGGATATCGATATTGTGCAGCACGCCGCGGCGGAACCAGGCATCACCGGAGAGATACATGGCCTTCTGCGGTGCCCCGGCACATTTGATCGGCATTGGCGGCTGAGTGAAGATCGCCCGCCCTTCCCGCATCTCGCTGACCAGCTCCCAGGTATAGGGCGCAAGGTCATAGCGGTAATTGGAGGTAACGCCGTTACGGCCGAGGGTTTCCTCGAGTCCCTCGATCGCGCCCCAATCGAGCTTGAGGCCCGGTGCCACGACCAAACGGTTGTATTTCACCACCCGGCAGCCATCGAGGATCACCGCATCATTATCGGGCTCAAAGGCCGCCACGGCTGCCTTGATCCATTTAACCCCGGTCGGGATCAGTGAGCCCATGGTCTTGGCCGTTTGCTGCGGCTCGAAGATACCGCCGCCAACCATGGTCCAGCCGGGCTGGTAATAATGAATATCCGCCGGATCAATGATGGCGATCTCGAGATCGGGGCTTCGCACCCGCAGGCTGGAGGCAACGGCAATACCACCGGCCCCGCCGCCGACAATCACGATGTCGTATTTCGCATCACCCACATCGGTCGGCGTCTTGCCGCCATTGGCAATCCGTCGGGCGACCCCGTTCATGTCGTAGCCAGCCCCTTTGGTCACCGCCAAAATATGAGCGATCGGCAGCTTGCGTGCCTGGCTCAGTGACCACAGGGTTGCCGAACGGGTACCGCTTCGGCAATAGGCGAGTGTCGGTGCCGGAAGCTCATCCAGCGCCTTGCCGAAATCCTCGGCATCCTCGTCGCGCACCATGCCGGATTTGATCGGAATGTAGCGGGTCTCGATGCCCGCAGCCTTGGCCGCTGCCTCGATCTCGTCAAATGTCGGCTGATCAGCACCCTCACCATCTGGTCGGTTACAGATGATCGAGCGAAAACCGCCTGCCTTTAACGCGGCAATGTCAGAGACACTGATTTGCGGGCTGACCGTAAGGTTGCCCGATATTTTCTTCAATTCCACGATGTTATTCCCTCTGTTTTTATTGCCCTTCTGACAATCAAAGCTGGTTGACCGGCACCTTCAGCATCGGGCGGCCATCATGATCCTTGGGCACCTGACCCGCGCGCATGTTCACCTGCAGTGACGGAATGATCAGTTTCGGCATGTCGAGCTGGGCATCGCGCTCGGTGCGGAACTTGACGAACTCTTCCTTGGTCTTGCCACCGCCCACATGGATGTTGTGGGCCTTCTCCTCACCGACCGTGGTTTCCCATTGGATGTCGCGACCATTCGGGCCGTAGTCGTGGCACATGAACAGGCGTGTTTCTTCCGGCAGGCTCAGAACCTTCTGAATGGAATCGTAGAGGGTGGCCGCATCACCGCCGGGGAAATCAGCACGGGCCGAACCGCCATCGGGCATGAACAGCGTATCGCCAACAAAGGCGGCATCGCCCATGACATGCACCATGCAGGCCGGGGTATGGCCGGGGGTATAGATGGCAAAGGCCTGCAGATTGCCGATCTTGTAGGTATCGCCATCCTCGAACAGCGCATCGAACTGGCTGCCATCACGCTGGAACTCGGTGCCCTCGTTGAACACCTTGCCGAAGGTGTCCTGCACAATCATGATTTTCGAGCCGATACCGATCTTGCCGCCGAGCTTTTGCTGGATATAGGGCGCAGCGCTCAGATGATCGGCATGAACATGGGTTTCGATAATCCATTCGAGCTTGAGACCACGGCTCTTGACCGCCTCGATCATGGCATCGGCATGGGTATAGGTAATGCGCCCCGCCGCATAGTTGATATCCATGACGCTGTCGACAATCGCACAGGCATCTGAGGTCGGGTCCTTGACGATATAGCTGATGGTATTCGTAGCCTCGTCAAAGAAGGCCTGAACATCGGGTTTTACAGAAGTATCAACTGGATAGGTTGTCATTGGACGTTTCCTCACGGTTTGTTTTTGGACAGGATTTTAGTCGTTGAAAGCTTGAGAACCGAGTGCCGGATAACCCGTGCCAGCAGCATCCCGGCGATCAGGGCAGCAACAAAAACCAGCACCTCGCTACGCCCGGTCCCAAGGGTCGGGAGCGCACCACCGGGACAGAACCCGGCAATGCCCCAGCCGATGCCAAAGACCAGCGAGCCAATAACCAGTGATGCAGTGATTCCGGTTGCCGAGGGCAGGTCGAATGAGTTGTCGAGCAGCGGTTTCGGGCGGCGCCAGGCCAGCCGGTAACCGATCACGGTAACAAGCAGTGCACCGGCCATGACCAAGGCCAGCGACGGGTCCCATGCCCCGGCAAGATCAAAGAAAGCCAGAACCTTGGCCGGGTTCGCCATGCCGGACACGGTGATGCCGAGACCAAACACCAGACCGATGAGATATGAGGCGACAAGCTTCACGGGAGACTTCATGACCCACCTCCCAGCACATGCCGGATGATGAAGACCGTCACCACCGCGCTTGCCATGAAACAGAGGGTAGCCACCAGCGAGCGTTTCGAAAACCGGGCGAGACCACAGACGCCGTGACCGGATGTGCAGCCGCTGCCATAGGTGACACCAAGCCCGACCAGCACGCCACCGATAACCAGCATCGGGGTACTGACCGGTACCTCGACCACCGGCATCTGGCCGGTCAGCAGGTAATAGACCGCAGGCGCGGAAACCATGCCCGCGAGCATGGCGGCCCGCCAGCAGAACTCGGCTCGTGATGTCGGCAAAATCGCATTACGCAAAATCCCGGTGGCGCCCAGAATGCGGCCCTGTACCAGCATCAGCAGCACAGCCGCCGCACCGATCAGCAGACCACCGGCAAATGATGCGATTGGTGTAAAATCAGTCCCCATAAACTCAGCACTCGCGACAGGTGCGCAGCCCAAGCAGGGAATAGATGGGGCAGATGCGGACACTGGCGACGATAATCATCACCAGCCCGACAGCCGCGGCACCATATTTGACCAATGGCTCTTCCACCACCGGCAGGCCGCTCAGAAACGCGAGCCAGAACAGGGCAAGGCCGAGTGCAAAGCGCAATGACCGATCAATCGTTCCGACATTGGTTTTCATGACTTTTCTCCCAAACAGGCATTTGAGCAGCAGATTACCGTCAGCCCCCTTGCCTGTCGGTGACCTTGTCACATACAGCGCAAAAAAAGCGTTTAGAGAAAAATCGTGTTTATTTTCAGCTAATTAAATAACGCCAAACGATCAGGCAGCGGCGGCGAGATTATCCAGCGCATCCCGATCAACCAGCGTGATCTGGCCTCGCGCCTGACGGATCCATTCCCGGCGCTGAAACTCGTTCAACTGTCTGGAGATAACCTCGCGGGCGGTACCGAGCTCGGTTGCCAGTTGCTGATGGGTGACCCGCAACTCATCCTGCCCGCATGACAGCGCCATAAGCCGGGCGGCGAGGCGCACATCGATACGACCGAAGGCCACCTCATCGATCACCCGGAACAGATTGGTGATCCGACCGGCATAGGCAGCGAAGACGAAGTCCCGAAATGCCGGTGCCGCAGAGACCAGATCGTTGAATACCTGCCGGGGAATGGCGACGGCCTTCACATCGGTTTCTGCAACCCCTTCGGCGGAATAGGCTTCCTGCGCCAACAGGCAGGCCGTGGTGAGCACGCAGCTCTCCCCCGCCTCGACCCGGTACAGAACGATTTCCCGCCCCCCTTCCGATGTCTGGGAAACCCGCACCGTGCCTTCGAGCAGCAGCAGCAGGTTATCGGGTATATTGCCGGGACCAAAAATCACCGTACCGGCGGGCACCGCCACCACCTGACTGCGACTGACCAGTATTCGCTGGATATCCTCCGGCAGGGATTGCAGCCCCTGAAAACGGTTGATCCAGACTGTTGTCTCACTCATGTCGCTGTTCCTGAATAGCCCGGTTCCGGCATGCCCGGCTGATGGTCGATGTGTCTGTTGCACATCTTGTGATTGCGCACATGACTATCGGTTTTTTTGATCTCTCACCAGCCCAATGTGACTTGGTTACAGACAGTCCGGCCCTGCCCGCTTTATCTGGCTCCATACCTCAACCAATGGAGATAATCATGAGCCTTCTGATTGGCAGCATTGTTCCGAATTTCGACGCCGACACCACAACCGGCAAGCTGAGTTTTCACGACTGGATCGGCGACAGCTGGGTCTTTTTCTTCAGCCACCCCGCCGATTTCACCCCGGTCTGCACCACCGAGATGGGCCGCACCGCCCAGCTCGCGGCAGAGTTTGCCGCCCGCAATGTCAAACCGCTTGGCCTCTCAACCGACACGGTTGAAGAGCACGAGAAATGGATACTAGATGTCAACGACACCCAGAACTGCACCCTGCAATTCCCGATCGTGGCCGATCCCGATCTGAATATCTCGAAACAGTTCGACATGATCCATCCGAACGAGAGCGAAACCGCTGCGGTCCGCTCGGTCTTCATTATTGACCCCAATAAGAAAATCCGCCTGACCATGACCTATCCCATGAGCGTCGGTCGGAACTTTGACGAGATTCTGCGGGTCATCGACGCCCTGCAAACCGGTGACAACAACGGTGTTGCCACCCCTGCCGACTGGCGTCCGGGTACTGCGGCAATCATTCCGCCATCCCTCAGCGATGAGGCGGCAAAGGAAAAGTTCCCGCAAGGCTGGGTCACCCATCGCCCGTATCTGCGGACTGTTGAGTTGGGCTGATCATTCCTGCGGCAGGATAGCGCGCTAAAGGTATGTTTTTAAATATTCCTTTAGCGCGCCACTATTCTATCTCGATTAGTAGATATCCGTTATTTAAGGGAGAGAAGCCGTGTTCGACGGTCTATCAGCAGAGCTACTGGCGCGGATTCAGTTTGCATTTACCGTGTCGTTCCACATCATTTTTCCAGCCTTTTCCATTGGCCTCGCCAGCTACCTTGCTGTGCTCAATGGGCTCTGGCTGTTGAAGCGTGATGCGGTTTACCTGAATCTCTTTAATTACTGGAAAAAGATATTCGCCGTGGCCTTCGGCATGGGGGTTGTGTCGGGTATCGTCATGTCCTATCAGTTCGGCACAAACTGGGCAGTTTTCGCTGATAAAACTGGCCCGATACTTGGACCACTGATGGCATACGAGGTGCTTTCAGCCTTTTTCCTGGAAGCTGGCTTTCTGGGCATCATGCTGTTTGGTCGCGATCGGGTTGGCGATAAGTTACATATGTTCGCCACGACCATGGTCGCCTTTGGCACACTGATGTCAGCGACCTGGATCTTGTCAGTTAATTCCTGGATGCAAACACCCGCTGGCTTCTCGATCAACGAGGTTGGGCAATTCGTTCCGGAGAATTGGTTTGAGATTGTTTTCAACCCATCCTTCCCCTATCGCCTGACCCATATGGTGCTGGCGGCCTATTTAACCACCGCCTTTGTAGTGTCCGCTGTGGGTGCGCTTCACCTGCTACGCAATGCACAAGACGCTGAAGCACGGCGTATGTTCTCAATGGCAATGTGGATGGCGGTGGTAGTCACCCCGCTACAGATCCTTGCCGGTGATATGCATGGCTTGAACACCCTAGAATACCAACCGGCCAAAGTAATGGCGATGGAAGGCCATTTCGACAGCCACCCTGATGGCGCGCCGCTGATCCTGTTTGGCTTGCCTAATGAGGCTGAGAAGCGGATTGATTACGCAATCGAAATACCGAAACTCAGCTCATTCATTCTAAAGCACGATTTCAATGCACCGCTGGATGGGCTCGACACCATCCCGGATGATGAGGAGCCACCGGTTGCGATTGTCTTCTGGAGTTTTCGCATCATGGTTGGCATCGGCTTTGCGATGCTGGGTGTCGGGCTGTGGAGCCTGTTGCGACGCCGTGGCGAAAGGCTCTATGAGGATCGCTGGCTGCAACGTATTTGCCTCGCCATGGGACCAAGTGGTTTTATCGCCGTACTTGCGGGCTGGGTAACCACCGAGGTCGGGCGTCAACCCTTTACCGTTTATGGCCTGTTGCGGACGAGCCAATCCCTAGCGCCCGTTGACGCACCGGCCGTTGCGACCTCACTGGTGGCATTCATCATCGTCTACTTTTTCGTCTTTGGCGCCGGTACTTACTACCTGCTTCGGATGATGAACAAATCGGCCACGACGAAGCGTCTTGGATTACGTGATGGCCCCATTCGGACCGCTGGTATTACACCTGCTCAACAAATTGATCTGACAAAGAAAACAGCGATGGCGGAGGGCTCCTCATGATCTTTGATCTGGCATTCATTTGGGCTGGCCTGATTGCCTTTGCCGTTCTGGTTTATGTGATACTCGACGGCTTTGATCTCGGCATTGGCATTCTCTTTCCATTCGGACGCTCCGAACGTGACCGCGATGTGATGATGAACTCGGTAGCGCCGGTATGGGATGGGAACGAAACCTGGCTGGTGCTGGGCGGTGGTGGCTTATTTGCCGTCTTTCCACTCGCCTACGCTATCATCATGCCCGCGCTCTATATGCCCATCATACTCATGCTCTTATCCCTCGTGTTTCGTGGTGTCTCCTTTGAATACCGTTGGCGCACCAAAAAATGGAAGGGTGTCTGGGATCTCGCCTTCTTTGGCGGCTCACTGATCGCAACCCTGTGCCAGGGTATTGCGCTGGGTGCCTTGGTCCAAGGCATTGAGGTGGAGAACCGAGCCTATGCCGGCGGTTGGTTTGACTGGTTAACCCCCTTCTCCTTACTTACTGGTGTTGCGCTCGTATTCGGCTACGCCCTGTTAGGCGCCACCTGGTTGGTTATGAAGACCGAAGGCGAACTACATATCCAAATGCGGCGCTATTCGTGGAGCCTTGGCATAGCGATGGTTGTTTTAATTGGCCTGGTCAGCTTAACTACGCCCTTACAGGATCCCGTCTATCTGGAGCGCTGGTTCAATCTGCCTGGCAGCCTTTGGACAATGATTGTCCCACTACTGCTGTTTATTGCGTTTTGGAAGCTATTCAGCGGCCTCAATGACCAGCGTGACGCGCAACCTTTCATCGCATCGCTCGCCCTGTTTGTGATCAGTTTCATCGGTATCGGTATCAGCTTTTATCCCATGATGGTGCCGCCAAGCCTGACGATCTGGCAGGTTGCAGCGCCGGATTCAAGCCTGGCTTTTGCGCTTGTTGGTGCCTTGATCTTATTGCCCATTATTCTGGGCTACACGGCCTATGCCTATTGGGTGTTCCGCGGCAAAGTCGATCCTGATGAGGGCTATCACTAATGACATCCGCGCCATCCTCATCAACTAAGAAACTCGCCTGGTTTATCGGGCTATGGCTGATCAGCGTAGGCCTTTTGGGCGTTGTTGCCCTCGTCATTCGCTATGTTTTAAATGGATAATAAATCATGAAACGCTCTGTTTTTGGCCTTCTGGCCAGCCTGTTTTTCGCCAACTTCGCGCAAGCACAAGAACCGTCTAACCTGCTCACCATTGTCTCCAGCCCAGAGCCACAGACGCAATTGATGAGCATGGTCTTAAGCATGCAATCATTACAGCAGGGCGCCAAAGTCGACATTCTGTTATGCGGCCCGGCGGGTGATTTGGCGTTAACAGCACCACCAGCTACCGCCACTCAACCGCAACAACCTAAGGGTATGTCGCCGCACGGCCTCATGAAAATCCTCATGGAAAAGGGCGCCACGGTCTCGGTTTGTGCGCTTTATCTGCCCAATAAGCCGGCGACAACTGAAGCGTTGTTGACCGGTATCGCAGTGGCCAAACCAGATGCGATGGCGAGACGAATTCTCGCCCCTAATACCAAGATTTTATCGTTCTAAGGAGTTGAACAATGGCGCTCAAAACACTTGCGATCTCGGCCCTTCTGGCTTGTGCAATCGCCTTCCCCGCAAACGCGGCGCCCGAGCCCGAAGACCCTGCGAAACAGACCTCATGGGGACTCTATCTTACCGCAGTTGAAGCCTATGAGATGAAGCAGGATCAGGGTGAGGAGGTTTTATTTGTTGATGTGCGTGAGCCCATTGAAATGATGTTTACCGGCTTTACCGATGTGGTTGATATCAATGTTCCTTATATGCTGGTTAACCCCAGCCAATGGAACAGCAAGCAAACCAAATTCTCTATGGAGAAAAACCCCGATTTTGCCGCTGGGATTTTGGCAGCATTAGAAGCAAACGGCCTAGATAAATCAGCGCCGGTCATCTTGATGTGCCGTTCTGGCGGAACCCGTGGCGCCCCTTCGGCCAACGCCCTTGAAGGCCTTGGGTTGGAACAAGTGTATGTTGTCGTTGATGGCTTTGAGGGTAGCACTTCAAAAGACAACCCAAACGGTCCATGGCGTTTGGTAAATGGCTGGAAAAATTCAGGCCTTCCCTGGAGCTATAACCTTAACGCTGGAAAAGTTTATCAACGACCGGTTACATTACCGCCATCGGGAGATTGATTTCCGTGATCGGTGGGCTTTTTTCATTATAGGAATGTCAAAAAGTGAAAACCCACGAAACATTCCCAAGAGCCATCAGCGAGATCCATTCGCGCCCCGCACTGCCTGTTACCGCGGGCAGTTTGGTAATGAATGCGGCGGTGCTAGTTGATGAAACCCGTGATAAGTCAACCGGGCTCCATGAAACAATTAGCTGGGCGCAGAATAATGGCTTCTCAAACGCTCATCAGACCGACCAGGAAGCCTTGCTCAGGCATGAGC
Source organism: Micavibrio sp. TMED2 (assembly GCA_002168225.1). NCBI lineage: Bacteria > Pseudomonadati > Bdellovibrionota > Bdellovibrionia > Bdellovibrionales > Pseudobdellovibrionaceae > Micavibrio > Micavibrio sp. TMED2. The sequence continues at coordinate 62,097 of NHBH01000008.1, forward strand.
ATACGACCATTAAATGGGAGCGGCATACTGAGTTTATCAATATCACGGTGGTTGCCCCACTCACGGCAGAGGCTCAGACCAGGACATGGCTCAATGGTATCTTGACCGCACAGCGTGATGCCGGATCGCTTATATCGCAGTCGCGCTTTGATATCAGACCACTAGACGCTGATGCCGATATTTTTGCGGCTAAAGCTTTATCCGATGAATTACTTCACCACGCGTTACCGTCAGCGCAGGTCAAGATTTGGGTAAATAACAAAGCGCACATGATCCAAACCGCCTTGCAAAATGATGCCAATGATTTTGTGCGTTATCGCCTCGATGTGATTAACGCGCAGCCCGATCGCATCGGTCGCCTTGTTGGGGGTCTGCTCCGGCTGAGTGCAGGATCGTACGTTAAGCGGCCAGAACACGTTTCTCGTTTTCTCTGAGCTCGCCGTTTGGGCCAACGTATCGGTAGATTGTGACGGGTTCGACGGCCTTCAGCGCCTCGGCCAGGAACGGAGCCGCTGTGTCGCCGACCCAAATACCGAGGCGCTTGCGCGCTTCCTTGGTCCATCTGCTTCCCTGGCTCCGTGAAGGTGGGAGCGCATCGGGCGCATCGCCGACCAAATCCGGAGCCAGCTCACAGATGTCATAGGTCAGGTCCACATCTTCCGAGAACCGCCGGATCATCTGATAGGCCTTCGACAGGGACGTACCGCCCTTGAACACCAGCGGCGCGCCGATCTCAGCGTCGAACAGGGTGTCGAGGCACCAGACGACCCAAATGTCTTTCTCAAGCAGATGCACAGGCCGACCGGAGGCGCTGGCCGCTACGTCCAGCACCTCGCGTCGATCGGCAGCTGTCAGATCAAAATACGTCTCAGCCATGCGCCATCCGGCTCACGGTACCAGCCAGCCAGTCCGGCATCCGGCCCGCGACACGGGCCAGCTCTGCTCGCTCCTCGCTGTTCAGGGTAGTGCGCAGGCGCGAGGCAGCCGCCTCGGCCTTCTCAGGGCCGAGCCAGGCCAAGGCCCGGATCACCTGACCCGGTTTGGCATTGCCCAGAGCCAGCTGCCAGTTCGGCGCGTGGCGCAGCTCGACTTCCTGTTTGCCGAGCACCAGACGCCGGGATCGGCCAGAGGTCAGATAGACCGGGCGGGTCGGAACCTGGGTGGTCAAGCCCAAAGCATTCGCTGCCATGGCACCGCTGGCTACAATGCGCTCGCCGCGCTGTTCGGCCAAGGCCGCCATGGTCTTCTCGACCGAGGGGGCACGTTTACCGAAACGGCTTTCGACCGGCAGCACATAGGCACCGCGACCGGCGCGAAGCAGCGCGCCGCGTCTGGTCAGGCGCGACAGCGCCTGATCGACTGCGGCACGGCTGCCCAGATGCAGCAAGCCCTTGGCCGTCACCGGGACGCCCTCGGACAAGGTGCTGGCATGGGCCAGCACCTTCTCGCTCAACCGCTCTGTATGCCCTGCGGGCTGTGTGCTGACTGTGGTCATGATCCGTGCTCCTAGTGTCAGAAATATAGTGCAATTTCTGACACTCTGCAAGGATGCTGCGCAAGGCCGAGGCGCCTCCTGCCCCATCTGTCAGCATCGGTCAATCCAATCAATCAGATGCTGCAGCGGCTATTGTTTCTGCAGGCTAAGTGCAATTTGCACTGAGGCGCCCCATAGCCGACACAAACAGGTCGGCGTCACCAACCTGTCCGCCTTTCAGGGCGATTTCCAGGCCGTCAAAGGCTGGCGTGTCGCTGTGGCAGTGGCAGAAGGGTGCGCCGACGGCAAACGGGTACTTTGCCTCGAGCGCGGTAATCGGCAGGGTTTCGACAATCCGGCCGGAGGTATCGCCACCGGCAATGACCAGCCGCTGCAACCGGTGCTGCGGTATGGCGTTCAGGGCAATCTCCCCCAGTGCCTGCCCGATCCGCTGCTGGGCCTCGGCAAAGGCGATATTCCGCGTCTCACATAACCGTTCGAGTTCCCTGAATGCAGCATCATCGACAGTTTTGGCCGCATAGACGATCACCCCGGCATGATCGCTATATGCCTGCGCCAGCGCCGCAACAACCCGGCCTATCTCGGCATCGGCCTGCGCCGTATCAATCAACCGGGTGACATCCAACCGGAGCGCGGCAAATCCGGCTTTCTCGGCATGATCGATCTGCTCGGCAGTCACCGGTGAACAGCTGCCGGACAATACCAGCACCCTGTCAACCGGCGGATAAGCGGGAAAGTCCGGTGCTGTCGGTGCAATCAGGCCAGCCTTGCGCCAATGGGCGATCAGGGCATATTCCAGCCCCGATGACGCAGCGGTGAATATCTGCCCGTCACGGTTTTCCCAGACCAGCCGTCCGGCATGCGCCTGGGTATTGTCATCCACCACATCGAGCAGAGCAATCCCACCCTGCTCGCGTGCCACCTGCACCTTCGCATCCGGATTGCCGCGCTCCATATCGTCAATATCAACTGAGACAGACAGTAGGGATGTCTGTGCCGCCAGATGGCAGCGCAGATCACTTTCCTGCATCGGTGTCACCGGATGCCGGGACATCGTCGGATGCCGGTCGATGCGATAGCGGACACCATTCACCCCGGCAAACAGATGACCGAAAACCAGCCAGCGCTTTATCTGCGGCGCCCCGACAATACAGGGTGACCAGTTACCCGGCACCGCCGCCATGCCGTGCTCTATCGCCCGACCGATCGAGCCCACATGGGGCGCTGAATCAAATGTCGAGCAGACCTTGTACTGAATGACCGGCGCGCCCAGACCGGCAAGTGTCCGGAATACGGTCGGCAGGTTCTCATCCATCCATGCCGGTGATTGCGACCGGGCCGTACCGGCAATGCCGATCGCCCGATAATCAGAGAATTGCGCAAGCTGTTCCGCAGTCGGCAGCGCGGTAAACAGCACGGTTTTCAAACCGGCAAAGGACAGTACTTCCAGCGCATCGGTCGAGCCGGTGAAGTCATCGCCGTAATACCCGAGAACAACGCCGTCCGGCAGCGCATTGCTCTGGCTTGCGCCACTCATCCGAACGTCTCCATCGCTTCGGCAAGGATGGTGGATTTGCGGGCGGCCTCAGTGAGCGGCACGTCGTTCATTGCGGCATCCCATGCCTCGCGGAGCGAGCGGACACCGGCGGCAATACCCGAGGGATGGGCGATGATCCCGCCACCGGCGCAATAAACCAGATCGGGGCTCTGCAATGCTGCCCAGGTCGGTGCTGCCTGCATCACCGACTGTCCCGAGGAAAAGATCGGGATCGCCAGTAACGGCTTGTCCTCAAACAGCGGGGTCAGGCACATGCGGGCCGAGGCAATGACGCTCTCATCCGGCTCCCAGAACTTGTTCATCAGCCCGTTGACATGCATGTGGTCAATACCGGCAATACGCCAGAATTTCTGCCATGCCGAATAGCCCCAGCCATTATCCCGCGACCGGCCAAGATAACCCCAGCCATTGCGGTGCCCGTGAATGGGCAGGCGACTGTGACGACGCAAGGCAGTGGCACCGGTCAGCCCGACCGAATTCAGGCTGATCATGATACAGGTGCCGCCGCGCTGTTCGACCAGATCATGACGCGCCATCATCTCGTCCAGCTCACCGGTAATATTGGCGGCATACATGACCTTTTGACCGGTCTTGTCATGATGACGGTCGATAACGTCCATCACGGCATTGAACCGTTCCTCGAACGGGCAATGCGGACCATCGGCCTGCAACTCATCATCCTTGATGAAGTCGATACCACCGGCACACAGATCCTGCACCAGATCTGCCGTGGCCTGCGGATCGAGACCAACCGACGGCTTGATAATCGTGCCGATCAGCGGTCGCCCCTCAACCCCGGACAGCGCGCGCGTGCCGGTAACCCCGAATGCCGGTCCCGGATAACGCTCGGCAAGACCGGGCGGAAATTCAATGTCGAGCAGTTTCAGGCCGGCAACCTGCTTCAGCTCGAACAGATTGCCGGCAACGGTAGCCATGATATTGGGCAGCGATGGCCCCATATTCTCCATCGGCCATGACAGCAGCATTTCATAGCTGCGGATTTTGGCACCCGTCACATCGGAAAGCTTTGAGCCCGTCAGTACCGGATCACCGCTGTCCTCTGTCTCATGCAGAAATTCGACAAGCGCGCCTGACCGTTGCTTCAGCTCGGCACTCTCCCCCGGTGTCGCGATGAAGGTGCCGGATGATTGTTCACCCGCCACGGTTGCCGCCACCTGCTCGGCTTCCAGCGCGGTACGCAACAGATACTTGGCATATAACCGCTCACCCATGTCAGATACCTCCGCTACCTCAGCGCAATAACAGTGTTGGAATGACCAGCGAGAACCACGGCACAAAGGCAACGATCAGCGTGGCCGCAAGCAGCACCAGAAAGAATGGCAGCGAAGCCTTCAGATACCGCATCAGGGAAATGTCGGCGATCGCCATCACAATGAACATATTCATCCCCACGGGCGGGGTAATCAGCCCGAGCATCAGGGTCAGCACCATGACCGTGCCCAGATGAACCGGATCGAGCCCGGCGGAAACCGCAATCGGGATCAACAGCGGTGCCACCAGGATCAGTGCCGCATTGCTTTCAAGGAAACAGCCGACGACCAGCAGGAACCCGATAATCGCCAGAACCAGCAGGGTTGGACTTTCGGCCAGACCGCTCAGATTGGTGGCCAGCGCCTGTGGCACGCCGAGCCATGTCAGCAGCCATGAAACTGCAGCGGCACCGGCAATGATGAAGAATATCGACCCGACAACAACGGCGCTGCTGACCAGCACATCGTAAAGCCCCTTCAGGTTCAGCTCCCGGTACCAGAACATAGTGACGGCAATGGCATAAATTGCCGCCACTGCCGATGCCTCGGTCGGGGTGAAGACACCCGACAGGATACCGCCGACAAGCAGCACCGGGGCCATCAGGGCGGGCAGGGCACTCAGGAAGGTCTTGCCCAGATGCTTCAGACTGGCTCTTGCCCGGGTCGGCAGATTGTGGCGATGGGCAAGCCAGACAACCATCAGGCACAGGGCCGCGGTCATCAGCAGGCCCGGCAACAGCCCGGCAACCAGCAACTGCGAGATCGGGGTATTGGTAATGGCACCGACAATAACCAGCGGGATGCTGGGGGGTACAATCGGGCCAATGGTGGCCGATGCTGCGGTGACGGAAGCGGCAAATGCCGGATCATAACCTTCCTTGGTCATGACCTTGATCTCGACCTGACCGAGGCCTGATGCATCGGCAACGGCAGAACCGGACATGCCGGACATCAGCAGGCTGGCCAGAATATTCACCTGTGCCAGACCGCCTTTGACATGGCCGATCAGGGCATTGGCAAAATCGAAAATCCGGTTCGTAATGCCACCCACATTCATCACCTGCCCAACCAGTACAAAAAACGGCACTGCCATCAGCGGAAAGCTGTCCATGGCACTAAACATTTTCTGCGGTATGACCAGAAGTGGAACGGTAATACTCGGATCAACAAGCAGGAAAACCAGAGGTATGGCAATCAGCGCAATACCAACCGGGAAACCAAAAAACAGAAGGAACAGGCCTGCTGCGGATGAAAAAAACAACGGCACTATCTGCTCTCCCGCACGGGGTTTTCTTCGATGGCAGGGATATTGATCTCACTGCCCACGGGACTGTCTTCATCAACCGTATCCGCAGAGGTTTCAGCGGTTTTCTCGATACCTGCCCAGATCATGGCACAGCCGAGCAGCTGGCCGATAATCATCAGTCCGATGCCTGTTGGCAGTGACGCATAGATGTAGCTCATGGACAGGCCGAGACCGGGCGTGGTCTGACGGGCAGCGCGCTGCATCAGATCCCATGAGTGATAGAAGAGAATACCTAGAATGGCGCAGGTCAGCAGCGTTGCCAGAATCTGCAGCGCCAGCTTCAACCGACCGGGCAACGGGACCGATCCCATCAGCGCAATATGTTGCCCCGATCGGGAACAGAGGGCCGCGGCCAACATGGCCATCCAGACCATGCTGTATCGGGCGAGTTCTTCCGACCATGACAACGGGCTGGAAAATACATAGCGCATCACCACCTGCCCGCCGACGGCGGCAATCATGACAACAAACAGGGCAACGCATATGGCACTCAGAGACCAGCGATAGCCACGATCAAACCAGATGAGGGTGCGACGCATACAATATCCGTGAAAAAAGAGTGGGCGACGACAATGCGCCGCCCACAGCAGTCCAGGGAGGAGTGCTTAGTAATTCTGACCTTCGGCAACAATGCTGTTGTACAGCTCGGTGAAACCTTCAACGTCAGAAAATTGCTTGTAAACATCAGCCGCAGCCGCACGCCATTCATCCATCTTCGGATGGGTGATGGTCATTTTCTGCTCGGCTTTTTCCATGCCTGATTTCGAACTCTTCTCAACCAGATCATCATTGTAAACTGCGGCCTCTTCCGCGGCTTCGAGGAAGATTTCCTGATCATCCGCCGGAATGCGCTGCCACATGTTCTCAGAGGCGAGCAGCACCATGAAACCATAGAGGTGTTCGGTATCGGCAAGGTAATCGACCGCATCATCGATACCACTGCTGGTAATCAGACCGATCGGGTTTTCCTGACCATCGATGGTACCCAGTTGCAGGGCCGGAACCACCTCGGGGAATGCCATTGGTGTCGGCTGTGCGCCGAGGGCTTTCCAGATCGCAACCCGGGCAGGCATTTCCGGCACGCGAATTTTCATGCCTTTCAGATCAGCCAGCTTATCGACTTCCTTATTGGTGGTCAGCAGACGTGGCGACCGCATAAAGGTCGCAATCTTGCGGGCACCGACATTGTCGACAATACGTTGTGAGATTTTCTCGCCGATCGGGCCATTCATCACGGCACGGACATGATCGTTGTTTTTGAACAGCAGGTCCCATTCAACAATCATCAGGGCCGGATCGAAGTTCTGCAGAATACCACCCAGCACGGCCATATCCATGGTGCCATACTGAAGACCTTCGGCGATTTCGCGCTCACCGCCAGCCTGACCACTGTGCAGAATATCAATACGGTATTCGCCATTGCTCTTCTCCTTCACCAGATCGGCGAAGTGCATGGAGGCATCAACTTCGGGTGTACCCGGCGAGCCGACAAGGCCCATCTTGAATACGGTTTCGGCATGTGCCGTGCCAATCAGCGCTGACACGGAAAAGACAGCGGCCAGAACGGCCGTTTTTACGGATCTCATAATTTCCTCCCGGAAAATATTTGTTGTTCACAGACAGCTTCTTCCGACGAATCTGTCTTGACGTGACCCTGACATCATATGTCATATGTCGTCAATAGAAACTGACATCATACCGCCGACTTGTTAGAAAGACTGTGAAAAACCGCATTTTTATAATCGATACAGCTTCGGCAGAAAGCGCAGATACATATGATGTCATTTGATTCAGCTCCAGCGCCCGGCAACCAGTCAGCATCCGCGGTCAAGGATGTGATCAGCTTTGTTGAACGCGGTGTTCGCGACAATGCGTTTCGTGATGATGGCCGCTTGCCAACGGAAAACGAGATCTGTTCCGCAGTAGGCGTCAGTCGCACCCCGGTGCGGGAAGCCATGAAAATTCTCGATGCCATGGGCGTGGTCGAAATCAGACGCGGCATCGGCACTTTTCTCAGGCCACAGGCTGGCACCGCGCTCGGCTGCCTCGTCATGTTCCAGTCGGCAATGACGATGGCAACTCCGCAGCAACTGTTTGAAACCCGTCTGATGGTGGAGCGCACAGCGGCAGAGCTTGCCGCCGACCGCCGCACGGAAAGCGATCTGAAGGCCATCCGTGATGCCAATGAGCGGATGCGCATTCACGCCACCGTACAACCCGCCGATCTGGACAAGATCACCGAAGCCGACATCGCGTTCCATGATGCTGTCTTCGATGCCAGTCACAACCCCCTGATCTCTGCGATGGGCAAGTTTGTCGTCAACCTGTTTGCCCCCTGGATTCAGGAAGGCCACCGGGTTGCCGGCGGCATGGTGTCGGTCCGCAACCACGAGCTGATTATCCAGGCAATCGAAACAAGAAATTCGGGCAAGGCCCGTGAAGCAGCCTTCGACCGCTCCGTCCATGAAGGGCTGGCGCGGTGGCAGGCAAGGCTGGAAGGGCCACCGCCCGATAACCTGCCGAAATAACATTCAACAGAGGAAACACTATTTATGCTGCAAGACAGAGTTGCCACCGTCACCGGTGCCGGTCGTGGAATGGGTGAAGCCATCGCCCGCAAGCTGGCCGAACGCGGGGCCGCCGTGGTGGTCTCGGATATTGATGAGGCCAATGCGAAACATGTGGCCGAGGAGATTACCAAGGCCGGTGGCAAGGCAATCGGCATCCGAACCGATGTCAGCGATGAAGAGGACGCAGCAAAGCTGGCACAGGCCGCCGTCGATACTTTTGGCCAGCTCGATATTCATGTGAACAATGCCGGGATCAGCACAACCAAGCTGTTCACCGAAACCACCAAGGCGGATATGGAGCGGATTATCGGCGTCAACCTGATTGGGGCCTTCCTGTGTGCCCAGGCCGCTGTCCGCCACATGCTGCCACGCAATTACGGGCGGATTATCAACATTGCCTCCCTCTCCGGCCAGCGCGGCGGGATCGGGCGAACAGCCTATGGCACGTCCAAGGCCGGGCTGGAACTGATGACCAAGGTGATGGCTGTAGAGCTGTCGAGCAAGGGCATCAATGTCAACAATATCGCCCCGGGGGCCATCGCCACCCAGATGGCGGTCGAACAACATGATGCGAAAACCCGCGAGGCATATCACTATCTGATCCCGCAACGCCGCTACGGCACGCCAGAGGAAATCGCCAATGCCGTCGCTTTTCTGGCTTCAGACGACGCCTCCCATGTTTGCGGCACCACCTTCAATGTGGATGGCGGCTTCCTGACCGCTGGCCTGATGTTCGAGCATGACGGTCTCGACGTACCGAAAACCCCGGCCATTGGTACATAAGAAAACTCTGTCGAAATGCGCAGGGGATGCAGCATCCCCTGCGCACCCAGATCTCAATAAACATCTGGCAGAAGCCCGAAACCGGGCAGACAACAATGCCCGCCCGGCCCGGTAAATGTGCCGTTTCGTGATCCGTTTACTGGTTGTGATTATGTGTTGTGATTATTGATTGCAGGCCGGTGTTATTACCAGCCGCGATTACACAAAGACGTAATCGACCCCGGCGGTGAGGCCACCGGTCACGCCGGTAATGGTGATGTCGAAACTGCCGCCGACCCCGTCATCGAGGGTCCAGACATAATCCGCATCCGGGTTGGTGAAGGTAGCGGCGGGATCGAAGCCGCTGAACACGATCTGATCCGTACCGATGGCGAAATCAGCGATAATATCCCCGGCCACATCACCGACGGCAAAGACGAACTGGTCAGCCCCGCTGCCACCGATCAGCGCATCCGATCCGGTCCCACCGATCAGGATATCATCGCCAGCACCGCCATTCAGGCCGTCATCACCGGTGCCGCCGATCAGGCTGTCATTATCGTTGTCGCCATAGAGCAGGTCGTCCTCACTGCCGCCATCAAGCGTATCGGCCCCGTAACCGCCATAGAGCAGGTCACTGTCCTGATCGCCGGTAATGCGATCCGCACCACCGCCGCCATAGACCGTATCCTCGCCATACCCGGCCAACAGCCAGTCATTACCACCGGAACTGCTATAGCTGTTGCTGTCTCCCAGTATCAGGTCATCACCGTTACTGCCGGTAATGGTATCAAGGCCGGTGTTACCATAGATGATGTCATCGCCATCACCACCATCAATCCGGTCGTTGTTATTATCGCCACGGATATAGTCATTTCCAATGCCACCATTCATGCTGTCATTGCCATCACCGCCATAGAGGGTGTCATTGCCGGTGCCGCCGCTGAAAGTGTCATTGCCAGTGCCACCATCCATAAGGTCATTACCGTCAACACCGGACAAGTAATCATTACCATTGAAGCCTATAAGCGTATCATTGCCGTCACCGCCATTCAGGGTGTCATTACCCCAGCCACCATTCAGACTGTCAGCACCGGTACCACCATCAAGTTGATCATTACCTTCAGCACCAAACAGCGTGTCATTGCCACCATTGCCTATAATAAGATCATTATAAACGGTTCCTTCAATATACTCACTGGTGTTATCGCCGCTAAATACGGAATCAAATCCAGACATGTTATCACTCCTTGAATACTCGGTTGGATGAAGAGAGTTTCTCTAGTGATAGTCATTACCCAGCACACATCATTCGGATTGCGATCTGTCAATCCGTCGGGCGACCGTTGCCGCCTCTCTCA
>NHBH01000009.1:600000-865458 GCA_002168225.1 Micavibrio sp. TMED2
GTCTGATATCTCCAGCGTCATGGGACAGGTCAATGAAGAGACCGCAACCATGGCAGCGGCGATCGAGCAGCAGAGTGCGGCGACCGCCGAGATCAGCCGCAATGCGCAACAGGCCGCTGACGGTACCGGCAAGGTTGTCAGCAACGGTCAAGTGCTCAACGATGTGGTGCTGAATAACCGCAAGACTGTTGGCAGCCTGCTGGAATCCGCCGATGACGTTGCCAGCAAGAGCAACCATCTGCGCGATGAGGTCAGCCGCTTCCTGTCTGAAGTCAGTGCCGCCTGATCAAATTGTGAAATCATCATGGCAAGGGCGGGCATCCAGTGATGTCCGCCCTTTTTTGCCGTTGCCTATTCAAACATGGCGCGGACATCAACGGTCGAGCGCTCGCCGATCGCGTCAAAATTTGTCTCGATCCATGAGAGCGCCGATTTCCGGCCGAGGTCGAACAGGTGTTCGAGAAAATCAAATTCCGCATTCAGCTTGCTTGAGGCGTTGAGGTCGGCAAAGGCTTCCTCATCATAGATGCGGTGGATCAGCATCTTCTCATAATCATCGCTGCGACTCATGCGGCCCGTCTCGATCAGCCGTGCAACGAAGTCGATGGCTCGAAGTTCCCGCTGCAGGCTGGCATTGAAGGTGATCTCATTGGCCCGGTTATTGATTTCAGTGGCGGTTTTCGGGGTCTCATTTCGCTCGATCGGGTTGATCTGGACGATCAGAATGTCATTGCTCTGGCATTCGGAGAAGAAAGGCCAGAGGGACGGATTGCCCATATAGCCGCCATCCCAGTATGGCACGCCGTCGATCTCCACCGCCTGAAACATCTGCGGCAGACAGGTTGACGCCATCACTTGATCAACATCCAGTTCCTCGCGGGTAAAGACGCGGGCGCGACCTGTATGGACATTCGTGGCTGTAATGAACAGGTTAAAGGCCTGACATTTGCGAACCCGGTCGAAATCGATCATTCCGGCGATCAGATCGCGCAGCGGGTTGATGCCTGTTGGGTTGAAATCATAGGGGGAGGCAACCCGGCTCAGCATGTCGAAGGCAAGGAATGCCGGTGACATGTCCAGATTCCACGACCCGAACAGATAGTCGAACGGGGTGCGCTGGATTGGGCTGAATGCCGCCTGCTCACCTACTTGTCGCCAGAAGTCTCGCAGAGCCTTGCGGGCACCATCCACGCCATCACGCTCGAAACCGTCGGCGAGCACGACCGCATTCATGGCACCGGCGCTTGTGCCACTGATGCCCTCAATGGTGATGCGGCCATCCTCGAGGATGGCATCAAGCACGCCCCAGGTGTAGGCGCCATGGGCGCCGCCACCTTGAAGGGCGAGGTTGATCGTCTTCGCGTTGCGTCGACGTGATTTGGCCATCAGTACTGGGTCCAGCCACCGTCAAGGGTGAGGGCATGACCGGTCATGTTTTCAGCGGTATCAGAGCAGAGATAGATAACCGTCTCGCCGATCTGCTCGACCGTGGTGAACTTCTTGGTCGGTTGGGCGGCGAGCAGAACGTCACGTTTGACCTCTTCCTCGGTAATCCCGCGCGCTTTGGCCGTATCGGGGATTTGCGCCTCAACCAGCGGGGTGAGTACATAGCCGGGGCAGATGGAATTGGCGGTGATGCCGTCCTGGGCCAGTTCGACCGCCATGGTGCGGGTCAGGCCGATCATGCCGTGCTTGGCGGCAACATAGGCGACCTTGAACGGTGAGGCGGTAAGGCCGTGGGCGGATACCAGATTGACGATCCGGCCCCAGCCCTGCTTCTTCATATATGGCACCGCAGCCTTAATGGTGTGGAAGCTGGAGGACAGGTTGATGCCGATGATTGCATCCCATTTGGCATCCGGGAAATCCTCGATCGGTGAGACGTGCTGGATGCCCGCATTGTTGACCAGAATGTCGACCGAACCGAGTTGCTTTTCGGTTTCCTGTACCATGTCGTGAATTTCCGCCGGGGCAAGCATATTAGCACCGTGATAGAGCACGGTAACGCCGGTTTCTTTCTCAAGGTCTGCCCGGGTTTTCTCGATCTCGTCGGCGTCGCCGAGGCCGTTCAGCATGACATTCACGCCAGCCTTGGCGAGTGACGTCGCGATGCCGAGGCCAATACCGCTGGTTGAGCCGGTGACAATGGCGTTCTTGCCGGATAATTCGGTCATGGGAGTGCTCCTGGTATCAATTGTGTGGCCGGTCGGATGAACAGGCGGGCCAATAAGGTAAGGTAGGAAAAGAATTGGCCGAGAGGTCAATTGCTACACTTAGCTAGCTAGTTCGGTTTCAGGCTAAATTCAAGTGATCCCCGCCGCATGGGTTGCCAAGCCGTGTGCCATCGCTACTATGCGCCTCAATCCGGTCAGGCACCAGATGGGGCCGAGCGGCTAGGGGTAAAACGAACTTAAAAAAAATAACCGGGGCAGATATGGCTGATTTTCACCAGAACGGCATTGTGGCGACGCTGCATAAACTGGGGGACCGTTCTCTCGAGGACCTTGAGGCGGAACTGACAGGCTATGCCGAGAACAGCCCGATGGCACTTGTACTGCCCGCGCTGTACTCGGAGTTCGAGACCCCCTCGATGGCCAAAATTGTCGAGGAAATCGCCAAAATTCCTTATCTGAACGAGGTTATTCTCGGTCTCGATATGGCCGATGAAGATCAGTTCAAGCGGGTCAAGGAGATCATGAGCGTTCTGCCGATGAAGGTCCGAATTCTCTGGAATGACGGCCCGCGGATGCTTGAGATCGACCGCCAGCTCAAGGAGAGCCAGCTGGCTCCGACCGAGCGCGGCAAGGGCCGGAATGTCTGGTACTGCTTCGGCTATACGCTGGCGGAGGACAGCTCCAAGGCCATTGCCCTGCATGACTGCGACATTGTTACCTACGACCGCTGGCTGCCGGCACGGCTGTTCTATCCGATCGTGCACCCGCGTTTCGATATCAAGTTCGCCAAGGGCTTTTATGCCCGCATTCACAACAATGCCATGGCCGGACGGGTATTCCGCCTGTTCTTTGATCCGATGATCCGCTCTCTGAAGGCGACGATCGGGCCGACCGACTTCCTTAACTACCTCGGTGTGTTCCGTTATGCCCTGTCGGGCGAGTTTGCCATGCGCCGTGATGTGATCTCGGCCCTGCGCATTCCGAGCGACTGGGGGCTTGAGGTCGGTACCCTGTCCGAGATGTACCACATCCTCTCCACCAACCAGATGTGTCAGGTGGATATTTCCGACTGCTATGACCACAAGCATCAGGACCTGTCGGCCAATGACATGACGCAGGGATTGGCGCGGATGAGCTATGACATCGCCAAATCACTCTATCGCAAGCTGGCGACCCAGGGCGAGGTGATCTCCGGTCCGGTGATCCGCACGATCAAGGCAAACTACTACCGTGCCGCCCTCGATGATGTTGAGAAGTACTATTACAACGCTCGCATCAACGGCCTGAACTTCGACCGGCACAAGGAGGAAGCGGCAATCGAGGTCTTCCTCGAAAGCGTGCTCCATGCCGGTGACGATTTCCTCAATACGCCGATGGAAGCACCGTTCATGCCGAACTGGAACCGCGTCTTCAGCGCCCACCCGGAAATGCGTGAGCAACTGCGTGAGGCGGTTGAGGCGGATAACGCCTGATCTTGATTATTCTGCCGGTTCTGCGTTGTCTGTCGGGCTGTTGAGCGGGTCCGGGTGCGGGCAATCGACGAGTGGCACCAGCCAGATCGCCTGATATGGGCGGAAGGTGATTTCCGTTGCCTGAGGGTCCAGCGTCTCGCCAGTGAGGGCATCGGCCCAAGCGCCGACCTTGGATGGCAGGTGCGGGATGCCGATCGACAACGTCTTGGCATAGGGCGTGACATTGTGCAGGGCCAGCAGATAGCGGGTGTTTTCCGTATCTTCCCGCCAAAATCCAAGGAAATCCGGGCCGAGATCAAGTACGCGCTGGGGCACGTCCGGGTGCAGCACCTTCAGCATGCGCCGGATTTGCAGGCGGCGGCGCAGGGCGTCGAAGACCTGTGATGAGGCATTGGCCGGATTGCGCAGCAGGAAATTCAACTCACCCATATCCCAGCGCCGCCGGTTGATGGCGCGGGTCGTCATGGTCTGCTCTACGCCCACATGGTCGTTCGGTGTGGCGGTGAAAGAGTGGATATAGAAGGCCGGGATGCCCTGCAGTGTCATCGGGATGGTCTGTGACAGCAGAAAGCGCGAGACCTGAAGCGGGTCATTCTCCGACGCCTTGAAGGCATCGAAATAGGTGATGTTCAGCTCATACGGGCTTTCGCTGCCATCGGCATTACGCTTGGTGGTGACATAGGCACCGCGATTGCGCATCTCGTCCAGCATGGTGGCGCGCTCATCCTCGGGAATGATCCCTTCCAGTGGGCGCATGCCGATACCGTCATGGCTGGCGGTAAAATTGAGGAAGGTACAGCCATAGGGCGGTGGTTCCAGCTCTGACAGCCACTCATGCAGATAGCGGGTCGAGCCGGTATGGATGGCATGCAGGATCAGCGGCGGCAGGCTGAACTGATAGATCATCTGCGCTTCGTCACCATTCCCGAAATAGCTGATGTTCTCGTGGTGCGGTACGTTGGTTTCGGTCAGCAGGATGGTCTCGGGTGCCGCGATTTCCAGAATATCGCGGAACAGCTTGATCACTTCATGGGTCTGCTCCAGATGGATGCAGGTGGTGCCGAAGACTTTCCAGAGATAGGCAACGGCATCGAGGCGAATGATGCGCGAGCCCTGATCCACATAGGTCAGCAGGATATCGACGAACTGCATCAGGACTTCCGGATTGCGGAAATCCAGATCAATCTGGTCGTGGCCAAAGGTGGCCCAGACGTTGCGGTAACCGCGCTTGGTATAGACCTCGAAGGTCAGCGGGGTTCGGCGCGGGCGCACCACGTTGGCGATGTTGTCTTTCTCGCCGACCTCGACGAAATAGCTGTTGCCCGGCGGAATATCAGCGAGATATTCGGCAAACCAGAGCGAGCGGCTGGAGGCATGGTTGAGCACCAGATCGAACATCAGGTCGAAGCGTTCACGCAAGCGGTGAATATCGCTCCAGTCACCCAGATTGCGGCTGACGGCGTAATAATCGATGACCGCAAACCCGCCATCCGATGACGCCGGGTAGAATGGCAGGATATGCACCGTCGAGATGCTGTCGGTGAGGTATTCGGTGCAGAAGCGGTCTAGGGTGCGTAACGGTGCCTCACCGGGGTAGTTCAGGCTGTCGCCATAGGCGATCAGCATCGTGTCTGTCTCATCCCACTGGCCATGATGCTTGGGCTTCTCACCCATCGCCAGATCTTCCGGAGCGCCCGGATGACGGCAGATACGGTCAATGATCTTCTGGGTCAGTCGCTCGGCAATCTCGTCGCCATAGAGCCCCTGCAGGCGACCGGTGATCCGTTTGCGAATGCCGGGCAGGCGCTCGGGATCGAGCCGGTGCAACGGCGCTTCCTGCACCGGTTCAGTGGTTGGCTGTTCGGTTTCTTGAGTGTCGCTGGCGGCCATGGATAATGATTTCTGATGCGGCTGAACGGCTTAACAAACCTCTAGTTTGCCAAGGCTGGGACAATGCGCCATCAAAAATTGCAAGTGCGCGTATGTATTTTGTCAGGCGGTGCCTATTGGGCAATCTCCGAACCAATCGGACGATAACCGGATGCGGTCATCAGCTTGTGCACTTCGGCATGCAGGGTCTCGGCATCCATATCGACAAAGCGCTGACCGCCGAGGCGGGCAATCTCTGCCTTGATCCGGGCAACGAATTTCGGCAGGCGGCGGTGACGGAGCTGCTTCAGGTCACAGCCGAACCGGTCACCCCAGCCCTCTACCAGCCGCCGGGTTTTGGCGCGGCGGCGGCGGTCCAGAATGAAACCTATGACAAAGCCGCAGAGTATGCCGAGCGAGCCTTCGAGTGGCACCTTTGACCAATCGAACTCCTTGATGCCGCTGATGATTGCCGTACCGATGGTGCTGACGAGCAGGATACCGCCAAGGATCAGGCAGATATTCATGATCCGGTCAAAACGCCGTGCATCATACATGCGTGCGACATTGTTATCGATGTCCACGAGACCGCTGTAGAATTCCAGCAGGGGCAACAGGCTCAGTTCTTCCCGGCTGATCGTATCGCCGGAAGGCGCATAGGGTTTGTCGAGCAAGGCAAAGTCGAGATCGCGCCATTCCTGAATGGTGATCTCGTCGAGGCCGGGGCGGCTGTAGGGATCGGCGATGGGCACCAGCCGATGGGTCAGAGGGCTGTCTTCCTGCTCCCCGGCGACGGCCTTGCGGAGCAGGTCAAGCGCATTGGCAGAGGCAGCGGCCCAGTCAGACTCGGTTATCTGCCAGCCGATATCACTGCTGTAGGTCGGGTCGTCCTGAGTGCGGATTTCAATGGCAAGACGGTTGATTGTGGTTCGGTAAAGAGCAGCGGCGCTGCTCAGCACCGGCATATTGCTGTCGGTTATGATGTTTGATCCATCGGGCAATATCATCGTCCCCCAGACGCTGCCGATCCGAAATCCCAACCTCTATTAATCTAACATTTAGGTTCTTCAGGCAAGGTTGCAGCATGACGCCGACGGGCAGAACGCCCGGGCGAGGATCAAGTGCAAGAAAAGCGAGAAGGCAATGTCCGGCGACCATAGAGAAGAAAACTCACCAGCCTTGCAGCATGTGGACATGGTGACGAGGCAGATTGAAATGTCGGCGAAAGAGCTGATCGGTTATGTTGCGCGGCTCGACCGCCTTGAGCGCAAAATGATGGCGCATTCGACCAAGACCAGCACCCGGCTGGTCGCGATCACCCGTCGTGCCGATGCGGTCATCGACGCACTGGAACAGCGCTCCGGTTCTCTGGGCGCGCTCTGTGATGAGATCGGCCTGCGCAATGCCGAGGCCAGCAGTCCCGATATTGATCCGGTCGGATATGATGATGGCGATGATCTGATCGCCGATATCGATGAGGCAGCTCGTGTACTCAGCGCTCTGGCGGACAGGCTGGCCCTGCTGGGTGGTGCGTCCGATGGCGGTGAGGAAGATCGCGAACTTGGCAATGTGCTCGGCAAATTGCGCTCCGGCATGCAGGCTCTGAATGCGGTAATCGGTGCGGATCGCGCCGCATAACCGGTTTGTGACGCTATGTAAGGGATAAACCCCGGTATCTGTGGTTTTCCTGATAAATCACTGGAAAGGCAGCCTGTTTCAGGGCTGCCTTTTGCTTTACAGTCCTGTCGGCAGACGGTTAGGTTTATTGATTGCTTGACGACAGGGGGCTTGGGGAAACACATTCCGCGTTTATTCGACCAATCGATAACTGTGAGCCATCCTGCGGCATGATAGCCAATCGCCCGCGCAAACGTGTCCTGATGTACAGCCATGATACCTTTGGTCTCGGCCATCTGCGCCGGACCAGAGCAATTGCGCATGCCATCGTCGAACGCCGCAAGGATGTGTCGGTCCTGATCATCTCCGGCTCGCCGATCATCGGCAGCTTCGATTTCCGCTCCCGTGTTGACTTTGTCCGCATCCCCGGTGTCATCAAACTGCGCAATGGCGAGTATGTCTCGCTCAACGAACATGTGAATATCGACGAGACTGTCGCCATGCGGTCCTCGATCATCAAGCATACCGCAGAGGTGTTCCGCCCCGACGTGTTCATCGTCGACAAGGAACCGCTCGGCTTGCGCGGAGAGATCGAACCAACTCTGGAGATGCTGCAGGAGATGGGGACGCGCAATGTCCTCGGTCTGCGCGATATTCTCGATGAGCCGCTGCGCGTGCGTGCCGAATGGTTGCGCAAAGGGGCGACCAATGCCCTTGGCAAATACTATGACAATATCTGGGTCTATGGTCTGGAACAGATTTATGATCCGCTCCGTGGCTTGCAGATCGGCGATGATGTGCAGGACAAGATGGCCTATCTCGGCTATCTGCGCCGCCGCGTGCCCAATGGCGTCAACCGCCAGCGCCGCAATGCCTTTGAGGAGCCGTTTGTACTGGTGACTGCCGGTGGTGGTGGTGATGGCGATGTCCTGATCGACTGGGTGCTGCGGGCCTATGAGGCCGATGCCGATATGCCGGTCAAGGCGCATATCGTGACCGGCCCATTCATCAAGACCCGGGTGTGGAACAGCTTTGTCCGCCGGACCGGCAAGCTCGACAAAGTCACCATCGCCCGTTTCGATGCGCATCTGGAGCAACTGATGGCGCAATCGGTCGGGGTGGTCTGCATGGGTGGTTACAACACCTTCTGCGAGGTGCTGTCGCTGGACAAGCCATCGGTGATCGTGCCGCGCGAAGTGCCGCGGCTGGAACAGACCCTGCGTGCTAATCGGGCCGATGAACTCAAACTCGCCCGTGTATTGCCGGGCAATGGCAACCGTCGGGAACCCGCCGTGATGGTCGAGGCCCTGCGCGATCTGCTGGATCAGCCGCCGCCATCGCATTTTGCGGTTGCCGGGATGATGGACGGGCTGGCTCGTATGGGCGATGTGCTCGACAACTGGTTTGATGGCGCGGAAAGCAGCCTCAAATCAGCTTCCGGCTGACGCGGCAACTTATTAATCGGTGATACGTGCCTCGTGACGATACAGACCATAAGGCTGCCCCTGCGGATGGCCATGCTTCAGGCCCGTTGACGGGGCTGAAATTGGCTATCGTGCTCAAGGGCTATCCGCGCCTGTCCGAAACCTTCATCGCACAGGAGATCGAGGGGCTGGAACATGCCGGTGCCGATGTGCGGCTGGTTTCCCTCCGTCACCCTACCGACAGCCACCGCCACCCGGTTCATGATCGGGTACAGGCCGAGGTTTTGTATCTGCCGGAATATCTCTATCAGGAGCCGTGGCGCGTGCTGACGGCGCTGCTCGCCATGCTGCGCAATCCGCGCTTGCGGTCAGTGCTGGGCCTGTGGTGGCGCGATTTCAAACGTGACCGCAGTGCCAATCGTATCCGCAGGCTGGGACAGGCGCTGGTATTGGCGCATGAACTGCCGGGCACGGCTGATCTGCTCTATGCCCACTTCATCCATACGCCCTGCTCGGTCACCCGCTATGCGGCCAGACTGCTGGATCTGCCCTTCGCGATTTCGGCCCATGCCAAGGATATCTATACCAGCGAGGATTGGGAACTGGTGGAGAAGCTCGATGATGCGCTCTGGACTGTGACCTGTACCGCCGGAAATTGCGCTCATTTGCGCCCGCTGACCAAGCGACCGGAAGCGGTGCATCTCGTCTATCACGGCCTCGATACGACCGATCTGGTGATTGCGGAGCAGGAAGCCGCCAAGCCTGTTGGGAACAGCGGACTGCGCTTGCTGACCGTGGGCCGGGCGGTGCGCAAGAAGGGGCTGGACACCATTCTGCAGGCATTGGCGCAGCTGCCGGACCAGCTTGACTGGCATTGGCATCATGCCGGTGGTGGCGAGTTGCTCGCCGATCTGAAGGCAGAGGCCGCCCGCCTCGGTATTGCCGGTCGTATCACATGGCACGGCTCGCAGCCGCGTGATGTTATTCGTGACCTGTATAATCAGGCCGATCTGTTCCTGATCGCCAGTCGGGTAACCGGCAATGGTGACCGTGATGGCCTGCCCAATGTGCTGATGGAGGCTGCCAGCTTTGCCGTCCCTGCCATTGGTACGCGGGTCGGGGCCTTGCCGGAATTCATCGAGCATGATGTTTCCGGCTGGCTGATCGAGCCGGATGATGTCCCGGCCATGGCCGCGGCGATTGCCGGGCTGGCGGCAGATCGGACGCGGCTCGAGCGGTATGGTCGCGCTGCGGCACTCCGGTTGCAAACTGGGTTCGCTTTCAACCATTGTCTTGATCCGCTGGTCAATCTGCTGCAAGCCGTTAGGGAAACCAAGGCCGATACCGGCTCCACAACCATCGCGGATCTGCCGTCGAAATGAGAGTTGCGTTCTACGCCCCGATGAAAGCCCCGGACGATCCGACACCGTCCGGTGACCGCATGATGGCGCGGCTGTTGATACAGGCGCTCGAATATGCCGGTCATACGGTTCAGGTGGCGTCGAAGTTCAGCAGCCGGGAAGGGGCGGGTGACTATACGCGCCAGTTGCGGTTGCGCGATGTCGGGGTGACGACCGCAACCCGGCTGATCCAACGTGCCGAGACCTTGCGCCCCGAGCTGCGCCCGGCGGTCTGGTTCACCTATCACCTGTATCACAAGGCACCGGACTGGATCGGGCCCGGCTTCTGTCAGGCCATGGGCATTCCCTATATCGTCGCCGAGGCTTCCTATGCGCCGAAGCAGGCAGGCGGACAATGGGATATGGGCCATAACGCCGTGAGAGAAGCGCTGGAACAGGCGAGTAAGGTGATCAGCATCAATTCTGCCGATACGCCCTGTGTGTTGCCGCTGCTTGATAATCCGGAGATGTTGGTCGAGATCAAGCCGTTCCTCGATCCCGCCGATTATGCCCTGGCGCGCAGTCGGCACGAAAGCGCCCGCAAGGTGCTCGCCCGGCGCTTCAATATCGAGGACAATGTGCCATGGCTGGTTGTGGTCGGCATGATGCGGCGGGGCGATAAATACGCGTCCTACCGGCAGTTGAGTGAGGCGCTCGCCATGCTGCAGGGCGTTGATTTCCGCCTGATCATTGCCGGTGACGGTGAGGCCCGGTCAGAGGTGATGACCGCCATGCGACCACTCGGTGCCAAGGTGATACCACTCGGACAGGTGGCGCCGGAAACCATACCTGTCCTTTATGGCGCCAGCGATCTTTGCGTCTGGCCAGCGGTGAACGAAGCCTATGGCATGTCACTGCTCGAGGCGCAGGCTGCCGGCCTGCCGGTGGTTTCCGCGAAGGTTGGCGGGGTACCGGATATCGTTGAGAATGGTGTCACCGGTATTCTGGTCGAGCCGGGTGACATGCGGGCCTTTGCCCAAGGCGTTTTCGATCTGATCGCCGACCCGCCACGGCGGCAGGCGATGGGCTCTGCAGCCCTGACCAAGGTTGCCGAGCAGCACAATATTGGGCATGTTGCCAAACGGCTCGACGACATATTGCTCGGGCTCACCATGATCGACGGTGGCATGAGCCTGTAGTCATCGCCGCATTAACGGTTTAAACAGCCAGCCACCCGATACCTTCTTTTCGTAACCGCAAGCATCCATATCTCATGACTTCTGTTGTCTTCTACATCCAGCACCTGCTGGGCATGGGCCATGTTCACCGCACCGCAGCGCTGGCCGAGGCTGTGGCGCAGGCGGGCAAGCGGCTGGATGTCGAAGTGGTGGTCATCAATGGCGGTACCAATGACATGACCACGATGGTGCCGAACTGTCGGGTCGAGCAGTTGCCGCCGATCGGTATCCATGAGCGCGACTTCAACGATCACCGTGATGCCGATGGCAATCCGGTCACCGATGAATACCGTCATGCCCGTACCCGTCGCCTGATTGCGCTGGTCAAGACGATCAAACCGGCGGCCCTTGTGCTTGAGCTTTATCCCTTCGGGCGTCGCGGCTTCAAATTCGAGCTGGAGCCGCTGCTGACGGAAATTGCCGATTGGGATGACCGACCGATCACCATCAGCTCGGTGCGCGATGTTCTGGTGCCGCCATCCAAGGAAAAGCGTCTGCCATGGATCGCCGACCAGCTGAGCCAGCATATCGATCATATTCTGGTGCATGGTGACCCGAAATTCATGCGTCTGGAAGACAGCTTCCCGGTCGATCCGAGCTATGCCAACCGCCTGACCTATACCGGCTTTGTTGTAGATCAGCGCAGCGCTCGTCCGGTTATCTCTGCGTTTCAGGAGCCGGGTGAGGAAGTTGTCGTTTCCGCCGGTGGTGGTGCTGTCGGCTATGACCTGCTCGCCTGTGCCATGTCGGCGAAGTCCCATACGATACTGGCAGACCGGCGCTGGCACCTGATCTGTGGCCCGTCCATGCCGGGTGAGGATATTGCCCGGCTGATGAACCATGCCCCCGAAGGCGTGGTGATCGAGAAGGCCCGACCCGATATGGCGGTACTGCACAGCACGGCAGCCCTCAGCATCGGACAGGCCGGATATAATACCGTGATGGAATGGCTGCTCGCCGGTCGTCGCGGTCTGGCTGTGCCCTATGATGAAGGGCAGGAAACCGAACAGCGCGTGCGGGCCGACCGCCTGATGCAGCATGGCCTCGTCCATGTGGAACCGGCCGAGGGGCTGACGCCCGAGCGCCTTGCCGCTGCGGTTAACCGGCTGTGGGAGGAGGGAACGGTCCTCGATCCCCGTCCAGAAATCTCCCTTGATGGCGCGGGCAAGACCGCAGCCTTCATTCTGGAGCATATCGATCGTTGACCCTAGACCTGCTGCACGCCGAACTGGATCAATGGGCCGCTGAGGACAAGGCGGCACCGATCTGGTGGCGTGACGATGATGCGGTTGCCGATACACCTCAGCTGCAGCAGTTGCTGGCACTTGCCGAGCGTTATGCCATTCCGATGACGCTGGCGGTCATTCCCGAACCGGTTGAGCAGAGCCTCGCCGACCGCCTCGCCGATAACCCGCTGATGACCGTGGCCCAGCATGGCTGGAGCCACCACAATAACGGTGCACCCGATGCCAAGACCATCGAGCTTGGCGGGCTGGTGGATCGGCAGGCATTGCGCCGTGACCTCGCCACCGGTCGCGAGCGGTTACAGTACCTGTTTGACCAGCCGGTCGCCATGATGGTGCCACCCTGGAACCGGATCGAACGGGATGTGCTGGCCATGCTGCCGGAACTGGGTTTCTCCGTTGTCTCATCCTGCAACCGGCGTCCGGCCATGTCGTTGTTTCCAACGGGACTCGCACGCTGCAATACCCATGCTGATCCAATCGCCTGGCGTGACGGGCGTGATTTTGCGGGGGAGGAGGCCACGCTGGAACCGCTCGTCAGCCATTTGCGTTGGCTAAGAACCGAGGCGGACAGCGATGAACGCGCCGGGATGATGACACATCATCTGGTGCATACGGACAGGGTGTGGCAATTTACTGAAAAATTCGCTGGCCTTGTGAGCAGCCATCCGGGGGCTCGCTGGGTAACCGGCGATACATAAGGGCAGGGCATAAGTGCAGGAACACAGCTGACATTCAGATGGGCAACATTGTTGAAATTCATAACCTGTCAGTTGCGTTCAGAACCCTGCGGGGGCCTGTGCAGGCCGTTGACGATGTTTCGCTGGCCATTCCGGCGGGCAAGGTAACGGCGCTTGTCGGCGAGAGCGGTTCCGGCAAATCGGTGATCGCCAATTCGATCATGCGCCTGCTGCCCGACAGCGCCCAGATACAGCAGGGCAAGATTCTGTTTTTCGATACGCAAGCGCAAGGTGATGGGGAGCCGTCGCCGATTGATCTCGCCGCCCTGTCGCCGAAGGACAAAAAGCTGCGTGCCTTGCGCGGTGATCGTCTCGGCATGATCTTTCAGGAACCGATGACCTCGCTGTCGCCACTGCATCGGATCGGTGATCAGATCGGCGAGGTGCTGACCATCCATCGTGGCTATGACAAGGCCAAGGCGCTGGCGAAGGCTGAGGAAATGCTCGATCGGGTCGGTTTCCCCGATCCGTCACGGGCTGTACACCAATATCCGTTCGAGCTGTCCGGCGGGCTGCGCCAACGGGCCATGATCGCCATGGCGCTGATTTGCCAGCCAGCGCTGCTGATTGCCGATGAGCCGACCACGGCGCTCGATGTTACCATTCAGGCGCAGATACTGACGCTGATCCGGGATTTGCAGCGTGATTTCGGCATGTCGGTCTTGATGATTACCCATGATCTCGGCGTGGTCGCCAATATGGCCGATTACGTAACCGTCGCCTATCGTGGCAAGATCATGGAGAGCGGCCCGGTTGAGCGGGTCTTCGATCATGCCACCCACCCCTATCTGAAGGCGCTGTTCAAGGCAGTGCCGGTGATCGGTGTCAACCGTGATGAACGTTTGCAGCCGCTGCGTCCGATCGAGGTCAGTCGCGCGCTCAGCGGTCAGCAACCGGCACAGGCAAAGGCTCCCGAAACTGAGAGCCGTGAGATCGCCATCGGTCAGCCGCTGTTGGAACTGCAGGACATCACCAAAACCTATCACCTGAAATCGAAAAAGAGCCTCGGCGGTGGTGTCCGCACGATCCGGGCGCTGGACGGTATCAATCTGACGGTGAACAAGGGTGAATGCTTGGGGCTGGTGGGGGAGAGCGGTTGCGGCAAGACCACGCTCAGCAAGATTATCGTCGGAGCCCTGCGCCCCGATACCGGTGCTGCCCGGTATCATCTGGATCAGGACACATCGCTCGACCTGACCACGCTCAATGACCAGCAATGGCGCGAGCACGGGCTGCGCAAGCGGCTGCAGTTTGTGTTTCAGGACCCCTATGGCTCACTCAATCCGCGTATGCCGGTCTCGGAGATACTGACCGAACCCTTCGTGGTGCAGAATGTCGGCAACCGCAACTGGCGACGGGAGCGGGCGATTGAGCTGATGCATCTGGTTGGGCTGGACCCGCGTAAGCTGTCAGCCTTCCCGCACAGCTTTTCCGGTGGCCAGCGCCAGCGTATCGGCGTTGCCCGCGCCCTTGCCCTGCACCCGGAACTGCTGATCTGTGACGAGCCGGTATCGGCCCTCGATGTTTCGGTGCAGGCGCAGATATTGAACCTGCTCAAGGATCTGCAGTCGGTGCTCGGCCTTACCTATCTGTTCATCTCGCACAATCTGGCGGTGATTGATTACATCGCCGACCGTATCGCCGTGATGTGCAAGGGCGTGCTGGTCGAGGTCGCAAGCCGCGAGCAGCTGTTTAACAATCCGACCCACCCCTATACCAAGGCCCTGCTGGCCGCGGTGCCCGAGCCACGGCTCGACCGTAAGCTCGATTTTGACCTGATCCGTCAGGGCGGTCACAATGATCCGAGCAACTGGCCTGCGCCCTTTACGGTGGATGAGAATTTCCAACCGGGGCTGGTCAGCGTCTCGGGCGATCATCTGGTAAGAGCACAGGCATGACAGAACAGCACCTGATTTCCCGGACACGCATTGCGGCCGTTATTGGCGGTGCCTTCATGCTGCTGACAGGGCATGTGGCGCTGGCAGGTGACTTGCCTGCCTATATAAATCCACCAAGCCTTGATGAGGCGGTGGCGCAAGGTGAATTGCCGCCGGTATCTGAACGATTGCCGCTGACACCGCGTGTCACTGATCCGACCGAGACTGGCCGTGATTTCGGTCGCTCCGGCGGTCGGCTGTCGATGCTGATGTCCCGTGACAAAGATGTGCGCCAGATGGTCGTCTACGGCTATGCCCGGCTGGTTGCCTATGACGAGGATTTCAATATCCGGCCTGATATTCTGGAGAGCGTCGAGGTCAAGGACGAGCGGGTCTTTACCCTGCATCTGCGCCCCGGTCATCGCTGGTCCGACGGGGAGCCGTTCACGGCTGAGGATTTCCGCTTCTACTGGGAAGATATTGCGCTCAACGAGCTGGTCAGCCCGAGCGGCCCGCCAACGGTCATGCGCATCAATGACAAGCTGCCGGTGTTCGAGGTGATCGATGACTATACCGTGCGCTACTGCTGGGATGATCCGAACCCGGCCTTTCTCGGTGAACTGGCGGCGGCGGCCCCGCTCTATATCTACATGCCGGCCCATTACCTGAAGCAGTTCCACGGCGATTATGCCGATGCCGGTGAGCTGCAGGCGAAGGTGGAAGAAGGCGGTAAACGCAGCTGGGCCTCGCTGATGAATGACGTGAACAAGGCCTATAAGAATACCAATCCCGACCTGCCGGTCCTGCAGCCATGGGTGCTCGACAAGGCGGGTATCGGCACGCGGAAAATCTTTGTCCGCAATCCCTATTTCCACCGCGTCGACAGCCATGGGGTACAACTGCCCTATCTCGACGAGGTGGTCATGACCATCGCCGATGCCAAGCTGATCCCGGCTAAAACCGCAACCGGCGAGAGTGATCTGCAGGCGCGCTATCTGCGGTTTGAGGATTACACGCTGCTCAAGCGCAGCTCACATGATACCGGATATCAGGTCGCCCTCTGGGCCAATGGCCGGGGATCGCAACTGGCGCTGTTCCCGAACCTGAACGCCAGCAACCCGGTATGGCGTGAGGCGTTTCAGGATGTGCGTGTACGCCGCGCCCTGTCGCTCGCCATTGATCGGGAAGAGATCAATCAGGTGGTGTTCTATGGCCTCGGCACGGCAGCGGCCAATGCACTGGTCAGCGAGAGCCCGCTCTATGATGAGGCGGCGGCCAATGCCTATGCCGAATATGATCTGAAACAGGCGGCGGCTCTGCTCGATGCCGCCGGGATCAAGCGTCAGGGTGGCTCCGGCTCACGGCTGCTGCCTAATGGCCAGCCGTTCGAGATCATTGTCGAGAGTTCGGGTGAATCAACCCTCGAGAGCGATATTCTGCTGCTGATCCGTGACAGCTATGCCCGTATCGGTGTCAACCTGATTACCCGCCCCAGCCAGCGCGAGCTGTTCCGCAACCGCATCTATGCCGGTGATGCCATCATGTCGGTCTGGACCGGTCTCGATAACGGTATCGCCACGGCAGACATGCCGCCGACCGAGTTTGCCCCGGTAAAACAGGATTACCTGCAATGGCCGAAATGGGGCCAGTACCATGAAACCGGCGGTGCATCCGGTGAGGAGCCGAACTTGCAGCCGGTCATGGAACTGTATGATCTCTACCGTGAGTGGTTTCTCGCCGAAGATACTGCCGAGCGTGCCGATATCTGGGCGCGGATGCAGCACATCTATACCGACAATGTGTTCACCATCGGTACGGTTTCCCATGTGCCACAACCGGTCGTGATTGCCGATGTGCTGAAGAATGTACCGGAGAAGGCGGTTTATAACTGGGACTCCGGCGGTTATTTCGGCATTTATCGCATGGATTTGTTTTTCCGCAGCGATGCGGTTGAGGTAGGTACTGAAGAACTGCCCTTTGAACAGTTCCGCAGGGATAACTGATTGATCGGCCAGTTCATGACTTACCGGGTACCCAAATGCTGAATTTCCTGATCCGCCGTCTGGCCGTGATGATCCCGACCCTGATCGCGATAAGCATACTGGTGTTTACTCTGATCCAGTTGCCACCCGGCGATTACCTGACATCACAACTGTACGAATTGCAGGCACAGGGCGAGGCGACCGCTGCCCAGCAGATCGAGTTCCTGCGCGCCGAGTACGGGCTCGATAAACCTATGTATGTGCAGTACTGGAACTGGGTAACCGGGTTGCTG
This sequence comes from Micavibrio sp. TMED2, assembly GCA_002168225.1. NCBI lineage: Bacteria > Pseudomonadati > Bdellovibrionota > Bdellovibrionia > Bdellovibrionales > Pseudobdellovibrionaceae > Micavibrio > Micavibrio sp. TMED2. The sequence goes on from NHBH01000009.1 coordinate 617,271, forward strand.
CAGGGTGATCTCGGCCAGAGCTTTGAATTCAACCGACCGGTATCCGAGGTGCTTGGCGACCGGCTTCTGATGACCTTTATCCTGAATTTCTCGACCATCCTGTTCATCTGGGTCGTGTCGTTCCCGATTGCGGTCTATTCGGCGACGCACCAGTACAGCATTGGCGATTACGGCCTGACCTTTCTCGGCTTTCTCGGCCTTGCCACGCCGAACTTCCTGCTGGCGCTGGTGTTGCTCTATCTCGCCAATGTCTGGTTCGGCACCACCATCGGCGGGATGATGGACCCGCAATATCTCGACGAGCCATGGAGTTTGGGCAAGGCCATGTCGGTATTCGCCCATCTCTGGGTGCCGGTAATCGTGATCGGTACCGCAGGTACCGCCGCAATGATCCGCCGGTTGCGGGCCAATCTGCTCGATGAATTGCGCAAGCATTATGTGACCACGGCACGGGCCAAGGGCATGGGCGAACAGCGCCTGCTGATCAAGTATCCGCTGCGTATGGCGCTCAATCCCTTCGTCGCCGATATCGGCAATCTGTTGCCGCAAGTGGTTTCCGGTGCGGCCATCGTCTCGGTGGTGATGTCATTGCCGACGACCGGGCCGCTGCTGGTCCGGGCGCTGCAGAGTCAGGATATGTTCCTCGCTGGCTCATTCCTGATGTTTCTCGCGGTGCTGACCGTGGTTGGGGTGTTTATCTCGGATATCCTGCTGGCGCTGCTCGATCCGCGTATCCGTGTCGGCGGTGGAACGGTGGCCTGATTTCCATGTCTGATACGCATTTGCCAACTCCGATCGATCCGGAACAGCATTTTGTCTCCGATGCGCCGTTTGACCCCGGTACATCCGAGCCGGATGCGGTTACCAGCGATAAGCTCGCCTTCGCCAGCCAGTGGCAACTGGTTTGGATCAAGCTGCGCCAGCACCGTCTGGCCATTATCTCCGGTATCGTGCTGATCCTGCTCTATCTGCTCGCATTGCTGGCCGAGCCGATTGCGCCCTACAACCAGACAACCCGCAACAGCCGTCATATTCTGGCGCCACCCCAGGCGATCCACCTGTTCCATGAGGGATCATTTGTTGGTCCCTTCACCTATGGCTTTAGCCAGAAGCTGGATATGGAGACACTGCAACGCATCTATACCGAGAATACCGACAAGGTTCAGCCGATCCGGTTTTTCTGTCGCGGTGACGAATACAGCTTCTGGGGCCTGTTCAATGCCGAGTGGCACCTTGTCTGTCCTGCGGAACAGGGGACGCTGTTCATGCTCGGTACCGACCGGCTCGGTCGTGATGTGCTCTCGCGGATCATCTATGGCGCGCGAATTTCACTAACCGTCGGCCTGATCGGCATTGCGGTCAGCATGTTCCTCGGCATCCTGATCGGCGGTATTGCGGGGTATTTCGGCGGCTGGGTCGATAATGTGGTGCAGCGGGTGATCGAGACGATCCGCAGCCTGCCGGAACTGCCGCTCTGGATGGCGCTGTCAGCGGCGGTGCCGGTGACATGGAGCCCGATCCTCGTTTTCTTCGCCATCACCATCATTCTGGGCCTGATCGACTGGACCGGTCTGGCCCGTGCCGTGCGCTCGAAACTGCTGGCACTGCGCGAGGAGGATTTTGCCAGTGCTGCCCGCCTGCTGGGGGCACGCCCGCGCCGGATTATCTTCAAGCATCTGGTGCCCAATTTCTCCAGCCACATTATCGCTTCGGCAACGCTGGCGATCCCGAGCATGATCCTCGGTGAAACCGCGCTCAGCTATCTCGGCCTCGGTCTGCGTCCGCCGATCAACAGCTGGGGCGTGCTGCTGACCGAGGCGCAGGACATGAATATCGTCGTGCTCTATCCATGGCTGATGGCGCCGGTGGTGCCGGTCATCATCGCGATCCTCGCCTTCAACTTCCTCGGCGATGGGCTGCGTGATGCGGCGGACCCTTATCACTAATCCCCTGCCAGCTAGTCCTTGGACAGCATCGCCTCGACCTTCTTGTTCAGCGTGACCTGATCGATCTTGCCGGTGCCGAGCAGTGGCATTTCGTCGAGTACCAGCTGTTCGCGTGGCACCATCAGTTCCGGCTTGCCCTGCTGTTTGGCAATGTCGCGGATCTTGCCCATATCCAGCTTCTCGCCGGTGATACACAGGATGATCTTCTCGCCCTTGCTGTCATCGGCGGCAGAGACGACGGCGGTTTCACGCTCGGGATAGGCTTCCTCCACCAGCGCCTCGACCGAGGCGAGTGAGACCATCTCCCCGGCGATTTTGGCGAAACGCTTGGCCCGGCCACGGATGGTGACATAGCCCTCATCATCGACCGTGACGATGTCGCCGGTATCGTGCCAGCGTGTGCCCGGTGTCGGGCCTTCCTCTGCCGGTTGCAGCACGCCGGGTTCCTCGATTTTCAGGTAACCGAGCATCACATTCGGGCCGGAGACCATCAGGCGGCCGCCTTCATCGACGCCGGGCATGTCCTCCAGCTTGTGGGTCATGGCGGGCAGCAGGCGACCGACGGTGCCGCGCTTGTTGTGCATCGGGGTATTCACCGCCAGCACCGGCGCGGTTTCGGTCGTGCCATAGCCCTCGAGGATACGCACGCCGAACTGATCCATCCACGCGCGGCGGGTTTCCGGGCGCAGGCGCTCCGCTCCGGCAAAGACATAGCGCATGGCATAGAAGTCATAGGAATGCGCCATACGGGCATAGCCGGAGAGGAAGGTGTCGGTGCCGAACATGATGGTGGCGTTGAAGCTGTAGGCCAGCTCCGGCACGATCCGGTAATGCAGCGGCGACGGGTAGAGGAAGCTCGGCACGCCGGAGACGAGCGGCAGCAGCGTACCGCCGGTCATGCCGAAGCTGTGGAACAGCGGCAGCGCGTTCAGCACCTTGTCGCGTTGGGTAAAATCGACCCGTGAGGCGATCTGATGGCAGTTGCCGAGCAGGTTCATATGGCTCAGCACCACCCCCTTGGGCGCGCCCTCGGAGCCGGAGGTGAACAGCACCAGTGCCGGTGCATCGGGATCGATCCCCCGGCGCTTGTGCTTGCGGCGGATGTTATAGGTGCTGGCCAGCGCTTTCAGGCGGTCCAGCGTGCCGATGCTGGCGCGGATATCCTCGAGATAGATCAGCTCCAGTTTCTCGCCCAGCTTCTCGGCCAGGGTTTCCAGCTTGGCCTGCTTGATGAACCGGCGTGAGGTCAGCACACGCTTGATCGTGGCGGTTTCGGTTGCCTTCAGCACGCCATCGGCCCCGGCGGTGAAGTTGAGCATGGCGGGTACGCGGCCATGGGCCTGCAGTGCCAGAAAGGTAACGGCAGCCCCGATGCTGCTCGGCAGCATCACGCCGATGCGTTCGTCGCGGTCGGCATAGGCGGTGAGTTTTGCCCCCAGCGCTTCCGCCCCGGCAATCACCTTGCGATAATTGATCGATGGCGTTTCCACATCGCCCAGTGCCTCGCTGTCCATGCCGAAGCGATGGGCGGCACCAAGCACGGCCTGATAAATGTCCTGCGGCTTGTTGGCGGTCTTGAAGCTGAGGTCCGAGAGCACGTCATAGAGTGCCAGACTGACCCGTGTGCGGCGGTCGCGACCGGTCAGGTCGTCCGGTATGTCGAGCTTGATCGGTGCCTCGGCGGTGACCCGTACCTGCGGGAACCAGCCCTGTGGCATCCGGCCTTTCAGGCGTGAGAACTTGCTGTATTGCGGGCCGTCGATGCGCAGGGGTACCAGCGGCACGCCGCCTTTCTCGGCAATCATGCCCGGTCCCTCATAGACCTTCATCAGCGTGCCGGTTTCGGTGATCCGGCCTTCCGGGAAGATGACCACCGAGCGTCCCTTCTTGACCTCGGAGATCAGGGTCTTGAGCGCCAGCGGATTAGTCGGGTCGAGGGCGCGGAAATCCACCAGCGCCAGAAACGGTCGGGCCCACCATTTGTTGGCCACATGGGTGTGGACCGCAAAGACCGGCGTGCCCGGCAGGCTGGCGGCCAGAATGATGCCGTCGATATAGGAGACGTGGTTGGCGACATAGACAACCGGTCCCTTCACACTCTTCAACTGCTCGAAACCATCATTTTCAAGGCGGAACAGCAGTTTCAGCAGGGTGCGGAAGATGCCGCGGATTACCAGTGTCGGCACCAGCTTGATGGCATAGAGGGCGGCCAGAATATTGGTGACGGCAAGCACGCCGATGATCGAGCGGGCACTGACACCGATCTGGAGCAGGGCAGCGGCAACCGCACTGCCGATCACGATGAAGATGGCATTGACCACATTGCTGGAGGCGATGATCCGGGCGCGTTCCTCATCCTTTGCCGTGTGCTGGAGGAGGGCATAGAGCGGCACCACAAAGATCGCACCACCAACAGCAACCCCGATCAGGTCGATCAGCAGCCGCCAGGTTCGGGGCGTGCCCAGAATGGTGGCGAAGATATTGCTGTCACCAATCCCGGCGAGCAGTTGCGGCGGGTAATCGGCGATCAGTGCCAGATCAGCCATGAACACCGAGACGACAATCAGACCGATCGGCGCAAGCTGACCGGTAATCTCGCCTTTCAGCAGCCGGGCGGTCAGGATCGCGCCGCCGCCGATACCCACGGTAAAGGCCACGAACAGCAGCGTGGTCATGGTTTCCGATGCGCCGAGCTGGTTCTTGGCGAACAGCGGCAGTTGTGCCAGCAGCACCCCGCCCAGCAGGTTGAACCATGAAATGCCCAGAATGGTGTTGAAGATCACCGGCTGATCGGCGGCATGTTTCAGTTGTTGCCAGATGGCGGTGGGCTTCCAGCCGTCGAGCGCCGGGCTGGTGCCGCTATGGGGTGGTGCCTTGGGGATGAACAGGCTGGCAACCAGACCGATCAGCCCAATGCTGATGGTGGCAACCCCGATGGCGGCTGTCGGGTTCGGGGTCAGCAGGATCAGGCCACCGCCGATCAGCCCGGCGATGATGGCGAAAAAGGCACCGGATTCCAGCATGGCATTGCCGCTCAGCAGCTCATTGTCATGCAGATGCTGCGGCATCATCGAGTATTTCGACGGGCTGAACAGGGCCGACTGCATACCGAACAGAAACAAGGAGACGAGCAGGATCGGCACATTGGTGGTGATGAGACCAACCAGCCCGACCAGTGCCGCGCCGATCTCGGTTACCTTCAGGATCTGGGTGATCCGCGACTTGTCGTATTTGTCGGCGAGCTGCCCTGCCAGTATCGAGAACAGGATATAGGGCAGAATGAACAGCGCCGTGCCCGCCACGACAAACAGACCGCCTGCCGCATCACTGAGCGCAAGGCGGTAGAGCACCAGCAGGGTAATCGCCTGTTTGAACAGGTTATCGTTTACCGCGCCTAGAAACTGGGTGGCAAACAATGGCCAGAAGCGCCGGGTTTTCAGGATTTCAAGCATTCCAACGGTCCGGGCGTCCTGTGTGGGCGCATCATGTGCAGGCGTATCGTGTGACATGGGGTGTATCGCTTTACTGGAGTGTTGTTACTTGCCGCCGAGGGCCTGATAGGCGGCCTGGGTGATGGCCGGGACCCGGTCGATCATGGGACCGGTCAGGCGGCCATAGATGTTGAAGGTGGTGGGCTGCATGACCGAGCCGAGCACAAAGGCCGTGCCGAGGTCCACATCCTGTTTCGGTATCTCGTCGTTGCCGATTGCTTCGACAATCAGATCACGGATCGCCAGAACCGGGGTGCGTGTGCCCTGCTTCAGCCGGTGCAGGTTGCGGTGCTGGACTAGCAACAGAAAGCGGTACAGCGCCGGGTCATTGTCGAACAGCTCACAGAAATGGCGGATCACCACCAGCAGCTTGTATTTCAGCCCGGTGTGTTCGGCAGCGAGTTCATCAAGCTTGGCAGCAAAGCCGACATAGTTGGTCGAGAACAGGTCCCAGACCAGATCATCCTTGCTGACATAGTGGCGATAGATTGTGCCCTCGGCGATACCGGCGGTACGGGCAATATCCTTAGTGGTGGTTGCCTCGACGCCTTTTTCGGCAAACAGGTCGAGGGCGGCCTTGTTGATCTTGTTCCGGGTTTCGTAAGCGTCAGACATGGCGTTCCGGCTCCTGAAAGTATGTGAGTGAGTAATTACTCACAAGCAATGAACGCAGAGTGGCCGATCCCGGTTTCAAGCGCAAATATTCTGATGAGAGTGCCACTCACAGCCTATTTTCGGCGCAGCCACAGGCTGGATTCATGAGCGCCCTTTGGTGCCGTGGCGATCCGGTCGATGGCCTCGAGCCTGTTGGGATGATGCGCCCGGCAATAGGCACTGCCGAACACGATCTCGAAACTGCCGGTGCCGATCAGGGCGGCCACCAGCGGCTGTTCGTTATAGCCGCGCCAGCGCCATGCGGCCGGGTAGGGGGCGGGCAGGAAAATATCGTGGATATGGATCAGTACGCCGGGCGGCAGGCTTGGCAGACATTCGGTAAACAGGTGATCCACATCGCTGCCGGGCATCATGATGTGGCTGCTGTCGATGAACAGGATATCGCCTGCCGCCAGCACCGGGCGCTGGTCTGCGGGCAGGTTCTCCACGGTTGTCCGGCGGCAGGTGACAATATCGGCCAGTTCCTCGGTAATGGCCGCACGCGGGGCAGGGTCGATGGCAATGATCTGGGTGTTGAGGCCCCCATCACGAATGGCCTGTGCTGCGAACCGGGTCGAGTGGCCGCTGCCGATCTCGACAATCTGTGCCGGTTTCGTGGTTCGGATCAGGCTGTAATAGGCGGCGGCATCGAGGCCGGGAAACCAGTCCTGTCCCCAGCGCGGTTGCGGGGCCGGGGCATCATGGCCGATCCGTGCCAGATCATTTGCATGGGCATTGATGCTCTCGATAACCGACAGGCACTGCCCGTCAGCCGCGGTAAAGGCGTCAACAATCGGTCCGGCGATCGGTGCTTTCGGGTCCACGCCGTCGGCATAGCGATAGGGAATGAAAAAGCCGCCGCCACGCCCGCACAGCTGCGTCAGCATCAGGCGCAGATAACGCAGACGTTTGCCGGTCGGCACATCCTTGAGGCTCATTCAGCGCTGGCCGGTGCCGTGACCGGCTTCTCCTGTTTGGACAAACCTTCCCGTGGATAGATCATGGCCGCGATGGCCGGCAGCACGAGAATGGCGCCCAGCATATTGACCAGGAACATAAACGCAAGCAGCAGGCCCATATCTGCTTGGAACTGCAGGGCGGACAGAACCCATGTGGTCACACCGAGTGCCAGCGTGACACCGGTGAAGACCACGGCGCTGCCGGTTTCCCGCAGCGTGTATTCATAGGCTTCGCGCAGCGGTTCGCCATTGCGCATGTAATGCAGCAGACGGGTGAAGATATAGATGCCGTAATCCACCCCGATCCCGACGCCGAGGGCGGCAACCGGCAGGGTCGAGACCTTCAGCCCGATCCCGAGTTGCGCCATCAGGGTATAGCAGAGTACGGAAACCAGCGTCAGCGGCAACACGGTGCAGAGCGTCGCCCGGAGTGAGCGGAACAGCACCAGACACAGTGCAATGATCGCGATATAGACATAGAGCAGGATCGGCCCCTGTGCCGCTTCGACCACGTCATTGGTTGCGGCCATGATGCCGACATTGCCGGTGGCGAGGCGATAGGTCAGGGGGTCGTCGCTGTGTTCATCGACATAGGTGTTGATGCTGTCGATGATGCGGTTGATCGTGGTCGCCTTGTGATCCTCGGTAAAGATCAGCACCGGCATGACCGAGCATTGGGCATTGAGCAGCCCGGTTGAGGTCTCCACTGGCCGCACGGCCCGGACCAGCACCTGACTGTTGCGTGACAGGGTCTGCCATGCCGGGTGGCCTTCATTCCATCCGGCATTGACCACCTTCATGACGCTGGCGAGCGAAATGGTCGACTGCACGCCATCCACATTGCGCATGGCCCATTCAAACCGGTCGAGCGCGCTCATCACGCCATAGTCGATACAGCCGTCCGCCGGTGCCTCGACGATGACCTGCAGCAGGTCGACGCCGATTGTATAGCGCTCGATGATTTCATCGGTGTCGATGTTGTAGCGGCTGTCGGGCCGCAGTTCCGGCACACCGGCCTGCAGGTCACCGATCTGCAGCGACTGGCTGCCCTGCCAGCCGATGGCAAAGAGCAGGGCGGCGATGACCAGAACGATGCCACCGATTTTCGGGGTCGCGACATAGGACAGCTTGTGCCAGATCGGCCGTTTCCACATGGCGGCCCGCACGATCCGATCCCGGTAACCGGGGCCGGGTGTCACATAGGACATCAGCAGCGGCAGGATCAGCAGGTTGGTAATGATGATAACCGCAACACCGATACTGGCGGCAATCGCCAGCTCCTTGATCATCGGAATATCGATCAGCAGGATGGTCAGAAACCCGATGGTATCGCTGAGCAGGGCAACCGAGCCGGGCACCAGCAGGCGGCGGAAGGAACTCTCTGCCGCTTCCCGTGTGGTGGCACCGTTCATCATGGCGGCACCGACGGCATTGATCATCTGCATACCGTGGCTGACAGCGATGGCGAAAACCAGAAACGGCACCAGAATGGACAGCGGATCGATGCCATAGCCGAGCATGGTCAACAGGCCGAGCTGCCAGACCACCGCCGCCACCGAACAGATCAGCAGCATCGAGGTCGCGCGGATGCATTTGCTGTAGAGATAGACCAGCAGGGCAGAGATGGCGAAGGCCAGCAGGAAGAACAGGGCAACCCCGGCAGCGCCATCGGCAACATCGGCGACCACCTTGGCATAACCGATGATGTCGATATTGATATCATCGGTCTGATATTTGTCGCGCAGCGCGCGTTCCAGTTCCTGACCAACGGCGATATAGTCGATCGGCTCACCGGTCTGCGGATCGCGGTCGACCAGATTGGCGCTGACCACGGCAGCGCTGAAATCGGTGGCGACGAGGCGTCCAACCTGTCCGGATTTCAGGATGTTCTCCCGAACGATGTTGAGAAACTCAGGCGTTGGCTTGAAATCGGCCGGAATGACGTTGCCACCGGCAAAGCCATCCTCGACGATCTCGATAAACCGTACATTGGGCGTGAAGATCGAGGTCACCCGCGCCGGGTCGACGCCGGGGATATTGAAAACCTCGTCGGTTACCTGCTGCAGGGTGGTGAAGAATGCCGGCGTGAACATATCGCCATCGACCGCACGCACCGACACCAGAATGCGGTTGGCACCACCGAACTCGTCCCGATACTCCCGGAAGGTTTCCATATAGGGGTGGGAGATCGGCAATCGCTTGTCGAACCCGGCATCGACCTTCAACAGGCTGGCGGCAAAGCCCATGACCAGTGTGATCAGCGCAAACAGGATCAGGAACACGGCGCGGTTGTTGAAGATGAAGCCCTGAACCCGGTCACCGAAAGCTGGTTTGGTATCGCTCATGATGCGCTGTCCAGATCAAGAATGGTCAGGCCGGTCTCGCCATAGATCAGGTAGCGGCCATCATCGAGCTTCAACCCGCCTGCCAGCGGCTTGCGGGCCGGGCGTATAACGCTCTGCCAGTCAAAACCGGGGCCGGTATCCCGGTCGATCAGGATCAACCCGCCATGGCCGAGCAGGATCGGGGCCGTGCCATCGCTCCAGATAGCGTTGTAGAGGCCGTTCTCGACGCCGGTATCAACCGCGGCCCAGCTTGCGCCATAATCGGTGCTGGCAAAAACATGGCCTTGCAACCCATAGACGAGGGTTGGTTGCTCCGCGCCCTCATCAGCGGGCGGTACGGTGAGACCGAAGAAGGTGCCGCCATAGGGGCTGTCCAGTTCAGCCCATGTCGCGCCCTCATCCTCGCTGCGCAGCAAGGTGCCGAACTCACCGGCAATCAGCAAGCTGCCATCGCGCAAACGGGCGCTGGCATAGAGGTGGCTGTCGCCGTCATAGATGCTGCGCTCGGTCCAGCTCATGCCGCCATCATCGGTTTCGAGATAGAGGCCATAGGCACCGATGGCAAAACCATGGGTGGCCGAAATCATGTGCAGATCGAGGATCGGCTGCTCCCATTCGGGCTCGCGGTGCACGATCTCCCAGCTCGCCCCCTCATCGGTCGAGCGCAGGATCACGGCATCATGCCCGGCGGCAAGCAGGGTGCCGTCCGCAGCTGCATCAATTGTGGTGAGCAGGATCGAGACGGGGGCCGGGCTTTGCTGCCAGCTGGCCCCTTCATCGGTCGAGCGGAGAATATGGCCGCGATCACCGACGGCGATAATCATGCCATCGCCCAGTTGCAGGGCATCGAGAACCGTTGCCTCGGCGGCCAGCGGCGCGATCATGGCTGCGACCGGTGGCGGCATATCCTGTGCGCCCGCATTGGTGGGCAGTAAAGCGACCAATGGCCAGCCCAGGATGCCCAGGCTGGCCATTGTCAGTGTTCGCATTGCGGAGTTATGACGCATCGGCGTCCCTTAACAATGAAACCAGACAGTTTGCTTATCGGCGACCCGCACGACGAAGACGGTCAGGGGTGAAATCCGAGGCGGAGAAGTCCTGCCCGAATTTGATCATGTCTTCGTTGTTCTTGAAGCCGATGGCGGTATAGCGACCGGATTGCAGATCATAAACCGCATCGACGGTATTGTAGTAAACCGGCACGTCATAATAGTTGATGCCATGGCTTTCAGCCAGACGCCAGTAGTCGCCGCGGCTGTCATACATGTCGATGGCAACGATGTTCCAGCTGTCCTCGTCGATATAGAAGACGCGCTTGGAATAGATGTTCGAGATGCCTTCCTTCAGGGTGGCCTCGACCACATAGACCCGGTGCTTCTCATAGCGCAGGTAGTCGGCATTCAGGTGACCCGGCTTGATGATGTCGTCATAGGCAACGCCCTTGGCATGCAGCGCATAGGCATTGTACGGGACGAGCATTTCCTTGCGGCCCTTGAGTTCCCAGTTGTACCGGTCCGGTGCGCCACTGAACATGTCGAAGTTGTCGGTGGTACGCAGGCCGTCCGATGCGGTGCCCGGATTGTCATAGGCGACGTTCGGCGCGCGACGGACGCGGCGCTGGCCGGGGTTATAGGTCCATGCCTGACGCGGTCCCTCGACCTGATCGATGGTTTCGTGCACCAGCAGGATCTCACCGGCGAGACGGGCCGGGGCGACAACTTCCTGCAGGAAGTAGGCGAGTTCATTGCTGCCGCCATTACCGCCGGGCTGGCTGTAGGGCAGGTAGGTTTTCTCGTCGATGAAGATCATCGTGTAGTCACCGCCCGAGGTCGGGTTGGCCTGACCCACACGCCGTTCGAAGGCAACACCGCGGAAGCGCAGCAGATGGTTCCAGATCGCTTCGAGGCCATTCTCGGCAACCGGGAATGGATACCCCTCTTTCGCACCATCAACGCCGTTACCGGTATCGCTCAGGCTGGCGCGGCTGGCATTGGCAAGTGTCTCATCATAAATGCGCTGTGGGGCCGAGAAGGTGCGATGGGTCGGGTAGACCGCCATTTTGTAGGACGGATACTGCTTGAGCATCTTGTAATGCCCTTCGGACAGCATGTCCTTGTACTCATCGGCATTGTCGGCCGTGATAGTGAACAGCGGCTGGTCGGCTGCAAATGGGGCAATGTGGTGATCGCCGGGGCTGTAGCCTGCTGGTGGCGTGGTGACACCGCCGGTCCATGCCGGGATCGAGCCATCGGCATTGCCGGCGCGGATGGCTCCGGTTGGCGTCAGTGCGTCGCCGAGATCGGCTTCGGTGTAGTTGGTGTCAGCCGCATTGGCGGGATGGACGGTCAATCCGGACAGTCCGAGCCCAAGGCTCAACGCAACAGCAGCAGTTAGTAGGCCACGCCTGTACATGCAAATTCCTCCCTCTGGTCCCTATGGTCGGTTTTTCACCGATATATAAAACAGGCGGGGCGTTATACCGCCCCTGCCAGTCGTCTGAAATTCAATCCAGACAATTAGATAGTTCTATTTACGTAATGTCTATCAGAACGAGTAGCTAATGGAAATCGATGCAAAATCACGATCCCGCAGCAGGTTGTAATCACCGCCATCGAAGAAGTTCGTGTACTGCATGTTCATGGAAATCTGGTTCTGATAGGTCGCGGTAAGACCGATGCTGATGGCCTTGCGACCTTCAACGAAGTTGCCGAGCGGCGATGGTGTCGTACCGTTGACGTTGTGCGAGAACGCGATGCTTGGTGACAGGTTGATGGCACCGATGGCGTTCAGGTAGTCGGCCCGTGCTGCCAGCACATAACCCCATGAGAAGCGATCACCGAAACCGTCGGTGGTGAAGCCTTCGGGGCCGGCGAGAACCGGGTTGCCACCGATATAGGTGCCGGGGCCTTCAAGGCGCTCGCCGCTGTCCATGCCGTGAATATAGGTGAAGCCTGCTTCACCGAGCACAACAACCTGGTTGGCACCGAGGTTCGGGCCGAACAGCTGGGTTGCGGTCATCTGGAACTGGGAGACGTCAAACTCTTTATAGCCCTCAATCTCACGACCGAAGAAGCTGTTGAGGTTGCCGAGATTGATCCCGCCTTCCTTCTGGATCACCTGATTGGTGTTGAAGGCGGCGATGGTGCCCTGACAGGCAGCAGAGGTTGGAGCAGCAGAGCATGAGCCTGCGATTGCACCCGGTGCGACAACAGCCTGCAGCAGCTCCACATCATCGATCTGGAGTGGTTGATCTAGTTTGTAGGAGTATTCGCCCTGCAGGGACATGCCGCGCAGGCCGATGGCATCAAGCGTGGTGTTGAAGCTGGCACCCAGCAGCTGGATGTCTTCCGGGTACTCAAGGAAATAGCGTGAACCGGCCGCGTAGTTGGCGCTGGTAATACCCGCCAGATCGGTCGGGGTACCGGTCACACCGCTGATAACCGGCAGACGGCTGTGATAGTTGATGAAATAGGCACCGAATTCGGTGTCATTCAGCTCGGGCGAGAAGTAACGCGCCGCGAAACCGAACTGGCCCTGATCGTCCGGCTCGTCATCGGCAGCGCGTGGAGCGCGCGAGCCGAGCGGGGTAACCGGGGTGGTGACAGAAACCGCAGCGTCAGGCACCAGCGGATGGCCGAAGCCGAGGAACACCTGATTGGCACCGGGCGACGCAATATCGCTGGTGCTGAAGAAGGTACCGGCAGCTTCCGGCTCGGTCTTGTCCCACATGAACTGATAGAAGGCTTCAACGCTCAGATTGTCGGTAATACCGAGATTGGCGTCGAGAATCGGCACCGGGGTCAGGGCGTCACGGATCTGCGAACCGGGAACGCGGAAGCGGCTTGCCTCCAGCGGGTTGATGACGTTGATGCCGTTCTGGATAAAAGTGCTCTCACCCCAGCTCAGAACCTGATTACCGACCCGGAAATCGAGTGGCATTTCATTCTCGCCAACCTCATAGGAGGCGGTGACATAGGCATCGAACAGATCGAAGCGGCGACCGACGCGGTTGACCGCATCATCGCTCAGGTCACGAAATTCGGTATTGTCCTTGTTGGCATTCAGGAAGTCATAGAGATAGCCGAAGCGGACAAAGGCACCGTAGTTTTCATATTGCAGGTCGAGTTCGTGGTTGGCACTGAACGCGAGCGAGACGATGCCGGTGTCATAGTTCAGGTTGCCGTCATCGCCATTGACCGATTGGGCACTGCCGCCGTTTGAGATACCGACATTGCTGCTGTCGCGGTCCTGCGTACGGAAGGTCGCGCCTGCGGTCAGGGTGGTGTCAAACTGTGCCTGGATGCCCCAGAACTCGAAATCGGCGGCATCGGCTTTCGATGGTGCCGTTGCAACCATACCGGCAATCGCCGCAATGCCGAGAATGCCCGCGAGTGGCTTCAATGCCGTGCTGGACAGCAGTGTGTTGTTGTTGATCATTGGCTTCCTTGCCTCCCCGAAAGTTTGCTCCGTTTTTTGGAGCCGCCGACCCACATGCTGCGGTTGCCGGTGTTTGTCTTTGTTCTTTTTTGTCGGTGATAAACACCGAAAGCCAACAGTTCCACGCATGTCAGGCGTGTGTGAAAAGCGCTGTGATTGTTTCGCTACAGCAGCTTTTCCCGCGCTGGCCGAAACTCTCGTGGAGAATGCGGCAGAACCATCGACTAGGCGCAGGATTTATAGGCTTTTCCGGGGTTGATCAAGAAAGCTGGAGGGTAAGTGACGTATAAGTCAACTTGCCTTCGAGAGTGGGGACTTTGAGCAACATTGGCGCACAAACAAGTTTTTGCTGCGCAAAAAAAGGCCGACGCGTCGGATGGCGTCGGCCTCTTGATTTCAGTGCCGTATGGCAGTTCTTTGACGGCGTTATTGTGCGTCAGCAGCAACCTGCAACTGGACGATCTGGTCCGGGTCTGCGGGTGGCTCGCCACGGGTGATGGCATCCACATGGTCCATGCCGTCAACGACCTGACCCCAGACGGTGTATTTGCCGTTCAGGAAGCTGCAGTCATCGAAGCAGATGAACCACTGGCTGTCGCCGCTGTTCGGGTCATTGGTACGGGCCATGCCGATGGTGCCGCGCCCGAAATTGGTCGGGGTAAACTCTGCTGGCAGCTTGACGCCAGTGCCACCGGCACCGGTGCCGGTCGGATCACCGGTCTGGGCCATGAAGCCGTCAATGACGCGGTGGAAAACGATGCCGTTATAGAAGCCTTCGCGGGTCAGTTCCTTGATGCGGTCCACATGGCGTGGTGCCAGATCGGGACGCATTTCAATGGTGACGCGGCCATCTTTCAGGTCGAGATAGAGCGTATTTTCGAGATCGGCCGCAACGGCCTCGCCGGTTTCGGTCATAAGGATAAACAAGCCCCCAAGTAGAATGAGAAAGCGCGTGATGATGTGCCGGTAAGTCATGGCAACAAGCTCGCTGTTTGTTGGATGAATGATGCAGACGGGAGGTGCGGGACCAATGTTTCTCAGATGGTTTGATGCGACCTCTCTGGTCAAAGCGGCTGTAACGTTCCATAACCTGTGCGTTCTGTCCAGATGCGAAGGGCTGTTTTTACCGTGAATATTCATGCCGCCTCACCGGTCTCTCTGGATAACCGTCTGGCCCGGCTACCCGGCTACCTTTGCCGTTGCTGGTCTGCCGATAATGTTGCTCTGAATACGGCCAACCGCCTCAGTGGTGGTGCCATTCAGGAGAATATCGCCCTCGATATCACGGTTACCGGCGGTCCGATGGCCGGGGAGCATGCGCTGGTGCTCAGAACCGATGCGCCATCCTCGGTTTCCGTCAGCCTTGACCGGTTACAGGAATTCAGGGTTCTGCAGGCTGCGTACAGCATCGGCGTTATAGTGCCGGAACCGGTTCTGGCCTGTGATGACGATGCGGTGCTGGGCCAGCCATTTGTCCTAATGCGCCGGATTGACGGCATGGCCGTCGGGCGCAAGCTGGTCCGTGATTCGGCGCTGGCCGGGCAGGCGGGGGATGATCTGGCGGCGGCACTCGGGCAGCAACTGGCCTGCCTGCATCAACTGCACCCGGCGCATGAACTGGCGGCTGATCTCGGCTTTCTAGGCTCACCACCGGCCAATCCCATGGCGGCGCGGATAGCGCTGTACCGGCGCTATCTCGACGAACTCCCATCGGCTGACAGCGCCGGGCGGTTGGCGCTGGAATATGGTCTGCGCTGGCTCGAACGGCGAATGGACGAGTGCGAACCGGCAAGCACTGTGCTGATCCATGCGGATTTCCGTACGGGCAACTACATGGTGGCCGATGGGCAGTTGACCGGCATTCTCGACTGGGAATTTGCCGCCTGGTCCGATCCGATGGAGGATCTGGGCTGGTTTCTGGCCCGCTGCTGGCGCTTCGGCCAGATGACGCGGGAAGCGGGCGGTATCGGTAGTCGTGAAGCGTTCTATCAGGGCTATGACCAACAGGCTGAAACGCTCGCCCTGCCGCATCGGGTTGATCATGAGCGTGTGCTGCTTTGGGAGGTGATGGCGCTGATCCGCTGGGGCATCATTGCCCTGCAGCAGGGCGACAGGGTCACCAGTGGCGGCGAGCAGAGTCTTGAACTGGCGCTGACCGGCCCGATTGCCCTTGAATGTGCAGCCCATATGCTGACCCAGATCACCGAACTGGAAGGAGGGCGCGCATGACCGGCATCACCCCCGAATTGCTGATCCGGTTGGCGCGCACGACCTTGACCGAGGACGTGCTCGGTCAGGAGGCTGATGCGGTCAAATATCCAGTGCTGATGATCGCCAATGCGCTGGCCATCGCCGAGCGCCAGATGACCATGCAAGACGCTGTCGATGAGCAGCTCGCGGCACAGATGCAGGCATGGCTTGCTGGACATGGCGCGGGTGACGGCCATGATGCCGGTGAGGCTCTTCGGCTGCTGGCCGATCGGATCAGGGCAGGAGCCTTTGATCATGACCGTGATTTCGCAGAGCAGCTCATGGCTTTGCTGCAAGCGGAACTGGCTATCTTCAACCCGAAATTCTCACCTCAAGCATGAGTGATCATGGCGTTGTGGCGCCCGGCCCGGCAATCGATTAAGAGTTGCTGCATATAGTGGTCATGCTTGAGGTCAGATAATGCTTACCCCTTCGCCCAATCCGGTTACCGGCGGCACCATCCTTGTTGAACAACTGCTGATTCAGGGGGTCGATACGATCTTCGGCGTACCGGGGGAATCCTATCTCGGCGTGCTCGATGCCATGTATCCGGTGCGTGACCGGATCAAGTTCGTCATTACCCGGGTCGAGAACGGTGCCGCCAATATGGCGGAGACCTATGGCAAGCTGACCGGCAAGCCGGGTGTCTGCATGGTGACCCGTGGACCGGGTGCCACCCATGCCAGTATCGGCATCCATACCGCCATGCAGGACAGCACCCCGATGGTGGTGCTGATCGGTCAGGTCGGCCGCGCGATGAAGGACCGTGAGGCGTTTCAGGAAGTGGATTACCGCGCCATGTTTGGCCCGCTCGCCAAATGGGTGGCGGAGATCGACCGGGCCGAGCGTATCCCGGAATATATCGCCCGTGCCTTCCATATGGCGCAATCCGGTCGGCCCGGCCCGGTTGTCCTGTCACTGCCTGAGGACCTGACCAGCGAGACCTTTGATCTGCCACCGGGTGGCCTGACCGCCCGTCCGGTCGAGCCTGCCGCAACAACCCTTGCCGCGCCGCAGCCGGGCCAGATCAAGCAGGCTATGGCCATGTTGGCGAAGGCCGAGAAGCCGTTCGTCTTGCTCGGCGGTCCAAGCTGGAGTGATGAGGGCATTACCGCCATCACCCGTTTTGCCGAGGCCAACAACCTGCCGGTCGGCTGCAGCTTCCGCGCGCAGGACCGGTTCGACAATCGTCATCGCAATTATGCCGGTGATGTGGGGATCGGTATCAACCCGGCGCTGAACAAGGCGGTGATGGAGAGCGACCTGCTGTTGGTGATCGGCCCGCGTCTGGGCGAGATGACCACGGGCGGTTATACCCGGATCAAACCGCCGCGCACCCATCAGACCCTGATCCATATCCATCCGAGCGATCTTGAGCTTGGCAGTGTCTATCAGCCTGATCTGGCAATCCAGAGCGGTACCGCACTGGCGGCACAGGCGCTGGCGGCGGAGCCGCCGGTCGCGAGCCGGGGCTGGGATGACTGGACCGCGCAACGTCATGCCGATTACCTGGAGAATATCCAGCCGAAACCGGCACCGGGTGAGATGAACATGTCCGAGGTGGTGGCGCATCTGAACGAGGTGCTGCCTGCAGATGCGCTGGTCTGTAACGGCGCTGGCAACTCAACCGCCTGGCTGCACCGGCATTTCCAGTATCGTGGTTTCCGCACACAGGCGGCCCCGACCAGCGGGGCCATGGGCTATGGCGTACCGGCGGCGATTGCTGCCTCGATCATCTATCCCGAGCGTGATGTTGTGGCCGTGGTTGGCGATGGCTGCTTCCAGATGGCGCTGCCGGAGATGGGTACGGCTGCCCAGTATGGCGCGACCCCGGTGCTGATCGTGGTCAATAACAGCATGTACGGCACCATCCGTATGCATCAGGAGCGGGAATATCCGGATCGCGTGATCGGTACCGAGCTGGTGAACCCCGATTTTGTCGCGCTGGCGCATTCCTATGGCTGGCACAGCGAGCGCCTGACCAAAACCGCTGAATTTGCCGATGCCTATGCCCGGGCGAAGGCGAGCGGCAAGGCAGCGCTGCTCGAGCTGATCATTGATCCGGAAGCGATTACCACGCGCCAGACCATGTCGGAAATTCGCGGTACCTCGACGCGCCGATAGGCCGCCCGGACCGTGTCACGATAATTTGCCCACAGGGCGAGTGACAAGGCCGGGAAAATGGATCACTATGCTGTCGGGAAGTGTGCTGATCCATCGGCGGGCCTCTTTTTCCCTGTCCCGGTTCAGCATTTGGCGAGCGAATATGCCGCCATCGACACGGGTGGATGATGGCGACATGGGATACAAGGGTGTTCCAGTGTCTTTTGCGAATTTGAAGATCACCAATGCGTGTGATGTACTCCTGTCCGGCCAGGTCAATGGCATCGGACGGGTGCTGATCGACCTCAACCGTTCCGGTGTGGCACCGGTCACCATTGAGGAACTGGACGCGCAATCCGCCCGTCTCGCCGGATGGCTGCGTCAGCGCGGTATTGGCTCCGGTGATCCGGTACTGGTCATGCAACCGATGTCGGTCCGGCTCTATGTCGCCCTGCTGGCGGTGCTGCGGGTCGGCGCGACTGCTGTATTTATCGACCCTTCCAACCTGAAATCCAATCTCCGTGCCGCCTGTCGTGATCTGAAGCCGCTCGGCATTATCGGGCCGTCCCGGATGCTGTCGCTCAGCCTCGGTGAACCGGCGATCCGGCGTATCCCGGCTCGGCTGCGTACCAGTGGCTGGTCGTGGAGCTCGACCTCATGGGCGCGGGCCATGGCCTCGGAGCCGGTGGAGACGGTCAATCTGCCGCTGACCGAGGCGGCCATTATCACGTTTACCGCCGGACCATCCGGTTATCCGCTGGGTATCGTCCGCACCCATGCCCAGATACTCGAACAGCATGCGGCCATGTCCGCCGTGCTGGCACCGTTGGCAACTTCGGTGACGGCAACGAATATTCCGACCGTGGCACTCAGCAACCTCGCACTCGGCGTGCCGACCGTGCTGCTCAGTCAGGCTGACAAGCGCAGCGTCAATCGTCTGCTGAACGCCGAGATATTGCTGACCGAGGGCGAGCAACCGGCGATGGTCTCACGGCTCGTTATTTCACCGGCCATGGCGGCCAAGCTGGTCGACAGCCTCGGCAATGACAGCCTGCCGATGGATGATGTGATCGTCACCGGTCCGATTTACCCGGATATCGCGCAAAAGCTGGACAAGGCGCTGGAGCATGGCTCGCTGCGTATTGTCTATGGCCACCCCGAGGTAGACCCGATTGCTGAGCAGTCCTTCGCCGACATGATTTCCGCCGATCGTCTCGCGACTTCGGTCGGGCGTGGCGTCTTGGTGGGCAAGCCGGTACCGGAGGTAGAGCTTGCCATCCTGCCGGATGATTACGGTATGCCGATCGGCCCGTTCACCCGTTCCGAGTTCAAGCAGTATTGTCTCGAGCCCGGTGAGGTTGGTGAGGTGGTGATAGCTGCCGATCATATGGTGACAACCTATGTGAACGGGCGCAGCGAGATCGAGACCAAGTTCACCGTCGGCGGCCAGATATGGCACCGCACCGGCGATGCCGGGACCATCGACGGGCAGGGGCGTCTCTGGCTCATGGGCCGGTGTCTTGCCCGGATGGAGGATGAGCTTGGCACCACCTATCCACTCGCGGTGGAGGCAGCGGCCCGTTGCCAGCTTGGCCTGCGGCGGCTTGCCTGTGTCGATCACGAGGGCCGCAGCCTGCTGGTGATCGAGAGCAGCGCCAGCCTTGAACTGGAGGCGATGCAGGAGATTATCGGCATGACCGGCATTTCCGGCATTGTTGTGGTTGATCGTCTGCCTATGGACCGGAACCATGATGCCAAGGTTGATTATCGACGGCTGGTACAGATGCTGTCCACCCGCCGTGATCTGGTGCGTATGGATTTCGACGACGCCGGAACTGGCTGATCCAGCCAATCAGCTCAGACAACTGTCCAGCGTCACCATTTCAAGACAGCTTGCCGCTGCTCAAATCCCGTTTTCTATTTCTGGCTTGACCCGGATAGCAGGGGTAGGGAACCTTGCCGTCAGTTTCGTTCCGGACATTTTAACAGGTACTGGTCAAGCAAATGAATACGCCACTGGGGCGCGGTCTGATCATTTTCGGCTTTGTTGCGTTTGCGGCATTGATGGCGAATTTCCTGGTGCCGTCTATTCCAACGCCCGAATATGATTTGTCGCAAGTCGACAGAAAACCGCTTGAGGTGCGTGCCTGGTTACGCCGGATCATTGTTCAGGACCTGACGTTGAAATCCGCGGATTTCGACCAGAAACTGCAAGCTGCGGAACGCTATTTCACGCCTGAGGGCTATCGTGGGTTTATTGCTTTGCTGCAGCAGACCCGCAGCATCGATTATCTGCGACAGAGCAATGTCACTGTGGCGATCGATCCGGAAGAAATACCCGAGGTGACAACCGAGGGGCCGGTGGGCGGCACTTATATCTGGATATTGGAGGGTGATAGCAACCTGACAATATCTTTTGAAACCAATGAGTTGTCCTATCCTGTTCGGCTGCAATATATCATTGCCAGAACCGAGGATGAGAATGCCTTTCTGGGATTGAAAGTGCAGTCGATGACAATCGTGAACCGGAATACGCAAACGAACTGAGAACATTGATCAGGTTCCGTATTCAATTTCTGGTATAATCCACTCTGGTAATTGGTTTTTGCAAAACCTGTGAAGGTAGGTCGCTATGGATGATCCTTTGGATGAAAAGAACAGCGATGGCCGATTTTATGTCAGCCTGATTGCGTTCATCATCGTGGTGGTTGTCGGCGTCAGTGCCATGGTGATCCATCAGCGTGGTGGCATCGGTGGTCCGCCACCGCCGAATGTCGAGGATTTGCGCCGTGATCGCCTCGCGGCACCGGGGCTGACCGATCAGCAGGTGCTGGAATATTCAACCGAGGTGTTGGCTAAGGCCGTGACCTTTGATGCCCGTGAATTTTATAACCAGCTGGCGGAGTTGCGGCCCTATTTCACCAATGACGGCTGGACGCTGTTTGAGCGTACGCTTGAGCGAATCGATGTGGTGAACATGATGCAAAGCGGTCGGTTCGTGGTGACACCGGAACTGGCGGGCGAACCGAAGCTGGTTTCAAGTGGTGTGGACGCGGCGATTTACCAATGGCGGGTTGCCGTGCCGCTGAAGATCACGTTGCAATCAGCCGATAGAAGTCTGGAGCGTGTGATGATCGCCCATGCACGGATCATCCGCCAGTCTATTGATGCCTTTCCCGAAGGAATTGCCATCGACAGTGTCAATTTTCTGCCGGAAGGTGGGGCCGGCGGTTAGGCCAGCCCCATACCTGTACCTTGCTTAGCCTGCTGCCTTCATGGCAACGGCGGTGTCGGGCATGCGGTTGGAGAAGCCCCACTCATTGTCATACCAGGACATGACCCGTACGAAGGTGCCTTCCATGACCTTGGTCTCGTTCAGCGCGAAAACTGAAGAGTGCGGGTCGTGGTTGAAGTCGATGGAAACCAGTGGCTCGTCATAGGTGCCGAGAATGCCTTTGAGCGAACCCTCGGCAGCAGCAGCCTTGATCGCCTCGTTGACTTCCTCAACCGTGGTTGAGCGCGCAGCCTGGAATTTGAAGTCGACCAGAGACACGTTCGGGGTCGGAACACGGATCGAGACACCGTCCAGCTTGCCATTCAGTTCCGGCAGCACCTTGCCGACCGCCTTGGCCGCACCGGTGGTGGTCGGGATCATGGAAACCGCCGCCGCACGGGCACGGTGCAGGTCGCTGTGCATGGTGTCGACCGTGCGCTGGTCACCGGTATAGCTGTGAATCGTGGTCATCAGACCGTGATTGATGCCAATCGCCTTGTTCAGCACATAGGCGACAGGGGCGAGGCAGTTGGTGGTGCAGGATGCGTTGGAGACGATCTTGTGATCGGCGGTCAGCTGGTCGTGGTTCACGCCATAGACAACGGTGAGGTCCTCTTCCTTGGCAGGAGCCGAGATCAGCACCTTCTTGGCACCGGCGGTCAGGTGTTTTTCAGCACCGTTGCGGTCGGTGAAGATGCCGGTACATTCCAGCGCCACATCGATGTCCATATCGGCCCAAGGCAGGTTTGCCGGGTCGCGTTCCTGAACCACGGTGATTTCCTGGCCATTGACGACCATGGCGTTGTTCTTGCCGGTAACGGTGCCGGGGAAACGACCGTGCACGCTGTCATATTTCAGCAGGTGAACATTGGTATCGACCGGTGCCAGATCGTTGATCGCGACAACTTCGATATCGTTGCGGCCGCTTTCGAAGATACCGCGCAGAACCAGACGGCCGATACGGCCAAAACCATTGATGGCGACGCGTGTCGTCATGATGAGTGCTCCCGAGTTAGTGTTGTTTGTTCGTGTTTGGTTGGGTCAGGGTTATTTGACAAGGTCGCGGACTGCCTGTGCGGCTGCTTCCGCGGTGATGCCAAAGTGTTGGTAGAGTTCCTTGTACGGACCGGATGCGCCGAAGCCGGACATGCCGATGAACTTGCCATCGGTGCCGATATAACGCTCCCAGCCGAAGCCGATCGCCGCCTCGATCGCCACACGGGCGATGTCGGTGCCGAGAACCGATTTTTTATACTCATCAGATTGTAAGTCAAACAGGTCAAGGCAAGGGGCGGAGACGACGCGGGTTGGAATACCCTCGGCATTCAGAGCCTCAGCCGCCTCAACCGCCAGATGGGTCTCAGAACCGGAAGCCATGATCAGCGCCTTCGGTGCCTCGGCAGGTTCGCGCAGGATATAGGCACCCTTGGCGACCAGGTTTTCCTCTGTGTGCTCGACACGCAGGGTCGGCAGACCCTGACGGGTCAGGGCCAGAACCGATGGTGACTTGGTGGCTTCAAGGGCGGCCTGCCAGGTCTCTGCAGTCTCGACCAGATCGCATGGGCGGAACATCAGCAGGTTTGGAATGGCACGCAGGGCAGCCAGATGCTCAACCGGCTGGTGGGTCGGGCCATCCTCGCCGAGGCCGATGCTGTCATGGGTCATGACGTGGATGACACGCTGTTCCATGAGGGCTGCGAGGCGTAGTGCCGGACGGTTGTAGTCGGAGAAGGCAAGGAAGGTGCCGGAATAGGGAATAGCGCCGCCATGCAGGGCCATACCGTTCATCGCAGCGGCCATGCCGTGCTCGCGGATACCGTAATGGATATAGCGACCGGCATAGTTGTCACGGTCGAGGATGCCACCGGTTTTGGTCTTGGTGTTATTTGAGCCGGTAAGGTCAGCAGAGCCGCCGATCATTTCCGGGACAACCGGCAGGATTTCTTCCAGAACCATGCCGGACGCCGCGCGGGTTGCCGGTGATGGCTTGTCGGCGCTGGCGGATTTTTTCAACTCATTGATGGTGCTGGCGAGCGCTGCCGGCACATCGGTCGAGATGGCGGCATCGAAGGCCGGGCGCTGGGCATTGGTAGCATAGCGTGACTGCCAGCTGTCATGATCAGCCTTGTTGCGGGTGCCAGCCTGTTCCCAAGCCGCCTTGACTGCGGCGGGGACAACGAATGGCTCATGTGACCAGCCGAGTGCCTCGCGGGTTGCTGCGATCTCATCCTTGCCCAGTGGTGAGCCGTGCGCGCCGGAGGTATTGGCCTTGTTAGGTGCACCGAAACCGATCTGGGTCTTGCAGCGGATAATCGACGGGGTGTCGGTGGTTTTTGCCTTGGCGATGGCGGCTTCGATCTCTGCCGGGTTGTGGCCATCGATTTCCTGCACATCCCAGTTATAGCTCTCGAACCGCTTGGTGATGTCGTCGGAGAAGCTGAGCGAGGTCGGGCCGTCGATGCAGATGCCGTTATCGTCGAACAGCACGATCAGACGGGACAGGCCGAGGTGACCGGCGAGTGAGCAGGCCTCGTGGCTGATGCCTTCCATCAGGTCGCCGTCGCTGGCGATGACATAGGTGTAGTGGTCAACCAGATCGTCACCGAAACGTGCATTCATGGTGCGCTCGGCAAGGGCGAAGCCGACGGCGGTGGAGATACCCTGACCGAGTGGCCCGGTGGTGGTCTCGATGCCAGCATGTTGCTCGACTTCCGGGTGACCGGCGGTGATCGAGCCGATCTGGCGGAAGTTCTTCAGCGATTCCAGTGGGAATGCCTTGTAACCGGTGAGGTGCAGCAGGCCGTAAAGCAGCATGGAGCCATGACCGGCAGACAGGATGAAGCGGTCGCGGTCGGGCCATTCCGGGGCTGCCGGATCGAATTTCAGGAACTTGCGATAGAGGACAGTGGCGACATCGGCCATGCCCATCGGCATGCCGGGGTGACCGGAATTGGCCTGTTCCACCGCGTCAATGGCGAGAAAACGCAAGGCATTGGCAAGATCGTTATGGGGAACGGCATCGGTCATGGGCAGGGTTTCGGCACTGGCTTGAGACATGGTCTGGGTCGTTCTCTGTCGCTGTTTAAATGATCGGGTTCAGGCAGCTTCTTCTGGCCCACCACCGTCGGGATCGCATCGGGATAGCACAGCCCTGTCGGTAATGGTGTCTGATTCTGGCGCGAACATGCCGTTCTGACAGCAAAGCGTCAACAACCACGGTGTCTTTCCTTGCTCAGATCAGCTATACGCGACGTGAAGCCGGGGTTAATTTTGCCTTCCTGTGCAAAACAACGCTGGTTGGGCTGGACCTTTGCGCCATGCTTGCCCTAGTTTTTGTAAAAATCTTCAGAACAACCCCACCGCATATGGTGATGCCCCGTGTCGGATAAACTCAGAACAGCACTTCAGGCGCTGGATCGCGAACTGGACCGCTTGCAACGCAACGCGACCCAGCAGGCGACGCGCCATCAGCAGGCGATGGAAGAAGCGGCCAAGAACGCTGCGCCTGCATCATCGGATAACGGGTCCGCAACGGACCCGCAGGTGGAATTGAAGCTGGTTGCCATGCGCGACCGGGTCGACAGTTCGATCGACCGTCTGGAAACCCTGTTGAAGGAGAGTGCCGGTGGCGCGGGTTGAGATTACGATCAATCACCGGAAATATCCGGTTGTCTGTGATGACGGTCAGGAAGGCCGGGTACAGGAACTGGCGAATTTCGTCGATAACCGGGCTCAGCAGATTTCCAATGCGGCGCCGGGCAGCAGCGATGCCATTGTTATGGCGCTCACCACGCTGATGGTGGCCGATGAGCTGTTCGAGCAAAAGCGTCAGGCAAGCGCCAAAAACGGCGATGCCACGCCGACAGCGGCGAATGACGACCTCACCGATCAGGCGGTCGAAGCGGTGGAATATTTGACCCGTCGCGTCGCAGCGATTGCAGACAGCATGGAAGCACCCTAGATTAAAGGGGTGAGAGGTGACTGCGATATGCGTGTGGTCATACTATATCCCAGGGGCGATAATTATTATCTCGGGAGCTGTCACTGATAGGGCCGTGGCCCTGTTATTAACGGCGCCCACCTAGTGGTTTGGCCGCTAGTGGATAAGACAGACAGTACGGTACTTGTGGTGCCTCTCACGCTTTTGCCCTGCTGATGATTACGGGGCTGACTGAACAGGGCCGGTTTCATGGCCGACACCATTCCTACAATCGAAACCCGGAAAGACCGCTTGCGGCAGACCATGCTGGCGGCCCGTAAGGCCGTGTCCGATCCGGCGCTTGATGCCGGTATAGCGCAACATGCCATCGCCTTGCTGACAGAACTGCTCGGTGACTGGCCACAGGATGCGCCGCCGCCGGTGATCGCCGGTTACTGGCCGATCAAGGGCGAGGCCGATCCCGGATCGATCATGACCGCCCTCAATGCTACGGGACAGCGGGTTGCCCTGCCGGTGGTGCTGAGCCTCGACGTGCCGCTGGTGTTTCGCCAATGGACGCCGGATATGGTGCTGGAAACCGGTCGCCTCAACATACTGGTGCCGCCCGAAACTGCGCCGCAGCTGGAGCCGGATATATTACTGGTGCCGCTGGTTGCCTTTGACCCGCGCGGCTATCGCCTCGGCATGGGTGGTGGTTTTTACGATCGCACCATTGCCGCGCTCAAAGCCTCGAAAAGCATTGTAACCATTGGGCTTGCCTATACGGCACAGGCGGTGGACGAGTTGCCGGTGGATCAATTCGATCAATGCTTGGACTGGATCATTACCGAGCAAGAGGCTATGTCGATGCCAACCCGGTACGCGGTGCCGTCCGTTTGAGATGAGACAAGTCTGGTAGTGACGTGAAGATATTATTCCTCGGTGATCTGGTTGGCCGTTCCGGTCGGGATGCGGTTATCAACGCGGTACCCGACCTGCGTGAACGCTATGGTCTCGACTTCGTGGTCGTGAATGGCGAGAACGCGGCGCATGGTTTCGGGATCACGCCCGAGATTTGCAACAGCCTCTATGCAGCCGGTGTCGATTGCATCACCACGGGCAATCATATCTGGGACCAGCGCCAGATCATCAACCATATCGGTGGCGATGGCCGGTTGTTGCGACCGTTGAACTTCATCAAGGGCACGCCGGGCAACGGCTTCGGTGTCTACAAGCTCGATGACGACCGGCAGGTGCTGGTCATCAACGCTATGGCCCGGTTGTTCATGGAACTGAATGACAGCCCGTTCGATGCCATCGAAAAGCTGCTCGACCGCTATCGCCTCGGCGACAATGTGCAGGCGGTCATTCTCGATTTCCACGGCGAGGCAACTTCCGAAAAGATGGCCATGGGCCATTATCTCGATGGTCGGGCATCGCTGGTGGTGGGCACCCATACCCATGTGCCGACCGCCGATCTGCATATCCTTGCCGGTGGGACGGCCTATCAGACCGATGCGGGTATGTGCGGCGACTATGACAGTGTGATCGGCATGGAAAAGACGGTTTCACTCGCCAAGTTCACCCAGCGCCTGCCGACCGAGCGGATGAGCCCGGCGACAGGTGAGGCGACAATCTCCGGTCTGCTGCTGGAAACCGATGATGCGACCGGTCTCGCAAAGCGGGTAACGCCGCTCCGCATGGGTGGTGCCCTGCAACCGGCAACGCCGGATGCAAGCTGGGTCGTTGCTTCAACGCTCTCGGTTTAACGAAACAGTTTCAGGGGGCTTAGTTGTCGCCCTTGATGTCGCCTTTAATGTCATCGGCGGTGGAGCGGCGCTCATTGCCGAGATAGCCGCTGCCGCGACGGCGACGGTCGGGACCGAAATAATTGCGCGAGCGGATGAAGGTACGCGGGTTGCTGAATACCGCCTCGATCCGCTGGTGCAGGATTTTTGGCGAGATCGGCTTGCTCAGGATTTCGGTCATACCGGCGTCGCGCGCCTCGGCGATCCGGTCCATATCCGCATGGCCGGTCAGCATCAGCACCGGCACATAGGGGTTCGGGCTTTCCGGGCTGTTACGCAGCAGGCGGACAAACTCGATGCCATTGGTCGGCTTCATGTTCCAGTCAACAATGGCGAGATCGGCCCATTCATCCTTGAACATGTCAAAGGCCTGATTGCCATCATGGGCCATCATGACCCGGCGGACACCGAAGCCGTCGAGGCTGGATTTCAGCAACTGCCGCATGGTCGGGCTGTCGTCTGCCACGAGAACCGAGATTTGATCAAAACGCAGGCGCATGTATCGGGAAATTCCGTTCAACCGCTAACTGGAATGGTGATGCCTTATAAAGCATCCCACAAACAAGCCAAGAAACCACTAATCATTTTCCACATTCTTAACGTTGGCAGGTGCTTTCCGGTGCGCTACACAATGCCTACCATCAATATTTGATCCGATTTACGACTGGACGGAGAGTTTTCCCGCCATGGCTGGCCATTCCAAATTCAAAAACATCATGCACCGCAAGGGCGCGCAGGATGCCAAGCGCGCACGCCTGTTCACCAAGATCGCCCGTGAGATCACGGTGGCAACCAAAAGCGGTATGCCTGACCCTGACATGAACCCACGCCTGCGCGCTGCGATTGCGGCGGCGAAACAGGCCAATATGCCGAACGAACGCATCGAGCGTGCGATCAAGAGCGGCAGCGGCGAGGGCGACGCCGAGAACTATGACGAGATGCGCTATGAGGGTTATGGCCCCGGCGGCGTTGCCGTCATCATCGAGGCACTGACCGATAACCGTAACCGGACTGCGGCTGAAATCCGCTCTGCCTTTACCAAGCATGGCGGCACGATGGGTGAGACCAATTCGGTCAGCTTCATGTTCGACCGGGTTGGCCAGATCGTCTATCCGGCCAGTGCCGGTGATGCCGATACCATGTTTGAAGTGGCCGCCGAGGCGGGCGCTGAAAACGTCGAATCGAACGAGGAAAGCCACGAAATTACCACCCCGGTAGAGGATTTCGCCGCGGTTCGCGATGCGCTGGCGGAAAAACTTGGCGACCCGGAACGCGCGACTTTGGCGTGGGTGCCGCAGAATACCATCCCGGTGAACGAGGATCAGGCGGCAACCCTGTTGAAGCTGCTCGATGTCCTGGACGACAATGACGACGTACAAACGGTGTCGGCTAATTTCGATATTGCCGACGAGGTTATGGAACGGCTGGCGTCTTGATCCAGACAACCCCAGGTGATTTGCGCATTCTCGGTCTCGACCCCGGATTACGGCGGACCGGCTGGGGGGTTATTGCGGTCAATGGCAGCCGGATGCAGTTTGTTGCCGCCGGTTGTATCCAGCCGAAGGCGGATGCTCCGCTCGCCGAGCGTCTGAATACGCTGTTTACCGGTGTGCGCGGACTGGTTGAGCTGCATCAGGTCGCCGAGGCCGCGATAGAAGAGACATTCGTGAACCAGAATCCGAAATCCACACTGAAACTGGGACAGGCACGCGGCGTCGTCATGGTGGCACCTGCCAGTTGCGGTCTGACCGTTGGTGAGTATTCGGCCAATCTGATCAAGAAATCCCTGACCGGCTTCGGCCATGCGGCCAAGGACCAGATGCAGCATATGGTCAAGGCATTGCTGCCTACAGCGGAACTCGGCACCGGGCCGGGGGCGGAAGATGCGGCAGACGCGCTCGCCGTTGCTATCTGTCATGCCCATCATCGCGGTGCGGCCCAACGGGCGGCCCGTATTGCCGCTGCGGCAGGTGCCTCATGATAGCCAGTCTGAACGGGCAGGTTGCCGCCATCTTTGCCGATAGCGCGGTGATCGAGGTCGGTGGTGTCGGCTTTACGGTGCAGGCATCGAGCCGCACCCTCGGTCTGCTCGGCGGTGTCGGCAATGCCGTGCGCATCCTGACCCATATGCAGGTCCGGGAAGATGCCATCACCCTGTTCGGTTTCGCGACCGCTGAGGAACAGCAGGCATTCAAACTGTTGACCAATGTGCAGGGCGTTGGCGGACGTGTGGCGCTGGCAATCCTGTCGGTCATGAGCGCCAATGATCTGGCGACCGCCATTGCGTCCGAGGACAAACGTGCGGTGACCCGCGCCGATGGTGTCGGCCCGAAACTGGCCCAGCGCATCGTCTCGGAAATGAAGGATAAGATTCCACAGCTGGTTGGCTCTGCCACCACGCCGGTTGCCGTTGCTGCCGTCAATGGCAGTGCCAAGCCAGCTGCTGCTCCCGCCCCGGTTGCCCCGGCCAATGCCGGTGGCAATGCGCTGGTGCCGGATGTGGTCTCTGCGCTCGCCAATCTCGGCTATGACCGTTCCGATGCCCATCGCGCGGCACTGAAGGCAGCGCAGGAACTGGGTGAGGATGCGAGCATTGATGCCCTGATCCGTGGCGGGCTGAAAGAGCTGGCGCCATCATGAGTGATTTTGCCCCCGACAGACTGGTGACGGGTGAACCGACCGCCGATGATATTGATGATGGCCGCGCGGCAGATGGTGCCCTGCGCCCCGAACGCCTTGCCGATTTCGTCGGCCAGGCCAAGCTGCGCGACAATCTCTCGGTGTTTGTCGGTGCCGCCGCCCAGCGCGGTGAGGCGCTCGACCATGCCCTGTTTCATGGACCGCCGGGGCTGGGCAAGACCACGCTGGCGCAGATTGTTTCTCGCGAGCTGGGCGTCGGATTCCGGGCTACATCCGGGCCGATGTTGACCAAGGCCGGTGATCTGGCTGCTATCCTGACCAATCTCGAGCCGCGCGATGTTCTGTTCATCGACGAGATCCACCGCCTCAACGCCTCGGTTGAGGAAGTGCTCTATCCGGCAATGGAGGATTTCCAGCTCGATCTGATTATCGGTGAGGGGCCTGCCGCACGCTCGGTGCGGATTGACCTGCCGCCTTTCACGCTGGTTGGGGCGACAACCCGTGCCGGACTGCTGACCAACCCGCTGCGGGATCGCTTCGGCATTCTGCTGCGGCTGGAATTTTACGAGCATGACGAGTTGGCAACCATTGTCGGGCGCAATGCGGTCAAGCTCGGTATTGCCATGAATGATGCCGGGGCGCTGGAGATTGCCCGCCGGGCCCGCGGTACGCCACGTATCGCCGGGCGGTTGCTGAAACGGGTGCGGGATTTTGCCGTGGTCGATGGTTCCGCGCTGGTGGACAAGGCGGTCGCCGATCGTGCCTTGCAGCGCCTTGAGGTAGATGCCCATGGCCTCGATGCCATGGATCGCCGCTATCTCGCCTGTCTCGCCGAGAAATATGGCGGTGGCCCGGTCGGGGCGGAGACCCTCGCGGCGGCATTGGCAGACCAGCGCGACGTGATCGAGGAAGTGATCGAGCCGTACCTGCTGCAACAGGGGCTGATCCAGCGCACCCCGCGCGGTCGTTGCCTGAGCGCCAGCGGTTATCGCTATCTGGGCCTGCCCGCACCGGCGGATATTGAGCAACGGGCCGCCGCTGACCTGTTCAACCCGGATGGCAGTGGCACGTGATGCAGCAATCTATACGCCCCAGCACCGGCCGGATTACTGACGGACAGCACGTCCTGCCGGTTCGTGTCTATTACGAGGACACGGATTTTGGCGGCATCGTTTATCACGCCAATTACCTGAAATTCGCCGAGCGTGGCCGGACCGAGTTCCTGCGCTGTCTCGGTATCGATCAGACGGCGATGAAGGCCGATACCGGCGTGGTCTTTGCCGCGCGCAGCCTGACCATCGATTTCGATGCCCCGGCAGTGATGGATGATTGTCTGACCGTCAACACCTGGGTGGAATCGATCAGCGGTGCGAGGCTGGTTTTGGCGCAACAGATCGACCGGAATAATGATCATGGACCGGAACTGCCATCTGACGGCCATGCTTCCGACAAAAATATCCCCACAAGATTGGCGACACTGACGGTCACGCTGGCCTGTATTGACGACCGTGGCAGGCCGGTCCGGTTACCGACAGACATACGTGACAGTTTCATGAGCCAACATTTAGCTGTGACAGGGGCTTGAGCAATCCCCTGAAGCAGCAATATAGGAATAGCGCATATCCAGCCAGCCGGGCCCCCGCGCTGGTCAACACCAGTAACCAGTAGGAAAAATATGGAAACCGAAGTCATCACTGCGGCCCAAGGCGTTGGTCTCGCCCATGGCGGCGATCTGACCATGATTGGCCTGTTCTTGCGCGCCGATCTGATTGTGAAGTCGGTGATGCTGCTGCTGCTTTTCGTATCCGTCTGGTGCTGGGGGATCATGTTCTCCAAGGCTTTTCAGCTGAAGCGCCTCGGCGTTGCCGCCGGCAAGTTCGAGCGTGACTTCTGGGGCAGCAGTTCGATTGATGCGCTGTTCGAGCGCATCGGCGACAAGCCGCGCGATCCGATGAGCGCGGTATTTGCCGCTGCCATGCGTGAATGGCGCAATGCCCCGCCACCCGAGGGCAAGAAGGGCAGCAGCCTCGCCGCCAGCGTGCAACAGCGGATCGAGCGGGTGATGGCCGTTACCATCGGTCGTGAGATGGAGCGGGTCGAGAAGGGCCTGCAGGTGCTGGCCAGTGTCGGTTCGACCGCGCCGTTTATCGGTCTGTTCGGTACTGTCTGGGGCATCATGAATTCCTTCACCGCAATCGCCAATGAGCAGAGCACGAACCTCGCGGTTGTCGCGCCGGGGATTGCCGAGGCGCTGTTTGCCACCGCCCTTGGCCTCGTCGCCGCGATCCCGGCGGTTATCGGTTACAATATCCTGTCCACCCGTCTGACCCGCTATGCCGACCGGCTCGAGGCATTCTCGGTCGAGTTCAGCGCCATCCTGTCCAGAACGCTGGAAGAGGAGCTGTAAGCATCATGGGTGTTTCCCTGAAACAATCCGGTTCCCGGCGCGGTGGACGGCGTGCCTATACCCCGATGGCGGAAATCAATGTGACGCCATTCGTTGACGTTATGCTGGTGCTGCTGATCGTGTTCATGGTCTCGGCTCCGCTGCTGACCGTCGGTGTGCCGGTGGAACTGCCGCAAAGTCAGGCCAGCGCGCTCAATGATCCGGAAGAGCCGGTGGTTGTAACCGTTGATGCCGAGGGGCAGATTTTTGTGCAGGAAACCGTGGTCGAGCTTGACCGCGTGACCCCGCTGCTGCGTGCGGTGACCCAGAACAACCCTGATATCCGCATCTTTGTCCGTGGTGACCGGCAACTGGCCTATGGCGATATCATGCAGGTCATGGGTGTCATCAACAGCGCCGGGTTCCGGCGGGTTGCCCTTATCACTGAAACACCCAAGTAACTGATTATGGCAGGACGATCCAGACAGGCGAAAGTTCATGCCCGATCTTCTGTCACCTCGGACAGAAATCTGGATCGGCGCGGGCTGACGCTGTCTTTTCTGCTGCATGGTGCGATCTTCGCGGCGATCATCATCGGGCCGCCACAGTTGGGTCGTGATCTCGGCCCGATTGCCCCGCCGGTACCGATCGAGGTTATCGACTTCGACACATTCACCCGGCTGACCAACAACGACCCGACCGAGACCCTCGCCGAGGAACCGCAACTGTCGGTGGCCGAGCCGGAGCCGCAGCCTGAGCCAACACCGGTCGAACAGGCACCACCTCAGCCCGCCCCGCAACCGACACCTGCGCCGGAACCAGCCCCGGTTGCCGATGAGCCGCCACCGGCACCAGAACCTATCCCGGACCCTGTGCCAGCTCCGGAACCGCCTGCGCCTGATCCAATCGTGGAGCCAGCACCAGAGCCTCAACCGGCACCGGAGCCGATCCCCGAACCAACCCCGGCACCGGAACCAGAGCCAACGCCCGAGGCAACAGCCCCGGCGGCCCCGGTCCCGACCGCAAAGCCGACCCCACCGCCGCCACGGCCACAACCGGCACAGCAGGCAGAGACGCCGAAAGAGCCGTCACGTACCGATTTTCTGGCTTCGGTCCTGCGCAATCTGGATGATACCCAACCGGCACCGCGTACCGATGAGGCGATTGCCGAGCAGTTGCAACGCAACCGTGCCGAGGCAACAGCGTCATCCATTTCGGTTGTGACCCGTGGTACCTCCGACCGCCTGACCGCCAGCCAGGCCGATGCCCTGCGCCGTCATGTGGGCCAGTTCTGGAACATCGATGCCGGTGCCCAGGGCATCGCCGATATGATTGCTGTTGTGGAAATCACACTCAATGCCCAGCGTGAGGTTGTGAGTGTGAAACTGGTCGAGGATACCCGGCGTTATAACAACGACGGCTTCTATCGTTCCTTTGTCGAACGGGCCATGCGAGCCGTGAAACAGGCTAGCCCGCTGACACCTTTACCTTTAGATGGTTATCAGTCGTGGAAAACGACGATCATGACTTTCAGCCCCCGGGATATGTTCTGATGCGCATACTGATTACGGTTTTCTCTGCTCTGGTTATCT
Organism: Micavibrio sp. TMED2; assembly: GCA_002168225.1. NCBI lineage: Bacteria > Pseudomonadati > Bdellovibrionota > Bdellovibrionia > Bdellovibrionales > Pseudobdellovibrionaceae > Micavibrio > Micavibrio sp. TMED2. The sequence goes on from NHBH01000009.1 coordinate 651,075, forward strand.
TGAGCGCCGGTATCCGTCCGGCACAGGCCCAGCTTGAGATCGACATCACACAGGGTGTGGTGGAGCCGTTACCGGTTGCCATTACCGAATTTGTCGGCACCACCCCGAATGACAAGCGGGTAGGGCAGGAACTGGCCGGGGTAATCGCCAATAACCTGCAGCGCTCAGGGCTGTTCCGACCCATCAGCAGCGATGCCTTTATCCAGACGGCGGAATCCCTGCAGGTCGGCCCACGCTATGCCGACTGGCGGATCATTGATGCTCAGGCCCTGATCGGTGGTGCCATTGAAACCCTGCCGGATGGTCGCTTGCGGGTTGAGTTCCGCCTCTGGGATGTTTTCGCCGAGCGGGAAATTGCCGGTCTTGCCTATACCACCGTGCCGGAGAACTGGCGTCGGGTCGGGCACATCGTCTCCGATGCGATCTACAAGCGGATTACAGGTGAGGACGGCTATTTCGACACCCGTATCGTCTATATCTCCGAGGAGGGCGAGGCGACCCATCGGATCAAACGTCTCGCGATCATGGATCAGGACGGCTTCAACCACCGCTATCTGACCGACCGCAGTACGCTGGTGTTGACCCCGCGCTTCTCGCCGACGGCACAGGAAATCACCTATCTCGCTTATGTGAACAACCAGCCACGGGTCTATCTGCTGAATATCGACACCGGCCGGATCGAGGTGCTGGGATCATTTCCCGGCATGACCTTCGCCCCGCGCTTCTCACCCGATGGCAACCGGGTGATCATGAGCCAAGCGCTGAACGGCAATACCGATATCTATTCCATGGATCTGCGCACCCGGCAGGTGGCACGACTGACCGAGAGCCCGGCGATTGATACCTCGCCATCCTATTCACCCGATGGTCGCCGTATCGTATTCGAGAGCGATCGTGGCGGTGCCCAACAGCTTTATGTCATGAATGCCGACAGCCGCTCGGCCCAGCGGATCAGCTTTGGTGAAGGGCGTTATGCCAGCCCGGTCTGGTCACCACGCGGTGATCTGATCGCCTTTACCAAGATACACAAGGGCCGGTTCTATATCGGTGTCATGCGCCCCGATGGTGGCGGTGAACGGCTGCTGACCGAGGCTTTCCATGTGGAGGGACCGACCTGGGCGCCGAATGGCCGGGTATTGATGTACTTCAAAGAAGAAACCCGTAACGGCCAGCGCCGTGCCCGCCTCTATACTATCGATCTGACCGGTCAGAATGAACAGATGGTGCGCACTCCGGTGGATGGTTCCGACCCGGCGTGGTCATCCCTGATCCCATAATTGTTATCAACAAAGTGAACCATATGAGTTAAATTGCGTTTACGATACGCAAACACTTCACTCGCGCGACAATTTCCTTTACAACCCCATTTCACGAAGCCGGCTGCCAATAGTGACAGCTGTGGCCACATGAACAACAAACTAACTTCTCGACATAAGGAAGCCTTGAATATGGGTACCCGCCTGCTTTCTCTCTTTGCTGCCATGCTGCTCGTCGCGGCCTGTGCGACCAATGATCCAACTATCGACGGCACCGGTACTGGCGACGGCGACAGTAATACCGCAACAGATACCCGTCCTCGCGGGCCGGGCCCGGTTGCCGGTTCTGAAGAGCAGTTCGTCGTCACCGTCGGTGATCGCGTTTTCTTCGATACCGACCAAAGCAGCCTGTCTGCCGAAGCACGCAACTCCCTGGACAATCAGGCTGCGTGGCTGAACCAGTACACCACCTACAGCGTCGTTGTTGAAGGTCATGCCGATGAGCGCGGCACCCGTGAATACAACCTCGCCCTCGGTGAGCGTCGTGCCAATGCCGTTCGCAGCTACCTGATCGCCAATGGCGTTGCTGCAAACCGCATCACCACCATCTCTTATGGTAAAGAGCGTCCGGAAGTTGTCGGCTCCAACCCATCTGCATGGGCACAGAATCGCCGCGGCGTTACCGTTCTCCGTTAATCCGGTTTCGGTTTGAAAAATGCACTAACGGGCTGCCAGCCACATGCTGGCGGCCCGTTTTGCCATGTTTGCTTGATACTGCCGCGTAAATGCTGAAATCTGGCCGCATTCATGCGCTAAACTGCGCGAAAATTCCTCTTTGAGTACGTTGTTTCATGATTAGCAAAAATCACATGCCCCGCCTGTTTGCCGCCGCTGCCCTGTTTTGCGTGGTGGGTGTTGCCCCGGCTGTTGCCCAGCAATATGGCTCGCAGGATGTCGGCAATCGGCTTGAGCGCATCGAGCGGGAAATGCAGACCCTGAGCCGTCAGGTCTATCGCGGTGGTGCATCGGGCGGTGCCTCTGCCGGAGCTGTTCGTGATCTGCCAGCCGGATACGCGGCGGAGTTTGAAACCCGACTGCAGGGGCTGGAAGGTGCCATGCGCAACCTGACCGGACAGGTCGAGCGTCTGCGCCATGATATGAACCAGCTCAATGGCCGCCTCGACCGGGCGCTGGGTGATATCGAATATCGGCTTGAAAACAGCGATGGCGCGAGTGTGTCACCTCAGTCAGCGCCGGGTGCGCCACTGACCCAGCAACCACGTATTGTGCGGCCCAATGCCATAAATAATGTGAACAACAATCCGGTGGCATCCGCACCGCCTGCCAGCACCACAACCGGCAACGTCTCGGATATTGATCCTGATACCGGCACGGTGCGTACCCTTGGTGTCTTGCCTGCCGATGGCGGCAGTGCCGGTGCCCTGCCTGCGGATAATGCCTCGGGCAGCCTGCCCGGTGGTGCGATTGAGCCGGGCAGCAATGCCAGTCAGCCACTGGAAACGGCAACCACCGGTGCCGCAAATACCGGTGGTGTGATGGCCAACCAGACGGCTTCCGCCACGCCGGTTGCCGTAACCCTGCCTGATGGCGATGCCCAGACCCAGTATGATTACGCTTTCGGTCTGCTGAAACGCTACCAGTTCGATGCGGCGGCAGATGCCCTTGGCCAGTTCCTCGCCCTGCATCCCAATGACCCACTGGCGGCCAATGCCCAGTTCTGGCTTGGAGAAACCCATTTCGTGAACGGCGACTACCGTGAGGCGGCAGTTGCCTTCGCCACAGGCTACGAGAAGTTCCCCGGCACCGAAAAAGGCCCGGAGAACCTGCTTAAGCTCGGCATGTCCCTTGGCCGCCTTGGCCAGAAGCAGGAAGCCTGCATGACCCTGACCCGGCTGTCCGCGGAATACCCACAGGCAACCAGCTCGGTTAAACAACAGGCGCTGGCCGAGCGCCGCGATCTGGAATGTGGTGACAGCTAAACTGCTCCATACCGAGGCTGTTGGCAGCGCCGATCCGATCGGTGCGACCGAATTTGCCGCGATCATGGAACGGCTCGGCCCGTTTGAGGCGCGCCCGAGGCTGGCGGTCGCCGTTTCCGGTGGCCGTGACAGCATGGCGCTTGCCTGGTTGCTCCAGCGCTGGATTGCCGACCGGGGCGGCAAGCTTGTTATCCTGACCGTTGACCACAATCTGCGCCCTGAAGCTGCTCATGAAGCGCAACGAACGGCGGCGTTTTGGCAAAACCGTGGCGTTGCTGCGCATATCCTGACCGTCACCGACCGCGCGCCGGTCAGTCGGATCGAGGAGACCGCGCGCAACAATCGCTGGCAGCTGCTGAATGACTGGTGCGCGCGCCATGGGGTGCTGCACCTGTTTACGGGCCATCATCTCAACGATCAGGCGGAAACCGTGCTGATGCGGCTCGCCAAATCCAGCGGCCCGGATGGGCTGGCGGCAATGCGGGAGGTTTCCTATCGCAAAGGCATGCGTGTCTTGCGCCCCCTGCTTGGCATTGGCCGTGAGCGTCTGAGTGCGACCTGCGCGGTGGCAAACCTGCCGGTGATTGATGATCCGACCAATGATGATCCACGCTTCCTCAGGACCGAATTACGGCGTCAGGCAGCGACATTCAGCAATCTGGGACTGACACCGGAACGGTTGCAGGCAAGTGCCGTGGAGCAGGCTGCGATTGCCGATACGATCAACCGCGATGTGGCGGCCCATGCAGTCCGTTCTGCCGCTATTGATGCCATGGGGCAGGGGGGCATTGACTGGCCGGCCTTTGTCCGGGTGCCAGCCCGCCACCGCTCTGCAATCCTCGCCCGGATGATTGAAACGGTGGGTGGACGGCGATACCCGCTCGGCCGTGAGGCGCTGTCACGGCTTGATGTTTGGCTGGATGCTGATTTTGAGGGGTTGAAGGGCATGACGCTGGGCGGTTGCCAGATGACGCCGACCACACAGGCTGGTGTGTCTCGCATTATCGTCACGCGCGAAGTGGCGGCGATTGATGTACGTCCAATGATATTGGCCGCAGGACAGGCAGTGCTCTGGGACAGCCGTTTTTTGATTACGGCAGCAGATTCTGACTACGGCAAGCAGTGGCATGTTGTCCCGGCTGACAATGCGATCTGGCGCGCCTTGAAACCTGACCTGCCATGTGACCTTGTCGATATGGCCGCACGGCTCCGCTGGTCATTGCCTGCTGTTGTTGAGGACGGGCAGGCGATTGGCATTCTGGCTCCCGGGTTTATGGCGGCGCAGGAAATGCTGTCGGGCTGGAAGACGGTTTTTTTACCCCGTAAACCATGGTTACGCATCGCTTGATGCTTGTTTGATGGTTAAAGGGGATTATCTCTTAACAAAGACTTGTATTAGGGGTGTATGGTGTGCACCTGTTATATCGACTGCCTGAACCGGAATCGGTCGGATAGCTGCAGCATTATCGATAAGGCGAAAACGTGAATAATATCGGCAAAAACATTGCGCTCTGGGTCATCATCGGGGTGCTGTTGATTACCCTTTTCAATCTGTTCCAGACCTCTGGCGAACGCCAGCAGCAGAATACCATGGCCTATTCCGACTTCCTTGGTCAGGTTGATCAGGGACAGGTTCGTGAAGTCAATATGCGCGGCCAGAACCTGCGTGTCGTGTTCACCGATGGCGAGATCTACAACGTCTTCATGCCACTGCAGGCCAACCCGGTCGAGAAGCTGACCGAGCGCGGGGTCAAGGTTGTCGCCGAGCCGATTGAGCGCGATGTGCCATCGCTGGTGAATATCCTGATCTCATGGTTCCCGATGCTGCTGCTGATCGGTGTCTGGCTGTTCGTCATGCGTCAGATGCAGTCCGGCGGCGGCAAGGCCATGGGCTTCGGCAAGTCCAAGGCCAAGATGCTGACCGAGAAATCGGGCCGGGTGACCTTTGACGATGTGGCCGGGATTGATGAGGCCAAGAGCGAGTTGCAGGAGATTGTCGAGTTCCTGAAAGACCCGCAGAAATTCCAGCGCCTTGGCGGCAAAATTCCGAAGGGCGTATTGCTCGTCGGTCCGCCCGGTACCGGTAAGACCCTGACCGCTCGTGCGGTTGCTGGTGAGGCGAATGTACCGTTCTTCACCATCTCCGGTTCCGATTTCGTCGAGATGTTCGTCGGTGTCGGTGCCAGCCGTGTCCGCGACATGTTCGAACAGGGCAAGAAGAACGCCCCCTGTATCATCTTCATTGACGAGATTGATGCGGTCGGTCGTCATCGTGGTGCCGGTCTCGGCGGCGGCAATGACGAGCGCGAGCAGACCCTCAACCAGCTGCTGGTCGAGATGGATGGTTTCGAGGCGAATGAAGGCGTGATCCTGATTGCCGCTACCAACCGTCCAGACGTACTCGACCCGGCGCTGCTCCGTCCCGGTCGTTTCGACCGTCAGGTTGTGGTGCCGAACCCTGATGTCACCGGTCGTGAGAAGATCCTCAAGGTCCATATGCGCAAGGTGCCGCTCGCCGCTGACGTGGTGCCACGGACCATTGCTCGCGGTACGCCCGGCTTCTCCGGTGCCGATCTCGCCAATTTGGTGAACGAGGCCGCACTGCTCGCCGCCCGCCGCAGCAAGCGTGTCGTCGGTATGGCCGAGTTCGAGGACGCCAAGGACAAGGTCATGATGGGTTCCGAGCGGAAATCCATGGTCATGACCGATGATGAGAAGAAGCTGACCGCCTATCACGAGGGCGGCCATGCGATCGTTGCGATCAACTGCCCGGCCTCCGATCCGGTGCACAAGGCGACGATCATCCCGCGCGGTCGTGCCCTCGGTATGGTCATGCGCCTGCCGGAAGGGGACCGTATCTCCCTGTCCCGTGAGAAGCTTGAGGCTGACCTTGCGGTCGCTATGGGTGGCCGGGTCGCCGAGGAACTGATCTTCGGTCATGAGAAGGTCACCACCGGTGCCTCATCCGATATCCAGATGGCGACCTCGATGGCCCGCCGGATGGTCACCGAATGGGGGCTTTCCGACAAGCTCGGCCCGCTGAAATATTCCGAAGACCAGCAGGAAGTGTTTCTCGGTCATTCGGTGGCGCAGTCCAAGAACATGTCGGATGCTACGGCCCAGTTGGTTGACAGCGAGATCCGCAGCATCGTTGATACTGCTTATGATGAGGCCAAGCAAATCCTGACCGACAAGATGGATGATCTGGTCAAAGTCTCCGAGGCACTGCTCGAATATGAAACCCTGAGCGGTGAGGATATTCGCAGGCTGCTGGCCAATGAGCCGCTGAAACGAGATGACGAAGAAGATGATGCCGACGCCAGCAAGCCGCGCGCGACCTCGGTGCCGACCAGTTCGACCCGTCGTGAGCCGCCTGCTGCCGGGATCGGACCTGACCCGGAGCCTCAGAGCACCTGATCTTTCGGGATATTGCTCGAGTTCCTATTGATTACAGCAAACGCCGTCGGCCATAACCGGCGGCGTCTGCACGTCAGTAATGTCATGGAATTGTGCCGCCGATGAACCGCACCGACCAGTTTCTCGCCCATATCCAGTCCGGTCAGCCGATGGTTATGGGAATTGTGAATGTCACCCCCGACAGCTTTTCCGATGGCGGGCAGTTCGCCACCACCGACACCGCGATTGCCCATGGCCGCCGGTTGCTGGAAGAGGGCGCGCATATCCTCGATATTGGCGGAGAGTCCACCCGTCCTGGTGCAGACACGGTCAGTGTTGAAGATGAAAAGGCGCGGGTGGTGCCGGTGATCGAGGGGTTGCGTGATGCCGCTGCCAAGGCCGGTGCCTATCTCTCGGTCGATACCCGCAATGCCGCCACCATGGCGGCGGTGATCGAGGCCGGTGCCGATATCATCAATGACATCACAGCACTCGAGGGCGATCCGGCGAGCATGGATGTGGTCGCCCGTTCCGGCCTGCCGGTTATCCTCATGCACATGCAGGGCGAGCCGCAGCAGATGCAGGACAACCCGCAATATGATGATGTGGTGACCGAGGTGCGGGAATATCTCGATGCGCGGATCGAGGCCTGTGTCGCAGCAGGCATCGACCGCTCCCTTATCATCCTCGACCCCGGTATCGGTTTCGGCAAAACCGTTGAGCACAATCTCAGCCTGATGAAGCATCTCGATGACTATGCCGAAAGTGGTTTGCCCTTGCTGCTCGGTGTCTCCCGCAAGAGCTTCATCGGTTTCCTTGATGACAATGCACCGGCAACAGACCGGCTCGGCGGTTCGCTTGCTGCCGCTCTGGCCGGATACAGCCGGGGTGCTGCAATCCTCCGGATACATGATGTGGCGGCGACCCGGCAGGCGCTGATGATCTGGCGGGCCATTGAGGATGCGGCCTGATTGGCGCCATAAAATGACCATTGGCCTGTGACACCGACTTTGTGCCATGAAGAACGACAAGAACAAGACGCTGACTGAGCGAGCAATGGATTTCAATGTCTGATACCCGCCACTATTTCGGTACCGATGGCATTCGCGGTACTGCCAATCTCGAACCCATGACGCCGGAAACGGCCCTGCGTGTCGCCATGGCCGCCGGGGCCGTGCTGAACCGTGGCGGCCATCGTCACCGTGCCCTGATCGGCAAGGATACCCGTCTGTCCGGCTACCTGATCGAACCGGCACTGACCGCCGGTTTTATCGCCATGGGCATTGATGTGATCCTGGTCGGCCCGATGCCGACCCCGGCGGTGGCCATGCTGACCCGCTCCCTGCGCGCCGATCTCGGCGTGGTGATCTCCGCGAGCCACAATCCTTATCAGGACAATGGCATCAAGCTGTTCGGTGCTGATGGCTTCAAGCTGTCCGATGCGGTGGAGATGGAGATTGAGGCCAAGCTGCATGACGGTTTCGATCACGACCGCGCTGGTCCTGCCGATCTCGGCAAGGCCAGCCGTCTCGAGGATGCTGCCGGGCGCTATATCGAATATGTGAAGAATACCCTCTCCGACGGTCGCCGTCTGGAGGGCTTGAAGGTGGTGATTGATTGCGCCCATGGTGCGGCCTATCGCGTCGCTCCCCAAATCCTCTGGGAACTCGGAGCAGAAGTGATTGAGGTCGGCACCGATCCCGATGGCTTCAATATCAACAAGGATGTTGGCGCGACAGCTCCGGCACTGCTCGGCAAGACGGTGGTGGAACACGGCGCTGATATCGGTATCGCCCTTGATGGTGATGCCGACCGGCTGATCATTACCGATCAGCATGGCACGGTTATCGATGGCGATCAGATCATGGCGCTGCTCGCCAGCCATTGGGCCGGGCGCAACAGTCTGCGCGGTGATGGGGTGGTGGCCACGGTCATGTCCAACCTTGGCCTCGAACGCTATCTCGCCGCCAAGGGGCTGAAACTGATCCGCACCAAGGTCGGTGACCGCTATGTGGTTGAGCATATGCGCGCCCATGGCTTCAACCTCGGTGGCGAGCAATCGGGTCATCTGGTGATGAGCGATTACAGCACCACCGGTGACGGTCTGCTGGCGGCCTTGCAGATACTCGATATCATGGTGGCCGAAAAACAGGACGCAGCCTCACTGCTGACGGTGTTTGAACCGGTGCCGCAGGTGCTGAAAAACATCCGCTTTGCCGGTGCCAATCCGCTTGAGACCGAGGCGGTAAAATCGGCGATCCATAATGGTGAGGCAGCACTGGACAAGACCGGTCGGGTGCTGGTGCGCAAATCCGGTACCGAGCCAAAAATCCGGGTGATGGCCGAGGGCGACGATCCGGAACTGGTCGAGCGTGTGGTTGATGATATCATTGCCGCCATCGCAACCGAGAGCGGCAAGCAACAAACCGCTGCGGAATAAGCGCTAACGAGAACATAAACAACAGGGCAGGGAACAATGGCGACAGGTCGGTATTTCGAGGATTTTCAGGTCGGCGATGTGATCGAAACCGCCGGTATGACCATTACCGAAAGCCAGATACTCGACTTCGCCTCAACCTACGATCCCCAGCCATTCCATGTGGATGCCGTTGCGGCGGCGGCATCACCGTTTGGCGGGATCATCGCCAGCGGTTTCCAGACCCTCAGCCTCAGCTTCCGGCTGGTATGCGATACCGGAATGCTGAACGGTACCGGCCTCGGCAGCGGTGGCGGTGAGAACCTGCGCTGGATGCAGCCGGTACGTCCCGGTGATACCCTGTATGTACGCCTGGAAGTACTGGAGACCAGAGCGTCAAAATCCAGTTCAGATCGGGGCAATGTGCGCATCCGCTATGTCACCAGCAACCAGAAGGGAACGCCGGTGATGGAGATAACCTTCCATCATCTGGTCAAGCGCCGCAGCCCGGAAACAGTCGCGGTATAGATTTTATTTCACGAAACCCTGCTGCTGCGTCATGATTGCCTGAAAAGGTACTCGATTAAGGACCGGCCAGCGATGCCAAGGCCCGCACAGCACACGACCCAATCGACGGATGATGTTTATTACCAGACCCATCGTCTGGTGGATGGCATCTGGCTGATTGAGGAAGATCACATTGATCGCCGTGCACTCGGACCGATACTGGACCGGGTCGATGACGATGTTCTCGAAAACGGTGAGGCCCTGCGTGTCGTGCGCTTTGTCGTCGACAGGCGTGGCGCCCTGCGGGACCAGACGATAGTGCATTTTTGGCCCGATGCTGACGACACCATTGACCGGGTCATGCCCGCGGTCGCCAAGCCAGCGGATGTGCTCTGGCTGAACCCTGACGACATTTACAGCGATCTCGCGCGCTATCAGATGGCGCGGGGCTATGCCACCTTCCTGAAAAGCCGTCACCTCTGTGTTGAGGAGTTGCTGCATCATCCGGCGGGTGGGCTGGAGCTGGTCAATGCCTGGCAGGCGATGCAGGCCGGCCTGCAGCCGATTGCCCTGATGCAGGCCCATGTCATGGAGCTTTCCGGCCCGGAGCGGGTGCGTGAGCTGACCAAAATGCTGGAAGAACTGTTTCAGACACTGGCGCTGGAGCAGAAGAACAATCCACCGGAAATGGTCACCGTCGAGACCTATGTTGATGTCTTTGACCGAGTGAGCAAAGCCAATCCGTTGCGCGCCCGTTATGCCATGGCCCGGGTGCTGGCAACCCGGCTGGCCGGGTTTGAGTCCTTTGCCGAGAAATTGCGGGTACTGGTCGAACTCGCCGATGTGGTGGAAACAAGGGCACAGGCCGAGCCGCTCGATCACATGCTGGCCAGCATTATCGGTGCTCATGGCTTCATGGCCGATCTGGCCAAGGGCCGCCCGCCGATCCTCTGGCTCAGCATGCTGGCGGATATGCTCATGGGCCAGTTTGATGAGGATCGGGAAACCGGCATCGACTGCCAGCCGTTCAATGATCTGATGCTGGCCGGTTTTCTGCCCCGTACACGCGCTGCAATCCGTCGTCGGATCATTGTCGAGGCCCGGTCGATTGGCGGTTCCGCGACCGGCACTGACCTTATTGCCGAATTGAGTGAGGTTGACCGTACCGTGGCGCAGCTGGAGCAACGGGCACCAACGCTGGTTGGTGATCCCGAACTGGCTGCTGTCTGGCAACAGCGGATCAACCGGGCACTGACCGCTGACAACCTGCAACGGGTTCTGCTCCAGAACCGTCAGCCGACCCAGCGGTTGAGCGTTGCCAGCTCGTTGTTCCCGATGATGCGAAGCCTTGGCAACCGCAACGAGCTGGGACGTCTGTTGGCGGCACAGCTGTCGATCCGGGAAATTGGTCGCGAGCTGGTCGGAGCATCGGAAAAGCCGTCCGGATCAATCCCGCCGCTCTTGAAATTCCACCAGCGTATTGCCGGTTACCTGTTTGATGAGAATGCGCAGGATAGTCTCCTCGGCGCGGTGGATGACCACGTTCTCGATGTGGTTCAGAGCATGCTTGACCCCAAACAGGGCGGGGACGATCTCGACCGGATTATCATGGTGCTGAAAACATGGCTGCCGGCACCGATGGATCGGGGACGCACCAGTGCCCTGATCCGTGACAAGCTGGCCGATGCGATCCAGAAGCCGGAGTTTTTCAACCGGTTCTGGAACAGTTTCCGCAGTTCAAAGGTACGCCAGCAGGCCAATGAAGCGCTGGAATTGCTGCTGCACGAATACGGTTTGAAGGCCAACAAGATTGCCCTCGCCATGGAAGACGAACCATCAAATTGATGCATGGCTGATCTCTCAGCATGGTTATTGACCGCGACCGTCGATATCTCTAGTTTCGCCAGTGGGTCACGCTCCCCCAACGGAGTGCTACTATTCTGGAAGGAATAGCGATATGCAGTCATCGCACAAGCCGACAACGGCTCCACGCAGCCCCTATTTTTCATCAGGGCCCTGCGCCAAACGTCCAGGTTGGACGCTCGATACGCTCAAAGACGCGTGCCTCGCACGCTCCCACAGATCAAAACAGGGTAAGGCCAAGCTGGCACAGGTCATCGACATGACCCGTGACATCCTCGGTGTGCCTGACGATTACCGTATCGGTATCGTCCCGGCATCCGATACCGGCGCCGTCGAAATGGCCCTGTGGTCCATGCTCGGTGCCCGTGGCGTCGATATGCTGGCATGGGAAAGCTTCTCATCAGACTGGGTCACCGATGTGGTGAAACAGCTGAAAATCGATGCCAATGTCATCGAAGCCGGTTACGGCGACCTGCCTGACCTGACCAAGGTCAATCCGGCCAATGATTGCGTCTTTGTCTGGAACGGCACCACCTCCGGTGTCCGGGTGCCGAATGGCGACTGGATTGCCGACGACCGCGAAGGGCTCACCTTCTGTGATGCTACCTCGGCGGCATTCGCCATGGACCTGCCATGGTCGAAACTCGATGTGACCACCTATTCCTGGCAGAAAGTGCTCGGCGGTGAGGCACAGCATGGCATGCTCATCCTCAGCCCACGGGCGGTTGAGCGTCTGGAGAGCTTCACCCCGGATCGTCCACTGCCGAAAATCTTCCGCATGACCAAGGGCGGCAAGCTCAATGAAGGCATCTTCAAGGGCGAAACCATCAATACCCCGTCCATGCTGGCGGTTGAGGATCAACTCGATGCTCTCAACTGGGCCAAATCGGTTGGTGGTCTGAAAGGTCTGATCGATCGTTCCGAACAGAACCTGAAGATCGTGGCCGACTGGGTTGCCCAAAGCGAAGGCTTTGACTTCCTCGCAACCGATGAGGCCAGCCGATCCTGTACCTCGATCTGCCTGAAAATCACCGATCCGTGGTTTGCCGCTCTGTCTGATGATGATCAGGCAGCCGTGGCCAAGCAGATTGCAACCACGCTGGAAGCGGAAGGCGTTGCCTTTGACATTGCGGGCTATCGCTCGGCCCCTCCGGGCCTGCGTCTGTGGGGTGGTGCAACCGTCGAGGCATCTGACATGCAGGCTCTCCTGCCATGGCTCGACTGGGCACTGTCCAGCATCCGCGAAACTCGCGCCGCCGCCTGATCCACATTCTTCACCCCTGTGCTGTCATTTCTGCACCAGCAGGAATCTCGTGACTGATGCTCCGAGACCCCGGCTTTCGCCGGGTGACGGCAAAGGGAGATGCTTTACCCTTCAAGGAATCCCAAATGCCAGTTAAGGTTCTTATCGCTGATGAACTCAGCCCAGCCGCTGTCGAGATTTTCAAAAAACGCGGTATCGAGGTCGATGTCAAAACCGGCCTGTCCCATGATGAACTGAAAGCCATTATCGGCAATTACGACGGTCTTGCCGTTCGGTCAGCGACCAAGCCGAATGCCGAGATCATCGAAGCGGCCCATAACCTCAAGGTTATCGGTCGTGCCGGTATCGGCGTCGACAATATCGACCAGGTCGCAGCCACCGCGCGCGGTGTTGTGGTCATGAACACGCCGTTCGGCAACTCGGTCACCACCGCCGAACACGCCCTTGCCATGATGTTCTCTCTGGCCCGCCAGATCCCGCAGGCCAATGCCTCGACCCATGCCGGGAAGTGGGAAAAATCCAAGTTCATGGGCGTCGAGCTGACCGCCAAGACCCTCGGCGTGATCGGTTGCGGTAATATCGGCTCTATCGTGGCCGACCGTGCCATCGGCCTGAACATGAAGGTCATCGCCTTCGATCCGTTCCTGTCTGCCGAACGTGCCATCGACCTCGGTGTCGAGAAGGTCGAGCTGGATGACCTGCTGAAGCGCTCTGATTTCATCACTCTGCATGTGCCGGTTACCGATCAGACCCGCAACATCATCGACGCCAAAGCGCTCGACAAGATGAAGCCGGGTGTCCGCATCATCAACTGCGCCCGTGGTGGTTTGATTGATGAGGTGGCCTTGAAAGCTGCTCTTGAGGCCGGTCATGTGGCCGGTGCCGCGCTTGATGTGTTCCTGCAGGAACCGGCGAAGGAAAACCCGCTGTTCGGTATGGAAAATGTGGTCTGTACACCGCACCTTGGCGCGTCCACCGACGAGGCACAGGAAAATGTGGCGCTGCAGGTTGCCGAGCAGATTTCCGACTACCTGCTCGACGGTGCGATTGTGAATGCGCTCAACATGCCATCGGTCTCCGCCGAGGATGCAAAACGCCTTGGGCCATATATGCAGCTTGCGGAAGAGCTCGGCAGCTTCGCCGGTCAGATCACCGAATCCGGTCTGAAATCTGTCCGTATCACCTATGCTGGTGCTGCCGCAGAGGTCAATGTGAAGCCGCTGACCCAGATTATTCTGAAATCACTGCTCCAGCCTCTGCTCGCCAGCGTCAACATGGTCAATGCGCCGGTTCTGGCTAAGGAACGGGATATCGCCGTCACCGAAAGCCGCACCGAAACCGTTGAGGATTACCAGACCCTCGTTACCATCGAGGTCGAAACCGACCGCCGCAAGCGCAGCATTTCCGGCAGCCTTATGGCCGGTGATCGTCCGCGTATTGTCGAGATCGAGGGCGTTTCCATCGAGACCTCTGTGACGCCTAACATGCTGTTTGTTCGTAACAACGACAAGCCGGGCTTCATCGGCAATCTGGGTCGGACCCTTGGTGATGCGAATATCAATATTGCCAGCTTTGACCTCGGTCGCCGCGATGCCGGTGATGAGGCGATCTGCGTGGTTTCCGTTGACCAGCGTATCGATGAAGGCTTGCTGAAGCGTATCGTCGAATTGCCGAACGTGGTGCAGGCACGGGTTCTGGCGTTCTGATCGACGCGGTTTAATCCACAGATATGACAGGGCGTGAGCCCTAGACAATGAACGGCGCGGGGCTAGACTGCACAACAGTCTTGTCCCGCGTTTTTCGTTTGATCCGTCATGCCATTACACATGCTGCTCCGCATCCTGCCCGCTCTCGCGATTATCCTGTCGCTGACCTCTGTGACGCCGTTCCCGGCACAGGCCCAGAAGGCAATCATTCCGGGCACCCAGAATGAGCAGATGAATGACCCGCAACCGCTGACCCGCTCCGGCCCGAATGGCGAGCCGATGCTGGTGGCGCGTGGACGCTCGGTACTGATCCGGCCGGGTCTGGCCGGGCTGTATATTACCGATGAGGGGCAGCCGCGGGTTATTGCCGATACCCGGCAGGAGTTCATTCTGGAGCGCGGTTATAACAGCCTGCGCATCCGACCCCTGTCGCGCGATGAACAGATCATGCTGCCAGCCCGCGATGTGATCCCCGATGGCCGGGCCGGGAAGGGCAAGCGCACGATTGCCGAGGCCTGGCTTATTCAGCCGACCAACCGCTATGACCATGGAGCGCTCGGTGACGATATCGAGGCAGGCGCGCTCCGGATCATTACCAAAGCCAACAAGTTTGCCATTGCCCGGCTGAATGACGGGTCGGTATTCGAGGGCACCCAGCCGCTGGTCGGTGATGTGGATGGCGATGGTACCGAGGAAGTGCTGGTCATCAATTCCAATGCCCAGGGCGGCAGTGCAATCCATATTTACAAGGTGGTACCCGCGGCCAGCCCCAATATTGCGCTGGAACAGATGGCTGTCGGCCCCCGCATGGGGCGCAAAAACCTGTGGATCAACCCGGTCGGGATCGGTGATTTTGACCTCGATGGCCGTCCGGAAATTCTGGTGGTGAACACACCGCACGAAAACGGTGTGCTGGTTGCCTATCAGTACCGCAATGGCCAACTGGTGGAAGTGGATCGCTATGGCGGCATTTCAAACCATGCTGTCGGCTCTCCACAAACCGATATGCAGCTGATTCAGGACATAACCGGCGATAATCGCCCGGATATCATTATTCCTTCGGCTGATAGGGAGACGTTGCGCATTCTGACCATGGATGCCGGGAAGATTAAGGAAATCGGGGTGTTGCAGCTGCCTTCACCGGTCAAGACCAACATCCTGTGGGTAGATAATGCCCTTACTTTGGGGCTTGAGGACAACTCGGTACTATCGCTTTCGGTTTTTATTCAGTAGAACCCTGTCGTAACGCTTGTTCGCGCTACACCTTCACATCGTCTTTTGACTGACCTGACCGTAGCCAGAGCGAGTAACTCCCGTGTCTACAGACAGCCACCGCGCCAGCCATCCAGCATTATTGCCAAATGGCCTGACCGATCTTGTGCCGCCCGTTGCGGCACGCGAATGGCAGGCGGTGCATCAGCTCATCGATACCTATACCGGTTTCGGCTATATGCTGGTCAAACCACCCCTGATGGAGTTCGAGGCCGGTCTGCTCGTCGGTCCCGGTGCCGCGCTTGGTGCCCAGACGTTCCGGCTGATGGACCCGATCTCCCGTCAGATGCTCGGCCTGCGTGCCGATATTACCGCCCAGATCGCCCGGATTGCCGGATCACGGCTGCAGAAATCGGCGCGTCCGCTGCGTCTTGCCTATGCCGGTG
Source organism: Micavibrio sp. TMED2 (assembly GCA_002168225.1). Classification (NCBI taxonomy): domain Bacteria; kingdom Pseudomonadati; phylum Bdellovibrionota; class Bdellovibrionia; order Bdellovibrionales; family Pseudobdellovibrionaceae; genus Micavibrio; species Micavibrio sp. TMED2. The sequence goes on from NHBH01000009.1 coordinate 667,141, forward strand.
ATGTGGTCCGGGTGTCCGGTACCCAGCTGCGGCCCGAGCGGCAGTTCTGTCAGGTGGGGGCGGAACTGATCGGTGCCATGATGCCCTCTGCCGATGCCGAGATCATGGTCATGGCCGTGACCGCGCTGCAGTCGCTTGATATTGCGAATATTTCCCTCGATCTCTGCCTGCCGACGCTGTTGCCGTACTTCCTGCGCGAAAGCGGGCTTGAGGGCGCGGCACTCGATGACCTTGAGGATGCGGTCCGTCGCCGTGACCGTGAGGCGGTACAGCAATCCGCCGCCGCCCACAAAGAAACCATCGCTGCCCTGATCGCGGCCTCCGGTCCGATTGATGAGGCACTGGCGGCACTGAAATCCATTGATATGCCCGCCGGGTTGCGTGGTGATCTTGAGCGCCTCTATGCGGTGGTCGAGGTGCTGCATCGTGATCTGCCGACCTTGAAAATTACCCTCGATCCGCTTGAGCATCGCGGGTTTGAGTACCAGACCGGGCTGAGCTTTACCCTGTTCGCCAAAGGCGTGCGTGGGGAGCTGGGCCGGGGCGGGCGCTATCGCTCCGCTGCCGCAACGCTGAAAGATGACAGCGGCAATGGCCGGATTGGCGAGCCTGCGGTTGGCTTCACCCTGTTCATGGACAGCATCATGCGCGGCCTGCCCCATGACGAGGTCGAGCAGCGGGTTCTGGTCCCCGCCGAACTGCCGCTGGCCGAACGGCTGGCGCTGATGGGTGAGGGCTGGGTGGTTGTCCGTGCGCTTGAGGGCGGCTTGAATGACGCTGCCCTGATCGCGGCGGCTGGTGAACAACATTGTGATTACCGGCTGCGCGATGGTGCACCGGTCAAAATTCAGTAACGAAGAACAGCAAACAGAGAGACAGGGTTAGTTCTCATGGCAAATGTGGTGGTTGTCGGTTCCCAGTGGGGCGATGAAGGCAAAGGCAAGATCGTTGACTGGCTGTCCAGCCGGGCCGATGTGGTGGTCCGGTTTCAGGGCGGGCACAATGCCGGTCATACGCTGGTCATCGACGGCAAGGTATTCAAATTGAGCCTGCTGCCGTCCGGCATTGTCCGCACCGGCAAACTGTCGATCATCGGCAATGGCGTGGTCGTCGATCCATGGGCGCTGCTGGCGGAAATCGATCGTCTGCGTGAGCAGGGGCTGCAGATCGGCCCTGAAAGCCTGAAGATTGCCGAGAATGCCTGCCTGATCCTGCCGGTACACAGTGCCATTGATGCGTTGAAGGAAAGCCTGCGGGGTGAGCACAAGCTGGGCACCACCGGTCGCGGTATCGGCCCTGCCTATGAGGACAAGATTTCCCGCCGGGCGATCCGGGTCTGTGACCTGTCCGATCCCGAAGTACTGCGCCAGAAGATCGACCTGCTGCTGACCCACCACAATGCGGTGCTCGGTGCCCATGGTGCTGATACCTTCGATGCCGCTGCCATGGTCGAGCAACTGCTCGCCATCGCTGATCAGATACTGCCCTATGCCGATGTTATCTGGCGTCGCCTCGAGAAGCTGCGTGCCGAGGGCAAGCGCATCCTGTTCGAGGGCGCACAGGGCGCGATGCTCGACATCGACCACGGTACCTATCCGTTCGTCACTTCCTCCAACACCATGGCGGCACAGGCGGCGACCGGTGGCAGCATGGGGCCAAGCGCGCTGAACTATATCCTCGGTATCACCAAGGCCTATACCACCCGCGTCGGTTCCGGCCCGTTCCCGACCGAGCAGGATAACGAGGTCGGCCAGCTGCTCGGTGAGCGTGGCCATGAGTTCGGTACGGTTACCGGGCGGAAGCGTCGCTGCGGCTGGTTCGATGCCGTGCTGGTGCGTCAGTCGGTCAAGCTGAACAGCATGACCGGTATTGCCCTGACCAAGCTCGATGTGCTCGACGGCATGGACGAGATCAAGGTCTGTACCGGCTATCGGCTGAATGGTGAGGTGATCGACTATTTGCCCGCAGGCCAGAAGGCGCAGGAAATGGTTGAGCCGATCTATGAGAGCTTTGAAGGCTGGAAGGAAAGCACCCAGGGTGCCCGCAGCTTTGCCGAGCTGCCGGCAACCGCGATCAAGTATATCCGCCGGATTGAAGAGCTGATCGAGGCACCGGTCTCCCTGCTGTCGACCAGCCCGGAACGTGACGACACAATCCTGATGACCGATCCGTTTGCTGTGATCTGATCCGTTGCGCTTTGGTCGATGGCGATAAAATTTTATCGCCCATGCCTCACAATGCTGCTTACGGGCGCGGATTTTGCTAACCTTTTCTATATTTGTCTTCGTACAATATCAGGATTGCAAAACGCAGCGCTGATCGCTTGAGGCACAGTGGATGAGTGAAACGACAACCAGGCCCGCATCGGCACAGGCCGATGCCCAGAACGCTAGGGATGGTGCGGATAATGCTGCGCCGGCCTCGGCGGGTGGACTGGTTTCGATCGGTGGCAATTATCAGGTTGATCCCAAGCGGTCGCTGCCGGTTTACGATATGCCGGGTGCGAAGGCTTATGTCGCCCAGAGCAACTCGGAACCGGGCAAGAAGTATTTCGCGCTTGTCAGCATCGGTCCGATGCCGGTTCGGCTGCCGATCCTGCAGGCTCTGGTCGGCCTGACCAACGCCAATTTTATCAAGCTGGTGCACTCGGGCATTGTTGTGTGGCCCGGTGACAGTGAACAGCGCGTCATCATGATCTTCCGGGAACCCGGCGGCGCCCGGCTGACCGGACCTGATGGGCGCTGCACCGCCTGGTCCTATGATCAGGTCTGCAACCGGTTGATCAGACCAGTTATCGGGGTGTTGCGTGACCTTGAGGCACGGAACATTTTTCACGGTGCCATCCGTACATCCAACATGTTCCTGCCGAGCGATCCTGCAGAGGGTATTGTTCTCGGCGATTGTGCCTCATCACCGGCGGGCTATTACCAACCGGTGCTGAACGAGACCCTGCAGCGCGGACTGGCCGATGCCTCCGGTCGCGGCAAGGGGGGCACATCCGATGACCTCTATGCCCTCGGCGTGGCGATCATTACCCTGATTCAGGGCGAACCACCGCTCTCGGGCCTGTCCGATCCGCAGATCGTTGACCGGAAACTGACCCAGGGCAGTTTCTATGCGCTGGTTCAGAAACAGAAAATGCCAACGCCGTTGCTCGAACCGCTGCGCGGCTTGCTGAATGACGATCCCCATGAACGCTGGGAGTTGGAGGATCTGGAGAGCTGGCTTGGCGGACGTCGTCTCAGCCCACGACCGCCGGAACCGCCCCGCCGGGCCGTGCGCCCATTCGAGTTTGGCGATCATGAGGCCTGGGAAGCTCGTGGTCTTGCCCGCATTCTGAGCACCAATGCCGCAACCGCCTATGATCTCTATCACAAGGGCGAGGTTGAGGCATGGATGCGTCGCGCGCTGGGCGAGAAGAATATTACCGAGATCGTGGTCGGCGAATTGCAGGCCTCTGGCACCGGATCACGGATTCAGCGCGAACCCGCGGTTGTGGTTGCCCGCTGCGGCATTGCCATGGCTCCCGATGGGCCGATCCGGATGAATGGCCGGGCAATCTATCCTTCCGGTTTCGGTACCGCGCTGACCGAGGCTTTTGTCAATAAACGTGATCCGGCCCCGATCGCCCAGATGCTGATCGCCGGATTGCCGGGTAACTGGAACTCGATCCAGAAAAAGCACAAGATCGAGCCATTCTCGCCGCCGATGGATCTGGAGTTCGCGCGCAACCTGCTTGAACGTCGTGGTTTCGGCTTCGGGGTTGAGCGGGTCCTCTATGAACTCGATGACAGCGTTCCCTGTCTGAGCCCGATGCTGGACAAGCATTATGTGCTGACGCCGATGGACCTGTTGCGGGCGCTCGAGCGAATGGCACCGACCAAGAGCCGCCACGGCAAGCCGATTGATGCCCATATCGCCGCCTTCCTGATGGTCCGGTTCCGCAAGCTCGAGGACTGGCTGCTCAAGGCCCTGAATGACGAGATCGATCCGGGTCGCGGCGTTATTGCCATGGCCCAGATACTTGGCTCCATGCAGGAACGCCTCGGTAACAAGAAGCTGCCGGGTATTGCCAAGTGGATTGTGGTCATGGCCGATCCGGCGATTGACCGTCTGCATAACCACAAGACCCGCCAGAAAACCAAGCAGCGGATCGAGGAACTTGCCGAACAGGGCATGATCACCCCGATTGCCCAGGCGCTCGATGATCCGTCTATGATGAATCAGGACGAGCATCAATACGGTAAGGCACAGGCCAAGTTTGCGCGTATTGTTGATGAAATTGCCAAGCTGGAAGACGAAATCGGCGATCCAACCATTCTGGCCAAGGGGTTTGGTCGTGAACTGGCGGCGGTCGTTTCCGGTATTCTCGGCACGTTCGGAATTTCAGCTGTTATCGGCTACTACTTCCTGGGGACCTTCTGATGGCGAAGAAAAAAGCGAAGCAGCAGAAGAAGAAGAAGGGCGGCAAGAAGAAGTCCGGTTGGCTGGGCAAGCTCAGTGCCTCACAGATTGCCTTAATGATCAGTATGGTGGCCGCTGCTGTTGCCTTCTACCCGACCACGATCCTGCTGCTGGCCGGTATGGCACCTACAATCGTTGCCTATTGGAGCGATGACGGCAAAAATGGTCTGGCACCGATCACGGTCGGCGCGCTTAACCTGTGCGGTGTCATGGTGCCGCTTATGGACTTGTGGATCAGTGAAAACAGCTTTGATTATGCGCTTGCGCTAGTTGCTGATCCGCTAAACTGGCTGATCATGTACAGCGCCGCCGCTGCTGGCTGGGGTGTCTGGTATGGTGTGCCGGCACTCTATGCCTCACTGTCCGTATCAACCGCCGAGCGGCGCCTTAAGCAACTGCGTCAGAGCCGTGCCGAACTGATTCAGGAATGGGGTGCCGAACTCAACCGTATCGAGGTTGAGCGCCGGGATGCCCGTGAGGCTCAGGAAGAGGTCAAGCGCAACCGGGAGCAAGCTGAAAACATGGCGGCACAACGAACCGCTGCTGCCTGATCCCGATCCCGGCTATCCTTGATTATTCGGTACCGATCCGCTGATCCACGGCAGCGTTGCGCATGGCTTTCTGCAGCTTCTCGAAGGCACGTACCTCGATCTGGCGGACCCGTTCGCGGCTGATGTCGTATTCCGCGCTAAGTTCTTCCAGCGTTTGCGGATTATCCCGCAGGCGGCGTTCGGTCAGGATATGCTGTTCACGCTCATTCAGCCCCTGCATCGCCAGTTGCAGCATCTCGCGGCGCTGTGTCAGTTCCTGATCATTGGCATAGGCCGTTTCCTGACTGATCTGGCGATCATCAACCAGCCAGTCCTGCCATTCGCCCTCGCTGTCGGCGCGCAGTGGTGCGTTCAGTGAGTTGTCAGGCCCGCTCAGGCGACGGTTCATCATGATGACATCGTCTTCCGAGACATTGAGCTTGGTGGCAATTTCCTCGACCTGCTCCGGGGTCATGTCGCCCTCATCGATGGCCTTCATCTGGCCCTTGAGGCGGCGCAGGTTGAAGAACAGCTTCTTCTGGGCGGCGGTGGTGCCCATTTTGACGAGTGACCATGAGTGCAGGATATATTCCTGTATCGAGGCCCGTATCCACCACATGGCATAGGTGGCAAGGCGGAAACCGCGGTCGGGATCAAAGCGTTTGACCGCCTGCATCATGCCCACATTGCCTTCCGAGATCAGTTCGGCCAGCGGCAGGCCATAGCCGCGATAGCCCATGGCAATCTTGGCCACCAGCCGCAGGTGGCTGGTCACGAGGCGGTGTGCAGCCTCCACATCCTCATGCTCCTGCCAGCGTTTGGCGAGCATGAACTCTTCCTCCGGCTTGAGCATCGGGAATTTGCGGATATCTGCGAGATAGCGGGAAAGGTTACTTTCTGCCGTCAGAACCGGCACATTTACTCTACTCATTTGTCAAAAGCCCCCTACAGGCTGAACTGGTTTGTGCTGGTGGCCATCGCGTGACTGTCATCCAAGTATACGATAGGGCAGCACTACTGCTTAATTGTCAAATGGTCCTCAGAGCGTCGATTAACAAGGATAAATCGTCAGGTAACGCGGATGTGTACTCGTAGGTTTCCTTCGTGAGCGGATGAATGAATTTTATTTTCCACGCATGTAGTGCCTGCCGTTCTGTCGGAATTTTTGACCTGATCTCCTCCGGCAGGCTTTGGCGCAAACGTCTGGATTGTCTTGTTTCTCCGTAGGTTGCGTCCCCTAGAAGAGGGTGTCCGACCGAGGTCATATGTACCCGTATCTGGTGTGTGCGACCGGTTTCCAACCGGCATTCGATGAGGCTCGCGGCAAGACCAAAGCGCTCGATTGTCTCATAATGGGTAACGGCATGTTTCCCGCCGGTATCCACCACGGTCATCTTCTTGCGATCATGAGGATGCCGCCCGATTGCGGCGTCAATCTGGCCCTCGCGCGGCGATATAGCGCCCCAGATCAGCGCAGTATATTGCCGAGACAGGCTGCGGTCGGCGAATTGCGCAGCGAGGCCGTTATGGGCCTGATCGCTCTTGGCGACCACCATCAGGCCGCTGGTTTCCTTATCCAGCCGATGCACGATGCCGGGCCGTTTCACCCCGCCGATACCGGACAGCCGATCCCCGCAATGATAGAGCAGGGCATTGACCAGAGTGCCGCTGTAATTACCTGCGGCCGGGTGTACCACCATACCGGCGGGCTTGTTGATGACCAGCAGGTGCTCATCCTCGAAGACAATGTCGAGCGGTATGTCCTCGGCAACCGGATCGGCTTCGATTGCCTCGGGAATGGTGATGGTCAGAGTGACCGGCTGCTTCAGTTTCTGCGCCGGGTTATCGAATACCGTGCCGGTGCTGTCACTTACCATGCCCTCCTGCAGCAGGCTTTGCAGCCGGGCGCGGGAGAACTGGTCGAGCCGGACCGACAACGCCTTGTCGAGGCGCTGTCCCACATCATCATCTGTCAGGGTAACAGTCACATGCTCAGTCATCATGTGAGCATGGACACCGTCTTGCGGTACAAGGTCAACCGGAAATCTTAACAAACCCGACAAATGCCGTTCAGGGCTTGGCCTGACGCCCCGGTACCGCTATCAAGCGTCGTTCGTTGCTCCAGTCCCGAAGATAGAGTCCGGTTTGCTGCCATGACGCAGGATTATGATAAGAAAACCCGTTACGCCCTGACTGCCATCATTGTCATGGGCGTGCTGATTGTTGTCGGCTTTGTTGTGGTCGGGGTCGAGATTGCGCGCCGGGCAAGCGATGCCGCCGCCGAGTTCACGGCCAATGCCATCACCGGCCATGAGGCTGCGGATGAGACGATAACGGTGATGGCGGCGGAGCCCTTCCTCGCCGAATTGCCGTCCGGCACGCGGATCAGGAGCATTGCACCGGTAAACGGCCTGCTGGCCATCCATACCGACAATGCGCAGGGCTATGACCGTATCTATATCATCAGGCCCGAGACGGGTGAGATTGTCGGCAATATCGGTGTCGCGCCGGATGGAGCCGATTGATGGCACGCCTGTCGCCGCCGCTGGATCGCATCAAACCATGGCGCATCGGAATTTATACCGGCGGCGAGGTGATCGGTGACGGCTTATGGAAGCTGCCCTTCATCCGGGCGCTGCGCAGTGCCTTTCCGAATGCCCATATAATCTGGATCGCGCGCAGCCATACGGTCTATGCCGGGTCTCTCGCCCCCGTGGTTGAGGGGCTGCTTGATACGGTGCTTGATGACAGCGGGGTTATCCGCCGGATCTCCGACCTGTTCAAGCCGCGTCCGGCGATCGGGCCGTTTGACATCATCCTCGATACCCAACGCACGGTCTGGCGCGCTTTCTATCTCCGGCGTCTGCTCAGCCGCCAGCCGCGAGGGTTGATGATTGCTCCGGCCTCGACTTACCTGTTCTCTGACATTAAGCCCGAGCCGGGACAGCAACTGCCGCGCCATCTTGGTCGCCTGTTCGTTCAGTGGATCGAGTGGCTGGTACAGGAACCGGTGCAGCTCGACCGCGGCATTGAGCTGCCTGCCGATATTGTGGCCAAGGCCGGGCAGGCCCTGCCGGATAGTGCCAAGCGCTATGTCGGTTTTGTGCCGGGGGCAGGGGATCGCCGTAAATGCTGGCCATTGGCGCGTTATATCGACCTGGCCGGGCAACTCGTGCTGAACCGGCCTGATGCCGTGCCGGCATTCTTTCTCGGCCCTGATGAGGCTGACTGGCGGGATGAGATCGCCGCCGCCGTGCCATCGGCCCTGTTCCCGGAACAGCGTCAGGATATATGGGGCGAAGGTTTCTCACCCCTGCGTGCCATCGCACTGGGTCAGTGTCTGTCGCTTGCAGTCAGCAATGATTGCGGTACCGGGCATATGCTGGCAGCGGCCGATTGCCCGCTGATCAGCCTGTTCGGCCCGACCGAGGCGGAGAAGTTCAAGCCAATCACCGCGGGCGGCTGTCAGGTAATTCATGCGCTGGATTTCGGCGACAGCGTCGATATGGATGCCATACCGGTCAGGCCGGTGCTCGACGCGGTGCTGCAGAAGCTCTAAAGCATCTTATGCCGGAACTGGAGCCATACCGGGACCACTGGCGGTGCCGGATGGTGCTGACGGGCCGGTCTCGCGCTGGTTGGCAACGGCGGCTGGCTGGGCACCGGCGATGCGCGGACGCTCGGAGAACCGGACCGGCTCACGATTGGCGATCTTCTGGATGAACACATCATTATGTGGCAGCAGCACCGGCAGACGGTGTCTGGACGCCTCATCCTCGAGATAGGCAAGGGCAGCATCGGCGCGGCTCTGGCCGGGTTTGGCGTCGAGCATCGGGTCTTGCGTGAAGAACCGCATTTCGGTTTCGGTCAGGGCGTTGCAGTTGAGGCCAAACGCCGCCAGCCCCTTATCCAGCTTGGCCAACCCGTCGGGGCCGAAGCTGCGACGCATCTCGGAGACGGTCTGTGCGCTCGGGCGGAGGTTATCCGCCTCATAGGCCTGAAACGCGGAAACCGCGAGCAGCTCCTTGCCGTTCTGTGCCGCAAACAGGTGCAGGTCGCGGAAGGCGCGTCCGAAGCGCGAGGTATCATCGACCCCGATCAGGTATTTCGAGCGGCCCGGATCGGCAAAGGTCTCGGTCGCCATGTAGAGGCTCTGATTGCCATATTTCGGATGGCGGCGCGGCGCGGGTGGTGGCGCATTCGGATCCTTGGCCGGGGCCTGATAGACCACATCATAGGCGACCTGCCAGTCGATGTCCGGGGTCATCTGGCTCAGCTTGTCAGCCATATGCTCGCCGAGCGTGATAGCAGCCATATTGCCGTCGAAGACCGCTTTGCGTGGTACGATTATCTCAACCACCGGCTTTGATCCGGGGCCGGTGGTCATCTCTGCCTCGGCAAAGGCGCCACGACGGGACAGGCCCGCCCGGACGGTGCTGGCCATCAGTTGAAGCTTCTGGTCGGCATGGCCCTGATTGGCGAGGAAGCGGTCGAGATAGTCGTCGAGGGTAACGCGCGGCTCATTCTGCATCACCATCTGCCCGGTTTTGGCGGTGGAGAAGAACCGGTCACGATCCGGGAACACATGGCCACCATCGCAATCGCGGTCGCACAACTCGATAATATCCGGAAAATCCATGGGCAGCGCCGGTGCGCTGGCAGGGGTATCAATACGCTGTTCGATCAGTTTGGGTCTCGACGACATCTGTTTCACGTAATCAACTGATAATAAGGTGTTCTTGGGTGCTGAACATGATGTATCAATGGTAACAGAAAGTCGGCGTTACGGTTTTATGAAATACGCGTAACGCTATCTCCGGAACTGCTGTATCGGGCAGAAAAAGGTGGGCGGATGTATACGCTGCTGATTTCGATGGTGATTACCCTGCTCGTGGTGGCGATGATGCCTGGCGACCGCGATGCCTTCGATCCGCTCGATTTCATGAACCCGCGTGCCGCCGCCCGAACCGCCGAGGCCGAGGTTCATGCCCACAGCATGTCAGTATTTGCCGAGGCGGTGATGGCGCGACTGGCGGAGTTTCCCGAGAGCCTGCCCCGCTATCCCGATGCGATCAGGGTTGATCAGCTCGACCGGAACCGGCGTTACGCCCCGGTGCTGCCGCGCGATTATCGCCCGACCATGCCGTGGCAGGCCTATCTCCTGCCGGCGCGGGAACCGGCCGATTCCGATGCCGGGCCGGGTGGGATTGATGGGGTAGGGGCTGTGGTTGCCTTCGTGAATCCGGCCTATCTGCCGCCGGATGTGCGGGCGGTTGATGTTGCCTTCGGGCTGCGCCTGACCGCTGGCGGCGATGTGCCGGTCGGCCTGCTGCGCAATGGCCAGTTGCTGACACAGGATTTCTCAAAGCCAAACGTTATCAACGGCTTTGGTACGATACATGACCTGCCATCCACCCGTGAAAACCAGAACGCCCCGGCCATCGTCGTCTGCCTCGACAATACCTATTGCGGCGGCTGACACGGCCTGAAACCGCCAGACGTGCATCGGAAACCACCCCAGCCACCACGACAATTTTGCCAATCCCGCCACGTTTCTGCCACCTTCTCCCCACACCCTCTACCGGGACCGTTAGCGTTTAGTGTATAAAATTCATTAAATTTTAGTTGTATGATCCATTGTTTTTCTGGGATTATAAGGCTTGGATTTGAGTTAGGCGTCATGGGGGGCGCATTTCAGCATGTATCCAGTTTTGATAATGTTGTTTTTGGCTGCGAGCTTTCTCATTTTGCAAAATGCAGGGGCTTATCAGCAATCAACATTAAAGCCATCATCCTTTGAAAAGCCCTACGAGTCTGCTTCGTACGCTAAGGGTAATGAATTTGGTATGATGATCTCGGGTGTGAGCAGGATGATTGCTCAATACCAAGTTGAGCCTACTTATGCTGCCCGAGGAGAGTTTGTTGCTGAGTTTGACGATGGCAGCAACCCAGCAGCTTCGCAATGGGACTTGGATTGGGTAAGCTTTGGGGATTTTCTGGATACGAGTGCCTATGCGATAGCTGAAGGTTTGACACGAACCTCGTTTTATCCGCCCTTGTTTGTGCCATCAGAAAATTATGGGATTAGATTGCTCGAGAAGATTGATGCTGCTGGTAACACTACAGGGGAAGTCGGTGCCATGATCGCATGGCTTGATATGACCACACTGACGACTACGCAGCTTGATCGGGACTCACTCCGTCAGGGGCTTAGCGATATTTTCCAGGGGTCTGCAAATATTGGTATAAATTCTGGCGGTAGATTTACGACGCGTGGTTATCAGGCAGCTGAACTTGTAATGAATGGTGCAAGTTTTGGTTTGTTGCCGGGTTTTGTGCCGAATGGCTCTGTTGTGTATATTCGGTGCTATGGTGAATTGGATGCTTCCGCTGCAGATGTATGTGACGGTTGAGCGAAGGGTAGGGGAAAATGGATATTTTCAAAAATCATAAGCAATCAGGTATAAGCTTGACCGAAGCGATTCTTGGCGTTGCAACGCTTGGTGTCGGTTTGGGCATAATTGCCGATCTGCAAGTGAAAAATATTGCCCAGGTTCAGGCAGAGACCGCAGCACAACAAATGCAGATAGTGCGCGATGCTGCCAATGCATATGTCCGGGATAAGTATTCAGATATCGTTCTGGGAGATGATCCTGATGAACTGGAGAATACTGGTTGCCAGGCTGCTACTTGTGGTGCGGATCTGGCTAATGATTTGCAGGGGGCGACCGATTGGGTCGAAATCCCGAATAATGCACTAATAAATGAAGACTATATCGATCCTCGTTTGATCGCACCTACAGCGCCACCAAGTATCCGGCTTAACCCATTTGGCCAAAGCTACAGGATTTCGGTCAGGGCGATCGCGCCTGTACCTGGTTCTAATGCTCCACAATTGCGGGTGCAGGTAGTTACGCAAGGTGGTGATGTTATTGAGCCGCGCATTGCGGCACAGATTGCTTCGGCGATTGGTAACGAAGGTGGTTTTCGCCCGGAAGATGATTCAACACCATTATATGCCAATGATGTTGTCCAAGGGGCCTATGGCGCTTGGGAAATGGATGCGGCAGAGATGGGGGATGTAGACAACCTCCCTGGTGAAGGTGGATTGGCTTCGGTTGCTTTCTTTGGAGAAGGTGGTGTCACTGCGGACTTTTTATACCGCAATCCTGTCCCTGGGCAGCCTGATGCCCAACAGATGAATGCCAATATCAATGCCAATGATTTCGGCATTGGTAATGTTCGTCAAATCGGCGGCGGTAATGGTGGCGGAGCGATTGCACCGACAGGTAACCCTGATATGGCTGATACAGGAGTTGCGCCTGATCCTATCACGGCTAATATGCGCCCATACGATGTGGCTGATACAGGTCCTGACCGTATTGATTCATTTGCTGGTGGTGCTGAGCGTGATGTTGTTCGCTTTGGTAATACCGTAAACTCTCGGAATGTAAACGGTGTCGCAACCACTGCATACAATCGTGGTAATGTCAGCATACAGGCACATGATGCTATAGTAAGTTCCATTGATGCTGAATACCGTGTCCGGTCTCTGGAGCGATTGGAGGCGATCAATAGAGAAACCCCCAATGGTCGTCGCGCGATTGTAGACTCTGGTCTGGCAGATGATCCAGGTAATCCTGGCCTGAATGTTCTCGATGCAGTTGCCGTAGCGCCTGCCGCCGCTGGTGTTCTTGTTGATGTTGCTGACTCTACAGATCCCGGTTTTAAGGCATATGATGATGACGGGGATGAGCGTGCACTTCTGACCTTTGACGGGGATAATGATGGTCAGGTGGTTATTGGTAGCGACACAACCTTTGTAGACAATCGCCGCGGTGAGATGAACTACGGTCTCAACGATGTAAATGTTGCAGATGCTACTGCGGGTAACATTGTGCTTCGTGATGAGGGGGCTATTGAGCGCTATCGTCATGCCTATCAGAGTACCCAAGGTTTTACCTTCTTTAATGATGAGGGTGGTAACACACGCTATCGTCAGGAATATGGTACAGATCTTGACAATGCTGCTGGTCTGGATCCCGTGGTGGGGCGAATGACCATGGCTGATAATACTAATACCCCCCGATTTCAGCAGGATTACGGTGTTGTAAGTGCTGCCGCGGCAGCAAATGCCAGTGTTGGTCGTAGCCTTGTCTTTGATAATAATGCTGTTGCGCCTCGGTACCGTCAGGATTATGGCCTCAATGAAGCGGGAACAGCGGTAGCAGCTGGTGGCAATGTTGTCGCCAATGATGAAACCAACGTCATGCGCTACGAAATGCGTTATGCGGCTGCGGATACAGGGCGTCTGACCATCCGTGATCGTGCCTTGCAGGATCCTGATGAAGAGCGTTTTGTTGCATCCTATAATGGCAACAATGGTGCTGTTATTGCGCGTTCCGCTGGTGCTGCTGCCGGTACGGCTGCTGTACGCTATCAGCAGAGCTATAACGGACCCAACCAGGGGCAAATTGCAATCCGGTCTCGTGGCCAACAGGCTGCAGATCAGGAGCGGTTTGTTGCTGCTTATGATGATGCAAATAATGGTCGGGTAATGATCCGGGATGAGGCAGCCAATAACCGGTTTGCCGATGAATATGCAGGTGCTGCCAGTGCGACCACCATTTCCGATAACGTGAACCGTGTCCGTTTCCGGAATGAAGTTACCAACGCCAATAACAGTTTCTCTGTAATACGCGATACCGGCGGGGTTGATCGTATCGAGCATCGTATTGCCGGTGATAATACGCGCAGCTTCATGGTCAACACTGCCGGGGGTAATGCGCAGGCAATCATTCAGGATGCCGGTGGCAATAACCGTATTGTCAGCTTCGTTGATGCTGGCGATACCCGGTTCGAGATTCGGGAGCCTGATAATGATCTTCGTTATCGTTACCAGAGCAGTACGGGCATTCTTGAAACCCGTGATGCTGGTAATGATCGCCGCTTTACTGTCACCGCTCAGGGCAATACGGCTTCAACTGAATTGGCCATGTGGAATGAAGGTGGTGGTCAGGAACGAGTGCGGCTGTTCTCCGGTAACAATGGTGGCAGTTCGGAGCTTCGTCTGATCGATAACAATGCGACCGAGAAAGTACGCATTCTGGGTGGCGGTAATGGCAACCAGGCTCAAATCCAGATGGATGGCCCGAACGGTAACCAGCGTGCCCTGCTTGTAACCGGGGTGAATAACACACCAAGCCAATTCCAGTTGCGCAATCCAAACGGAACGGATGTGGGTGTTGTCATGCGTGGCAATGCCGGCGGCACGGAGAGCCTTTTCGATCTGCGCGACAATTCCAACAACGTCAAAACTCGTATGCTGGGTGGTAATGCCAATAATGACCGTTCACTCTTGCAGATGAGTGATGGTGGCAATGTGAAGTTCCAGGTGAATACTCGGGGCAATGGCAACTCCACCGGTGTGAAGATTGGCAACAATGGTGGTACAGGTACCTTTGGTGGTTCACCACTTGGTCCGGCCAGCAGTGTGCTTGATGTTGATGACATCTTCCTGCGTGGTCGCAATACCTGGCTCAGCAATGCCCTGCAGGTCCATGTGATCGGCAGCCAGGTGGTCCGTGTCGGCAACTCTTTCAACAACGGTGCTGCGGCAACCTGTCCGGGTGGTAACCGTCTCTATGTCGCCACGCCGGCATGGTGGCTGTCGCCGACCATGATCGGGGTTACCGACATTACAACAACGGATGGTGGTCGGGTGTCGAGCTTCGGTACGATCAACCCCGCTACCGGAGCCCTGTTGAGCGGCGGTGCCTATGATAACAATACCGAGGTTCAGGTATTTATGAGCGCTGGTGGCAACCTTAACATGCGTGCCCGCCAGAAGAACGATGCAGGCTGGCGTACCATCAATAACGGTGTTGCTGTTGTGACCGCTTACTGCGAGCCAAGCTAAGGTATCGTGGCGACGGGCCGACGTCATACAGGACGACATATCAAAACGGCCGGATCTGTTTCCGGCCGTTTTTTCATGCGACATCACAAGGCTTTGATCCTGCACATGGTACCAGTTTTCCGAAAACCATGGCGTGCGGCCCCGGTTTCTGTCACACTTTCAGTCAGTTGATAACGCTAGTGTTTATCGACGGAGAAGCACCCGGGGAGTGATGGGCCGGTGATCTCAACGGTCATAGCCAAGCCGACCAAGGTCTGTAATGCCGCCTGCACCTATTGCAGTGCGCCACCTGACGGTGTGCCCAAATGGTCCCTTGATGATTTCAAGCGCTATTTCGATCGCATCGGCCCCTATCTGACCGATCAGGCCTATATCATCTGGCATGGCGGCGAGCCGATGCTGCTCGGTCCCGAGTTCTATGAGCAGGCCTGGGAGTATGCCCGGGCCTCGAACCCGAACCTCAACTTCTCGATCCAGACCAACCTGCTGAGCTATAATCACAAGCGTTGGTATGACGTCTTTAAGGACATCTTCAAGGGCTCGGTCTCCACATCCTTTGATCCGGACGAGACCAACCGCATCTATCGTGGCTCGGCGGCGCTTTATACCCGGCTGTTCTACAACCGTCTGGAAGAAGTCCTCGATGATGGCTTCTACCCGAAGATCATCGGCACCTATACCTCTGAAACCGCCCATATGGCCGATGCCATGTATGAGCGCAGTCTCGCCTATGGTGAGAAGGGGCCGCATTTGCGCTTCAACTATCGCTATCCGGCCGGCCGCGACGAGGGCAATGGCGAGATGATCAGCCCGCGCGAATATGGTGAGATGCTGCTGCGTCTCTATAACCGCTGGATTGTCGATCTGCCGGTCTTCGTCATCACGCCACTGGACGAGATGCTGAAAAAGGTGATTGCGCTTGAGGTTGCGCGCTGTCCCTGGACCCGCTCATGTGGCGGCCATTTCCTAGGGCTGGAGCCGAATGGCGATACCTATAACTGTTCGGAATTTGCCGATCTCGGTGATCCGGAGTTCAAATTCGGCAATCTGAACGACATGACTGTGCCCGAGCTGATGAAGAGCCGCGCTGCCGCCATGATCCGCCGCCGCCGGGTTGACCTGCCGCTGGATTGCCAGAGCTGTCGCCATTTTGGTGAGTGCGAAGGCGGCTGCATGCGTGATGCTGTGCTGTACAATCACGGCCTCGGCGGCAAGTTCCACTACTGCCACTCCTGGATGATGGTATTTGACCGGATCAAGGAGAGCGTGCGCAACGGCGAGGCCGATGGCGCGATTGAGAAATATGGCCTGAACCCTGACGAGGTGCGCCGGACGATGAAACCGGTGCCGGGGGTGGCGGCATGATAGTCGCCTATATGAAGCCGACCAATTACTGCAATGTGGGCTGCACCCATTGCTATCTGCCCGAGGTCGTACGTGCCAACAAGTTCCGCATGTCGCCTGAGACGCTCGAACAGGCGGCAACCCTGATCGGCGAGATGGTCCGCGCCCAGCGTAAGGAGGGTGCCCTGATCCTCTGGCATGGCGGCGAGCCACTGACCGTGCCGGTTGACTGGTATTACGCGGCTGGTGATATCCTCGACCGTGTCCTGCCGAAACACATGCAGGCAATCCAGACCTCGCTGATACCATGGCGCGATGAATATACCGATTGGGTTATCGACCGCTGTGGCCGGGAGGTCGGTTCCTCGCTCGATTTCAGCCAGCGCAAGATCAAGGGCTCGGTCGAGAACTACCACAAGCTCTGGATGCAGAAGGTGGACAAGGTCCGGGGGCACGACATTCGGGTGGTGCCCGGCGTTGTGCCGACCCGCAACGAGGTGGGACGCGAGGATGATCTGATCCAGTGGTTCGTCGACCGTGATTTCGATGTGGTCAATCTCGACCGCTATAATGCCTATCAGGGTTATTTCGACGACCGGCCCAATAACCTCGAGCATTCCTACTTCCTGATCGGACTGTTCGATGCGGTTATGAAGCGGATGGACGAAACCGGTGCTGCGCCGGTGATCGGTGCCGTCATGGCCGGGATCATGGGCGTATTGTTCGAGGCCCCCGGCGATCGCTGGGGCACCACCTGTCAGTCGGATTTCGTGGTGGTGGAGCCTGACGGCTCGCTCAATAACTGCCCGGACAAATCCACGGTCGAGGATAATTACGGCACTGTCGAGGGCGGCTATAAGGGCTTTGCTACCAACGCCTTCCGGCGCAAATGGCTGCGGATGCAGGCCTATGGGCATAAACGCAGCCATTGTCAGGGCTGCGAGAACAGCAGCTGGTGCCATTCCGGCTGCCCGATCACGCCGAACGGTGTACCCGATGGCGAGGTTGAGTGCTCGGGCTATAAGACATTCCTGACCCATATCCGCCAGTTTATTGCCGATCAGGGCGTGGCACCGCTTCATGCCTATCTGGATCACAATCTGGAACTGCAGAAGAAGTACTCGCAGGCGACCAATATCTATGCCGCCGTGCTGGCCGATCAGAACCGGGACGGGGAGGGCGCTGCCGCATGACCGGACGCTTGCCCTATGCCCCTGCCTTTGATCACCTCGTCTATCTCCGCGTCTTCGAGGGCTGTAATCTGCATTGCGAGCATTGCTTCATCCCGTCCAATCCCAAACGGATGACCATGGATGATCTGAAGGCGGTGCCGGAGAAGGTGGCAGGGTTTGCACCGGAGGGTTCGACCATCATGCTGCAATGGCATGGCGGTGAGCCTACCATGTTCGGTGCCCAGTGGCTCGATGATGCGATCCATACGGTTGAGGAGGCTGGACCGCAATTCAAATGGCAGCACGGTATCCAGACCAACCTGATGACCTATGGCGATGACTGGGTACCGGTCTACAAGCGCCATTTCGGCGGCGAGGTCGGGGTGTCATGGGACCCGAAGATACGCCTGATGCGTCGCGGTGATGCGGCATCGAACGATACCTATGAGCGCAAGTTCTGGCCCAATTTCGAACGGCTGCTGGCCGATGGCCTTGACCCCTATATGGTGATCACATTCACCGGCACTTTTGTCCGGCACTTCCGTGATCCGTACCGGTTCTTCCAGATGCTGGAGGAGCATGGGGTCAAGCGGGTACATCTGGAGCGGGTTACCAGAACCGGCTATGCGCGCGAGAACTGGGGCCGGGTTGGCCTCGATAATGCCGAATACTCTGCGGCCATGGGCCGATTCATGCGGGCCTATTGGCGTTATCGGGAGATGCGCCATGTGGTCGAGGCCCATGACCGGCTGCATGTGTCACCGCTGGACGGGCTGTTCCAGAGTGTCGAGCGCCTGCATGCGGGGCAGGCTGGCGGTTATGGCTGCTGGTCCGGCTCTTGCGATACCAAGTTCCATACCATCGATGCCAATGGCTACAAGGCGGGCTGCACCGCAGTTACCTCTGAAGTCGACAACAAGCGGGCAACCGAGATTCTGTCATTTCCCGATTTCACCGCAGCCCGCAAGGAGCGCCAATGGGATTGCCGAACCTGCTCGTTCCGCAAGATATGCTCATCCGGCTGTCTTGCTAGCATGATGGATGACGGCTCGGGCGAATGTTCAGGCGGGCAGCAGCTGTTCCAGCTGGCGTCTGAATTGTTATTATCGAAACAAACGCCACAAACCATTGCGCTCGACCGTCCAGTGGCTGAAGAAACGGTGTGAGCCGGGGATGGCGTAAAAATAGAATTTAATGGGCATGCCGTGCGTTGTGCGGTATACTTGTTTTAGATTTTTGTTATCTGCGTGCTCATGATTTTTGCTCAGGGCAAATGGGCCAGATAGATTGTTGCAAGGGGGTGCAGGGTGCCTGACGATATTAAATATACCGGAAATGGGGCTGGCTCTGACAAGTCGTCCGGGGTCACATCTTCAGCGCTTGGCATTGGCAAGATTGCTGTATCCACATCGATTGCACTGGTTGCCACCAGCGCCATGGCGCAGGCCGCGAGCGAGAACAAGGTCGACCTGAGCGGCGACGATGCTGTCTCTCCTGAACTGGATCAGGCAATCACCAGCGCGCTCGGCAAGCGTACGGTTCGTGAAGCGGTGAGCGCCAGCTTTGATGTCTTCACCTCACGTCTGGCCCGTAACGGTGTCACGCTGTCGGATGAGTATTTTGACGGTCAGCCATTCAGCGAATGGCAGGTAGCTGCAAACCAGGATAGTACAGATGTGAACTCTGGCGCAGCACCGAATGTCTCGGGTGGGGGTGCTTTCACCTGCTACAGCAATTGTCACGGTGCTTGTCATGGTGCATGCCATGGTTCACGTGGCTGGCGCTAAAAATATAACCCGGCAAGGTATTTATGCTCTTAAGTGATGTTGTCGATGGTAAAGCCGGTGATGCCTCATCAACCGCATTTTACGGTGTTGAAGTTGATGTGGAGAGCTTTACGCCGCCAGCCGGGCTCGAAGAAATCTCGCTGATCTACAAGGCCGATGCCGGTGATATTGATGAGACATTGATGGATGTCATCATCTCCTACGGTTTGGCCGGGGTTGAGGTAATTCTTGAGATACCGGCGGAGCAATCTGATATCGATGCGAAGTATCTGGTTTCGGTTGCGGCCAATGCCGGATTTTCTCTCTCGCTCCTGCCGCCACAAGAACATAGCGAACAGGCTGATGGTGCCTATTTTGACCGGTTGCGGGACTTCGCTGCGGTCTATCTGACGCAAGGTAATTTCGGCAAGTTCATCGCGCCGGTGACCAACTATCTCGAATATCTGTTTGTCGAGCTGCTCCGCGGTCAGGAAACCGAGTTTCAGGTCAGTGATCCCTATATCAAGGATCGGTTGATGCTGCTCTCTGATCAGGCTTTCGTTGATGCCTTCAAGGATCGGCTGCGGCAGGATTTCTATACCCTGTTCGGATCACAGGCCGAGTTCGAGAAGTTTGCCCGCCGTATGATGACGCAAATCCATGATTTTACCGGCGAGTGCATCAAGGAACTGGTTGAGCAACAGGCGAACCAGAATACCGGCGATGGTGATCAGGCCGCCGGCTAGCCTTGCGCAGATGGGGCTGCCCTCTCAATGAACCAGATTGCCGACCGGATCATCAAAGCCAGCACGGCCTTGCCCGAAGCCGGTCTCCGGTTTTCCAATCAGTCCAATCCACTGGTCAGCATCGAGCAGGGGTATTTCGTCTTTACCCTGATGCCGAGCCTGTTCTGCAAGCTGCGCTGCCCGCATTGCTATCTGAGCCTTGAGCAACGCAAGGATAAATCCATCATGTCGGTGGAGGATCTGACCCATGCCTGTATCAAGGTCGATCGCTATTATCAGAAACAGCAGATCAGCGAAAAAACCATCGTCTGCTACTGGTACGGCGGTGAGCCCACATCGATGGGCCAGCCCTATTTCAAATCGGCCGCCGACAGCATCAATGGTGTTTTCTGCCCGGAAGAGGGGTATCGGACCAAGCATACGGTCCTGACGGCTCTGGTCGGGGTCAAGGATGACTGGTTTTCCCTGTTCGACAAATATGGCGAAGGCGAGGTTCAGAGTTCCTATGACGGCATGATGCGCGGCAAGACCTATATGAAGCGCTGGGACGAGCGTGCTCGTGCTGTGGTTGCCTCTGGCCTGCGGCTGTCGACCATCAGCGTGGTAAACCGCGAATTGCTAAATCAGGGACCGGAAGCGACCCTCGATTACCTCGCCGATATCGGCGTCGCGGAAACCAGCTGGTTGCCCTTCATGTGGAACGAGCAGAATGATTCCGGCGCTTATAATGAGTTTGCGCCGACGATGCGTGAATATTGCGACTTCATGATCGGCCTGTCCGAGCACTGGCTGAAACGCCGAGGTGAGGGTATTGCCGTTCCCGAGATCGGCCAGTTGCGTTTTATCATGCACCAGTCGGAAAGCCCGCTGCTGGCCAATATCGCCGGGCAAACGCTGTTTCTCCTGCCCAACGGGGATTTTGTGCTGCCTGACTATCATAATGGCTGGCAGGAATTCATGCGGGTATTCGGCAATATCCTCGAGCAGGATTTCGAGCAGGTGCTGACCTCGCCGGAGCGCAGGCGCTATCTCCGCCGACAGGTCATGCGCAATAACAATTCTGAATGTCAGGATTGCGACCACATGGACAAGTGCATCATGGAGTTCTGGAAGGACAACCGGGCGGGTGATGTCTGTTTCGGTGCCCGGGATTATGTGGAATGGGTATTGGCGAACAAAAGCGACATCAAGGCAATAACCGGTGATGCGCCGCCCGTTCTTTATTGAGCCGTGCGGTAACTAGCCTGTATCATTGGCTTGTATGGTAAAATATCTGCAGAACCGTGATCCATGAGTGACCAGCCCCAGAATATCGAACTCTATAAAGTGGTTGAGAAGGCCAGCCAACTGGTGGCCGAGATCCAGCAGGCTTCCAATACCAATCAGGACCGGATGGGCTATGTGACCCGTCGATCCGATCGTCGTCTCGCCAATCCGATGCGATTGGCCAAGATATGGTCGGAAGGCCAGTTGCAGGAAGTCGAGGATGCCTTCGACAAGGCCCGCGATGGCCAGATGACCGAGAAGATGAAGGCGGATATTGCCGATGCCTCGAAGCGTCGGCGTGGCAAGGGCCGTCGCCGGGCGGGTGATCCGATCCATCATTACCGTGAGCAGCTGTTCGGTCTCTGGAATAACATCAGGGGCGATAGTGGCTTCAAGAATGCGACCAAGCGGGTCAAATCCTCGATCAGCCAGGCTGGCAAGGAAGCCAGGCAACTGCAGAAAGAGGGTAAAAAGCTCGACCTGATGCTGAACAAGACGATCGCGGCGGTACGGGATATGAAGCACGCCATGGCGGCCGGCATCCGTCAGGTGCCTTACAATGCCATTCTTGATGCCGGGCCTAATGTATCGCTCGAACACCGTGTGTCAGCGGTTCACGATGTCAGTGTCAAAGCCATGGCCCGGGCCCAGCCGGAAGCGGTCCCAAGTGCAGCACCTTCACCCAATATGGGCGGTGGCGGTGGCGGCGGATCATCGGATCATTGGCAGGAGTAATCCCGCGATATTCGGCCTTGGCTTTGCTGCCAACTGACCGGTATCAGGCTTTTGCCGGTTTCTTCTTTTTCTTGGCCGCAGTGAGCTTGGGCGTTGGGGCCAGATCGAGGCTGTGAATGCTCACAGGCCACCATTCGCGCATGTTGCTGATGAAATATTTCAGTTCGCCAAGGCGTTTCGTCCGGATTTGCCAGGCTCGAAACGCGCTGCGGAATGAGCCGATGGCAAGAACCGAGGCGGGTGCGATCGCCATTATGGCGACAAAGAAGTCTGCCAGGGTTGTCAGCGTCAGCATGAGAAATGCCACATAGAGCAGGGCTGCAATCATGGCTACGAATAACAGGATGGCGGTCAATCGTTGGCGCCGGTATGCCGACAGCAGATCCTTTTCAGTCAGCCCCTGACGGGCGATCGCATCCTCAAAAGTCTCATGACGCGGCGCGCCCTCGTTGCGCGTAATGGCTTCCAACATGCTGTAAGCAAGCGTCGCCGAGGATTTTACGTCATTGATCGGGAAGAAACGGCGCTGGACCCAGCCGCTGAAGTTGCGTTTCTTCTTCTGGTTACCGGAGGAGGCTGAATCGTCGGCTGAAGATGTTTGATCGGACATGTGGACAAGAAACTTTGCGCTGGAAACCCGCAACAGCTGTTGCGGCCTGATAAACCCTGTTTACCAGCAAATTCTACCAGATCAAATTGTCAGATGTAGCATCAGAAGTTTGCTTCGCTGATGCGTCCGGTATTTGTCTCGTAGCGCTGTTGTGATTCTGCAGCCTGGATCGTGGCAATCATGGCGGCATTGTACTGGTGAAGCTCAAAACGCTGCCATTTGATCATCATCCGGGTTGCACGGATGGCAACGATCTGTTTCAGGACAGCTGTCGGATCAGCGATTGTATGGGTGTGGGTCATCCATTTTGGATTGGACAGCCGGTATTTCGAGGCAAAGCCGAGTACCTCAAGGAAGCTGGACCCGGTTGCATCAGGCGACAGGTCGCTCAGATAATCCGGGACACCGCCTTCCTGACCACTGATCAGTTTGCGCATGGTTTCGGCCCATGCGGCAATCTCTCCATCCGAAACCTCTGCCCGGAGTGCTACCAGATGCTGGCAGGTACCGAGGGAAAGGGCCATCCTTGCATCTCTGGTTTCGCGATCCTGATACTTCACGCTTTCTCTGGGTGCCTCGGATGTCGGGTAGTCTACGGTCGGGTTGCTGCCGATCAGTGCCCGGCAGAAATCGATAGCGGCATTGCGAAACTTCTCCGACAACACGCTGTATTCGTAAATCGATTCTGCGCGGGTATGGGCATTCTGAAGCTCTGCATCAACTGCTTCGCACAACCCAAGTTCGGCTTCACGCTCGCCGCAATACAGTTGCTGCTGCCGCTCTATGGTTTTGCGGGCATTGGCGGCGGTTGTATTGGCGGTTGTTTCATCCAGTCCGCGAAGCCATTCGATATTTTGCTCCATAATGGCTTTATTTGTGGAGTAGGTGGTAGCTTCAACACCACCAGCAACGCTGGCAACAGTGGCCTGAAACTTGTCGTCAGGTGATTCCGTATTCGCCAGGCTTTGGGTGAATGACATGCTGCTTCTGTCAGCCTGAGCCTTGACCATCGTTTGATAGCTGTCTGTTTCGACATTGACCTGTGTATTGCCGTTGATCTGGGCATTCAATGCCGAGAAGTTGTTGGCAAGCAGGATATAGGTCCAGGCAATCCAAGTCTCGACATAACCGGTAATGGTCAGACCGGTCAGTTGAACCATGGCAGCACTGGCACCGCAAGGGCAGCCCCAGCTCTTGGCCTGCCGGAAGGCCATGCCTGCCGTGGAGGCAATGCCGAGGCATACGACAATTACCAGAATGGACGGTAGTGCCTTTGATGCTCCAGATATGCGTGCCATGTGCTTGCCTCCTTATCCGAACCCAATAATTTCTGTCTTATTGAGCCCGTTCATAGGCTTCATCGGCTTTCGCCGCGACGATGATGGCAAGATTGCCGGCAATTCGCTGGTCAAGTTCGAAACGCATCCAGTCAGTATAGAGACCGGTTGCTTCCATGATGGTCAGTTCCTTGAGCAGGCCAAGTTCATCAGGCGCGGTAATCATACCTTCCACCCATGTTCCATCCTTGAACCGGTATTCATTCTGCAAGGCCATCAGTTCATAAAGGCTCATCCGGGTAGCGTGCTCGTTGGAGCCGTTGAGCTCGGCATCATCACTACCGGTCAGGTGCTTGCGCAGGTTATCGGCCAGCTCCTTGTCTTCCTCACCAACCTCGGCCTTGAGGCCGATCAGGTATTCCCAAGTCTCCATGCTGGTATCAATCCGCGCATCACGGGTTGTACGCTCGGCCATGCGCATGGCACCGCGCGGGCTGTTATAGACAGAGGCGCTATGGGCGGGCGGGGTAGGGCCCATCAAAGTGTAGGCAAAATCATTGGTTGCCACAGAAAGCTTCTCATCCAGGGTGTCCTGAGTGAATACCAAAGGCTTGATATGGCCATCGCGGAGTTCCGGACGGGAGCCGAGGTCCATATCACTTGCCGCAGGATCACAACGCCCCAAACGCGCAGGCAGTTCTCCACAATACTTTTCTTCCATGTTCTCGGTGCGAGCCCTGGCATTCGCCGTCGCTGATCCTGCCGTATCCGTGGTCATATTGCGGAGCTGCATGTCATTGGCTTCGCTGAGCTGACGACGAATCTGCAATGATCCCAAGCTTTTGGGGCCACTCCGGGTGGTTGCATCATATGAGATGCATGGATCATGGGTGTATGTGAAGCCATTGAGGATTTCATGGCGGGCTTCATATCGTGCCAGTTGGGTATATTCGCTGTTTTGCTGTGTAACGACCTCGGCATTGCTCGATGCCTGCGCGGAAAGGCTGGCATTGAGGGCGCCGAATGACTGGCTGATCATCAGGGTCAGCATACCGAAGCCGGCACCGATGGCACCGGTGGAGGTGGCAACCGTACTGGCATAGGCCGGTGGCAGACATCCGCAGGCCTGTGCGGTGCCGGGCACCATGGTAATGGCAGTGCCGGCAAGAAGCGACGATGCGATAGCGGCTGCGCCAATAGTCCGTTTCATGCTCATATCCCCCAATACTCTTCTATACCTGTTCAATTCCAAGGCTCCGGTGCCATAGCCCGGAACCGTTAAGTTTTATGGTCTGATAATCGGTGTCTGGATGTAGGTCTGGTCAACCGGTGACACCAGTTCCATCGAGATATTGCCACCCGGAACGCCGCTGCCACGTGTGATGCCAACGCTTACGCCGCCGGTAATCCAGTCGCTATATGTATTGCCGAAGATTTCGATCGGGATATCCGGCAACTGGAATTGAGCATTCAACTGCGACAGAATCGCGTCCCATTTCGATTGGATCTGCTGGCACAGCTGATCGATGATCTGGCTAAGCAGGGCACTGAAATCGGGCCAGGTCAGCATCAGGCCAATATTCATGGCAATGTTCATCAACTGATCAAGGCAATCCACAACCTGCTTCACATGCTTCGGATTTGGCAGTGCATCGCGGGCTGATTGCACAAACTGGTCTTTCGCGTGCTCAACCAGACGTTCCACATGGTCGCAAATTTCCGGAATACAGGGGTCGAAATCGGCTGCCCGTGACTGTTGCGGGGCCATGACAATAACGCCGGCAACCAGCGTACAGATGGTTAGGCCCAACAGGCGAATAAACATCTTATTCATTTCAAAGCCCCCAACTTGGATCAATTCCGGTTTCTATCTCATTGATAGGATGACCGGGGCCAACACATGTCGGTCCCGGTCCCAAAAGCTTACGGTATAATGGATGGTCTGGTGTAGCGGGTGGTGCCTACCGGTGTGTTCAGATCAATGCTGATCTCACCGGCCGGTGCACCGCGGACCAGGCCACCACTGATTGATCCGCCGAACAACGTCACATCATTGCCGAAAATATTGGCTGTAATGTTTGGCAACTGGATATTTGCCTGAATCTCGCTGACGATCTTGTCAACAGCGCGGGTTGCCGCCTCGCAAGCCCGATTGATCAGGTCCGAGAGAATGTTTGAGAGCAGGGCAGTCCAGTTCAGACCAAAAATGGCGCTGACACTCAGGCCGACATTGAGCAGGTCAGTGAGGCAGTTCACAATCTGCTTCACATGCTTCGGCTCGACAAACCAGAGCGGGATCATCTCGATATATTTGGACACTGCCGCCTCAATACGGCTTTCCAGCTGTTGGCGCCGGTCTGCAGGGCATGGATCATTGCCGGACGGATAAAGATCCGCGAGACCGAGAGTAAAGTTGCCCTGGAATGACGTATCAAAAGCCTTCGCCTGTGATGGCGCCATGGCTGATAAAACAATCGTTACCATAGCCACTGCTATACCCAGCATCATACTGCGTAACATGATCCTTACCCCCTTTTGATTGCGTCCTGGATCAACGCCAATCGCTCAACTGCAAAAACTTTATACATTAAATCAAGGCGCGCAAGATGTCTTAGCGAGTCCCGAACGACCCGTCCGGCCTGAATCGCGTTATCATCACCGCCATTGGGTGACAGGATATTGGCGGCGAGAGCGGCGCCATCCGTCCGCTCCTCGGCCATCCATGATAACAGGCGCAATCTTGTTGATGCCTTCATATAGGCGAGGGAGACGCGGGCTGAGTCGACGAGCTCCTGGGTCGCGGCCAACTGGGCCAACTCGCCTTCTGGCAGCTCTTCGAGCGTTTCACCAAGTTCACGAACCGCGCTGTTCACGTCTTCGTCATCGGCAACCGGCCATGGCTCGGATTCCTCGAGATGGGACAGTGTGAGGGCCATATTCTCCCCCTTCTGATCCCAATAGTCGCTGATCGCCTGTTGATCGAGTTTTGGCATATTCCGGCAACCCCCCAGTTGCACTGTCGTAGAAACTAACCCCTCAAACCCTGCTATATAGCATAGCTGCATTCATAAACTGGCACATCATGTTTTTTGCGCATGATGTCTTTTTAGCTATGAAAGTGCATCCCTCTTATACACACGGAAAACCAAGCTTTTATCAAATCGTGCTTGCTCCTAAATTGTGTATCGTCTATGTTTATCACAAATTTTAGATAACTTGAAACGGTTTGGTGAAATATAACTTGCCAAGGGGTTTCAAAACCGGGTTAAAATAAAGTGTCGCATAAGTGGATGGGCTTGAAAGTTTATTACATTTTTGTGACACGGGATATTCAGGTGGATTGTTTTCGTGAACTGGCTGGGGGGCCAATAACGTGAGTGCACAAGCAACAGCAGTAAATGACGGCATGGCGCAGTCTCCGGAATTGGGGGCACCGCGTTCCACGCAGGTGGCTGCAATGCACCGTGATGTGAATGCTGCCATTCCGGGCGGGCTTGCACGGTTGCAGGCATCCCTTAAGATCGGGGCGCCTGCCAATACTGCTACCGGACCCAAGTCCGATGCGCCTGCTCCGGGCATGCAGCAACAGCACAAACATGAAGACCCGAATCAGGAGGAAGCAAATGAATTTGCAACCTTCGCGATGATGGCTGGGGGGGCGGCGATCGGCGGCCCGGCTGGTCTTGCCATGAAGGTGGGCGCTGAAGCTGCTCATGCCAAAGAAGCAATGGGTGGCAGCGGCCAGCAACAAAATCCGGGCGAGGGCATGTACCAGACACGCGATGGCCGCATGTCCATGGACCCGTCTGCACAGTTCAAGGCACCGGCGCCAAGTCGGCCTGCACCTGATCGTCAGGAACGGCAGACCATGAGATTTGGAATGAGATGATATGATGCAGACAGAAGCATCAGAGCAATAAAGCGACTACACTGAGCCGAAGGGGGATTTTTGGCTCAGATCGGCCTTTTGGAAGGCTGTTATACGACGGATTTACCCGGCTCATGCAAGTTTTTGAAGAGCCAGAATCGGGAGTGGGGGTTATGGACAAATATGTTCAGTACATGTTGGTAATCGCTTTGGCGATGGTGGCTGTTGCGCTGCCAGAGATCGCCTGGGCGTCCGAAGATCCATGCGCGGGCGTGCTGTTCTGCGTGACAGAGAAGGATATCTCTGCCAACTGGATCAAGGCGGCATTCCCTGATCTGGTAAATCTTGGCGGTACGCCGCCTGAAGATGCCCCGACCGGTCCATCCACCCTGATGGGGGAAGCGCTCAAGGTGCTGAACTCGGGTGCGTTGGCCGTCGGCTCCCTTGTCCTCACCTACAAGCTGTTTGCCGGTATTGTGCAAACCGCGAATGACGGTGAGGTTCTTGGCAAGCGCTGGTCAACCCTCTGGGGTCCGGTCCGTGTTGCCGGTTCTGCCGCTCTGATCGTGCCAACCGCAAGCGGTTATTGTCTGGCACAGGCTTTGGTTGTGAGCATTGCCCTGACTGGTGTTGGGCTTGCCAATACCGTGTGGAACCGCACGGTTGACGGTATGTTGACATCCAGCGGCAGTCTGATTGCCCCGGCAGCATATGGTCATTACGAAAGTATTGCCGAGCAGGTATTTGCCAATAACATGTGTCTCCATATGGCCAATTATTACATCATTGGTCTGGCTGCCGGCGGTAGCGATGATTTCGATCTGGGCGAGCTAGATGCAGATAGCTGGGGCGGTGGTGCGCAAGGTTGGGCCTGGGCTAACGGCGGGACCAATCTGTACAGTGCTTCTGCTGGGGCGACTGAAATCTTCCCTTCCAACCCATTGTTTTATCGTCATGCCGAATGGCTTGATGGCGGTGATGTCGGGCGTGGCAGCCATGAACTCGGATGGACCCCTGTTGGTCGCGGTTCTGCTGGCTTCCTGAACAGGTGGTTTGGTACCGAAATCCGTAAAAATGCTTGCGGTGCCATGGTTATCAACACCGGTCGTTTTGCCGAAACCGGTACCAGCTTCTTCCGTCAGGCATTCAACTGGTTGTCTGGCAACAGCAGCGCCGAGGAGACTGCCGAAGCTACCCTGCAATCAGAGATCCGGGCTTTGGCGAACAATATTGCCGTTCAATACGCCAATCCTCTTCGTGATCTTGCGAAACAATTTGATCCGGTGACAGCCAGAATTTCTGGTGAAATCATCAGTCGCCATGTCATGCCTGCAGATCGTACAACTCTCGATGCATTGCGGAATGATGTGAGCGCACGGCTGAGAACCGAAGGGGTTGCTCTTCTGAATGCAAGCTATACTTATGGCAATGCAATTCGCACCAACGTACAGAATGTCGTTCAATCAACCTTTGGTACCGGTGATACTGAAGGCACAGCGCTTGCGAATGAATTCCGTGCCCTTGCAAAAGATGGCGGCTGGGTCGTTGCTGGCGAATGGTTCCTTCAGTTGATGAAGCTGAACGGCGTTATGCAGAATATGATGTCTCTGCAGCCGGTTGAGCCTACCGATGTCATGGATATCAACGCGATCTGTAAAGCCGTTGGTAACGAACATGTACTGGCATTCTGGAGCAGTGGTTGCGACAGCGATACCGAAGCTGCTTTCCGTGAAGCGATGCAGTATGTGGAAACATACTACAAAAACGCCATCCTCGAGGTTGGCCGTACAGGTGTCTATGACGGCACCACCCAGGCTCAATATCAGGAGCGTCTCGCACGTGTGATGGGTACAAGCAATGAGCTTGAGGCTGCCAATGACACTGCTGAGTATCGTGTCGCCACTATGGTTGTTACGCCATTCACGGGGTTCCTTGGTGGGCTCTTTGGTGGTGCAACCTGGGGTGAGTTGATTGGGTCCGCTTTCGGTACAGCTTCACTCGTTGCTGCAGCTGGTGATGAGGACACGGTTAATGGTGCTATGGCAGCAGGTGGTGAAATACTCCTGCGCGAGAGCGGTCTTATCCTGGACTCCGGTTCAACCAACCCGATATCGGCTGTGATTGGTCTGGGTCGTGCATTGTGGTCAAACGGCATGATTATCATGCTGGCTGCCGACAGTGGTGGTAAGACACTGGGTGATACAGCAGCGGTGTTTGCTGTGGCTGGTGATGATTACATGCGGTCCGCTGCGGTTTCCGGTCTGGTTGAAACCATGCGTCCACTGGGTGAAAACATCCTCGGCATGTTCCGGTCAATTGGCCAGATGATGCTGTTCCCGGGTTTGCTGCTTGGGTACATCTTCCCGTTCCTGCCATGGCTTCTGTGGATTGGCGGTCTTGTGGGCTGGTTCATCCTGGTGATCGAAGCGGTTGTCGCGGCACCACTCTGGGCGCTTGCACATATGCGCATGGATGGTGAAGGCATCATGGGGCCAGCTGGCCAACAGGGCTACATGCTGGCTCTGAGCCTGCTCCTGCGTCCGGCGCTGATGATTATCGGTATGCTGGCGGGCATGATGCTGATCTATATCTTCGTACCATTCCTCGGTATGAGCATCGGATCAACCATGACGCTTGCTCAAAGCTCCGGTGCACCTGCCGACCTGATGAGCACGGTTATTACCACGGCTCTGATGGCATTCGTGACAGTTGTCACCTGCTATAAAGCCTTTGGTCTAATCAATGATCTGCCTGATCGTGTCTTGCGCTGGATTGGTTCCGGTAGCGGCGGTGCCGGTGAGGATGAGTTCAAGTCTGGTGCATTTGCAATCATCCAGACCGGGGCAATCACCTCCGCCGTATCCTCGGCATCCGGTAAGGTTGACAAGCACGAAGGCAGCTAAGCCAGGCAGTCTAATAAAAGAAAAATGGGGCCCGTACGGGCCCCATTTTTTGTGTCATGATACTGGGTATCTAAGGGCTTGCTTGACGATCCGATTGTGTTTTTCATTAACTTCACGCATATCTTGAACAGGTGTTTGGCAACGGAAGTTGAAAATAGATGGTGATTGAAGCGGCAATGGTTGGCGGTGCGACAGCAGCAGTGATTGTGATAATCACTGGTGTTGCTGTATGGCTGCTTCGTCTGTGGCTGCAACGCCAGCGGTATCAGGATGATCTCGGTGGCGGTCATCGCAGCCGTGACGATGCCGTGGTCTATGAACGCTATGCCCGTGGGCGCCGAATCCATTGGGACTGGGATCGCCATAGCGGCAGCAGTTCCAAGGGCTATTCCGAGATCAACAAAGGGCCAGATCGTCCGGCACGTTCACGCATGGCGGGGAAGGTCGGTCTCGCCAACCGTAGCGAGCGTGGCTTCAGTGACTGGAAGACCGATCACATTGTCAGCCGTATTGCCGGTCGCCGTGATGCCCAGAAGGTAAAGACCAAGCCGGTCAGAAAGCCCAAGCCCCGGTAAGCTATGTTGAGCGGGATAGTGGGCTTTCGCTGATACCGTGACAGCCTGATGCAGCGGTTGCCGGATCATTGTTTCTCTGAACCCGTTGATACGCAGGGCGCCACAGCCAGCCGGTGAAATGCAGGCTAGGCCTCCCTCGGGCAACGCTCTAAGAAACTATCTTCTACATGTCTCACACAAGCGCTGTGACGCGCGACTGTAGCTGCTGCTGGTGGCTGGGGTGAGGAGCAGGGCATGTGTCCGGGCGCCTAACAGAAACCCCCTCAGGCATATGCCGTGAGGGGGCTTGCTATTACGGATTGTCACTCAGGCTCAGGCTGATGCCATCTCGGCGGCTTTCTCATCATTCAGGATGCTGATCAGGCCGCGGATTTCATCCGGTATATCATCCCGCTTCGGCAGGACAGGCATGTCGTCATCAGGATAGTCAAGCGCAGCCGTGGCTGCGTCCTCAAGCGCATCGAGGGTCTCCTGAACCGCAATATCATCATCAACCCAGGCGGCTTGAACAGCCCGCAGACCGTCAATGACATCGGCAGCCTCATCACCCCAGATCTTGGCGCACAGGCCCTCGAGATCATCAGCACCGGCTGTCCCCATGCTCGGCATACTCGGCATCTGGGCCACTGGCGCTGTATTCGGCTGGGCCGGCATATAGGCAACCGGCTGATCGCTTCTGCCGCCGCTTTCGCCAGCTTCATCACCGACATCAACCCCGCTGCCACCTTTCGCGGCATCCTCAAAGGAGTAGGCGACAGTACCGATCGCGGCACCGGCTGCGTTGAACAGTGAGCTGTCACTGTTCATGGCGGCCTGCATGGCCTGAACGGCAAGGCTGAGGTTCTCTTCGAGTGGTTGTGCCTCTTGGGCAGCACCGGCGGCGGTCCAGTTCGGATCGCGCAGACGCTCCAGCACCGGTTCCACATTGCCAGCGCCGGTCATGGCCGGATCAGGGAAGCGGATCGGAATGAAGCGGTTATAGCGCAGGCGCTTGGAAGATGGCGGGTTAGCGTAATACATCTTCACCCGCACCATCTTACCACCGAAGAAGGTGTGGCTCTCACCCGATGATTGCAGACGCAGATCGATGAATTCCGACCGGCGACGCTCACGTACCGAGGCGTTGCGGATGTCGTTATAGTTGTTGAAGGTCGAGTTCGGGTCCATGGTGAAGCCGGACACCTCGGCCGCAAAGAACGTACCGGCGGTGGCATCGAACAGCTTGTTGGTGTGCTCCGGGTCCTCGAGCTTCATGAAGCTCTTGATGTTGCAGTTTGCGATGATCGACTCAGCCTCTTTCTCCGAGCGCTTCTTCATCGCGCTCACATCCTGAGCGGCAAATACCATGCTGAAGCCGAGGGAGCGGGCCTGTGCCGCCATGACCGCCATACCGGGCACGGTATAGTAGCCGACCTCATCTAGGATCGAGAGGAATGGAGAAGCGGAGTTGGTTGGCTTGGTCGAGATAACGTTGGACCAGTCACCTTCGAGTTTCGCACCGAGGGTGGCGGACATCATGCCCTTCAGCGAGGCCACGACGATTTTGCCGATATTGGCGAGTTCGTCCTCGGATTTTTCCAGCGCGGGCAGCAGGACCAGCAGGATGCGGCGGTTTACAACGATGTCATAAACATCAATATCGCCCAACTCGTGGTCAAAGATATGGCCATAAGTACCGGACAGCGAGGTCAGGATACGGGTGAACTGCATTTGCAGGTAACCGTGCTGATCGTTCGCGGTCGCCGCCTGTGGGCGCCCGGCGCGGGCTTCGTTCCAGTCGAAGCCTGGCAAGCTGTCGAGATAGTTCTTCAGCTGTGAGCGGATTTTCGGGGGCAGGTCATAGGTGCCGTGCTTGTCGAGATAGAGGTCGACAATCTTCGGCAGGTTGAGGAAGTCGCCAAGCGCTTCAATGTTCAGCAGCAGTTTGCCGTCATCGCGCAGTTTACAGACCGCCATCATGATTGCGGTCAGCAGGGAAATCGCCCGGCCTTTCCACATGTCGCCTTCTTTACCGGGGTCATCCATCAGGGAGACCAGCATCTCGGTCAGCGATCCGGCGGAACCGCGGGCGAACGGGTTGAAGGTGTTACTCTCGCCACCGCCATCGGAGTTACCGGTCATGAAGTTCAGGATCAGAACGTCATCATCGCGACCGAAGCGGCGGGCGAGGGAGTAAATCTTGCCCCAGAGGCTGGTATCACCCTTACCATCGCAATACAGGAAGCCCGAACCCCAGCTCAGCGCGTTGGATGACATGGAGACCAGCGTTTCGGTTTTACCGGAACCGGTTGTCCCGAGGATCAGGAAGTGGGTCCGGGCATCACTGTTGGAGAACCAGAGCTCATCACCCCGATCCAGATCATTGCCAAAATACAGGATGCCATCGGCCTTCTGGGCCTTGCCGGTGCCCGGATTGACGTCGTGTGGATCAGGCAGACCGGTCTGGGCCGGCAGCTTGTACGGCAGCTCGGTCGGCAGCTTGAGCATGAAATAGAGATATCCGCCCCCAGCCAGCAGGGCGATATCGGCAAGGGCGGGGAAGGTGAAGGCGATACCGGTCAGGACGAACATGCCAAGTGCCGCGGTTTGCGGCATCTTGATGGCATCGAAGAACATCTGGCCGAGCGTTCTGGTGTCACGCAGGAACGCAAGCGCACTGTATTCGTGGCGTCTGGAATCAACGTATGGGGTCTTTGCCAAGCGTCTGTCCCCTTGCTGGTACGATGCTTAAAATGCTCAAAAAGCGCTCAAAAGCTGAGCCCAGTGTAACGCGCATCAGGGCTTTACCCAAGCCCTGATGCGTATCTGTTATCAATTATCCAGATTGAAAAGCGGGTTCTGTGCGCCATCGCTTCCCGCTGGTGGGGAACGATCATCAAGCCCGAAGGCGCTCAGCCCACCCGGTTGTTTCGGTAGTTGCACGCCACCTGGATTGGGTGCGGCGATGCCGCTGGTGCTCGGGGTTGCCGCAATGGCGCCCGGCCCCGGTGCTGACGGCAATGCGCCATAGCCACCGCTGACCGGTGGCGCTGCTGCGGCCTGACCGGTGCCGCCACCGAAGCTGGTGGAGGGCAGGGACGAACCGCCAAGCGCACCATAGCTTGCGCCCGGTGAACTGATGGCATCGCCGGCAATCAGATCCTCGGGGTTGGTAATGGCGAAATAGACTTCCATGGAGGCAATGACGCCGAGCAGCATGAAAACCGAGGTCCAGCGGGCATACCACCAGGCATCTTTCGGTTTGTAGCCGCCAAGGATCATGGCCGTGCGTGACAGCGCATCGGTTGCCGCCGCTTCATCCTCATAGATAGCAACGGCGTCGGTTGGCTTTGCCCCATCCAGCCCAACATAGATGCCCCAGCCATCCTCGACCTTGTTCA
This sequence comes from Micavibrio sp. TMED2, assembly GCA_002168225.1. NCBI lineage: Bacteria > Pseudomonadati > Bdellovibrionota > Bdellovibrionia > Bdellovibrionales > Pseudobdellovibrionaceae > Micavibrio > Micavibrio sp. TMED2. The sequence continues at coordinate 701,696 of NHBH01000009.1, forward strand.
TGGTCATTTCGATGTCTGAATCAGCCGGAAAACTCCGTAAGGCCGGGGTCTTGGAATCCGGAAACCACAAGGAAACACGCCCATCCTTGCCGATTACTTCTGGTTTATCGCGTTTTGCCACCGCGCTTACCCTTCTTAACAAATGTCACAGAGGCAACAGGGAACGGCGCACCGATTGAAAACGGCCCCTGCACATCCGGTTCAGTCAGAACTCATGATCTGACGATGGTGCAGGGTGGGCCCCCATATGAAAAATACCCCCAACTAGTCACAGAACAGTGTAACCGATACTTAGCTATTGCCCAAGCAAGTCATGGTGTTTTCAGCAAAAACAAAACCGTGAACATGGCCTTGGGGGCACTGGTCCGAAAGTATGAGGCGTGAATAGGGTTGGCCTAGCCGGCCAGATATTCCTCGAGCCCGAAGACGGCCTCGTCCACATCCGGCTCAGGCATCGGGCGACGGGTAACAACCTCGGCCCGCCAATGGGCAATGGCACCCGAAGCCTCGATCAGGCAGGTCGGGCGACCAACCGAATTCAGCACGTACCACATTGCCCGGTCATCAAGCTTCAGCCAGAGGAAGTCTGCCGAAGCCAGCACTCCGCCATTGATCCGGGCCCAGTCGAGCAATGCTGCCATGGCGGTTTCGACCCAGCCATGCTGGCGGGCAACCTTGTTCGGCTCGGCCATCAGCTTCGGGTCTTTCAGGGTTTTCATGACCAGCTTGGTCAGGGTCGCATCCCGTTTCAGCGCCCGGTCGCCGGAGCCATGGGCAGATGCGCCGCGCGCCAGACGGGTGAACAGTTCCTCACATTCCTTGCCCTTCTTGTTACCGCGCAGCACGAACCCGGCGACGATTGCCTGCAGATAGGGCGGCAATTCCGACACCTCGGTCCATGGGCGGCGCAGCTGTCGGGTAAGGGCGGCACGGGCCGCCTCGCGGTCCGGCGCGCCATCCTCGATATCGACGCCGTGACGTTCGGCCCATTCGCGCGGGTCGAGAGCCTCAAGCCACTGGCCTTCCTTGTCATTCAGCGGGTCGTTTTTGACGATTGGCGTAATCGAGGGCCATCTGCGGGCCTGATACTTGATCAGGGTGCTCAGGTTGTGTTTCTTGCGCAGGACCGATTTCGGATATTTGAAGATAAAGTAGATGCCGGTTCCACAAAGGGCCAGCATGATCGGCAGTTTGATAAACCCGCCGACATAGGATGAGATCGCGACTACATCAGCCCATTTGTAACTCTTGATCGGCGTCTGCAGCATGTTCTGCCGGTAGTCGAGCAACATCTCGCTCTTCTGTGCCATGGCTGGCGATATCAAGCCGCCAAGCCAGTAGAATTGGCCGGTAAGCCACAGCTCGATCCCCCGCAGCTGCAGGATGACAAAATGGATGCCTTCCTTGTTCGCGGTATAGATCACGTAAATGATGATCCCGATGAAGATCATGCCCAGTGCAATGCCGAAAGTCGGATCCTGCTGATTGCCGCTATTGCCGCCGCCTTGACTCATCTGTTCACCTTAGAAAACCCAGTCTTCATTTTTTCGCGCTACCGGGCTGGCCAGAAGCCAACATGGTTGCTATGACATCAACCCGCGCCAGCCGAGCCTGCCGATCTGATCTGTGTGATCTGCCGGGACCAGCGTGACAGCAGGGCATCTGTTACAATAGCGTCATTTCGCAATACGGAAAATGCCGATTCTGTCATACAGGCGAGCACGACCGTTGCGGGCAAGTCGGGCATATCGGCAACGCGTACACCCATCAAAGCATCGGGATCATAGCTGATCGGTGCTTCCACGGGATTTCCTGATATTGTTTCCCATACGGAGCAGGCATCTAGCATGAAAGCAGGCAGCAGACCGTCGAGCGCGGCGGCCTCATCCGGGGTCAAGTTTTCACCCGCCAGCAAGATTGGCGTTGCCAAAGACGATAGTACATTGGCAAAAACACGTGAGAGCTTGTCTGCTTGATCTGAATTTGGGCCGAAGTCCTGCATAGTATTTTATTTTGAGGTGCCTCGCGGATGTCCCGCACTGCCACTAACCAGCCAGTTGTTGAAGAGTCGATGTTTCTGCGTTGGCTTGCAAACCATGCCGGAAACGGACTGGTAAAGATTGGTCGTGCCGGTGATACCCTTGCGTTGAAAGTGAATATGGTCGTCGCCCGTCGTTTTGCGATCGGTGATATCGATAGTGCGCCATTCCTCGGAATCCAACAACCAGAGCTTGTTGCATTCAATGAAATTGAATGGACCCATATAGAATTATGCCCAAATATCACACCTGCGACCCTGACCCTGTCCTCGGAAGGTCTCAGTGAGGTGGATCGCCCGAGCGATGACCAGTTGCCTGTCAGGATCATCATTCCGGCCAAAACCAAATCAATCAAGCAATTCGGTCTGATCAATAAAGAGTTTCTCGATCTGCGTCGCATCGTCGTCAATGACGAGGGCCGGGTTGACCGGGTTGCCCGTCTTGCGGTCAAGCGCCTGCCGCTCAAGATCGTACGTGCACCGACTCAGGGAGCCGGTGGCAGGCAACCGGGTGAGGCCAGCGGCAAACAGCGGGCAAAACGGCCCATGGGCAAGAAACGCAGCCGATCCGGAGCCTAGGATAAATGCGGCTGTCGCCTGTTAAATCCTTCCAGCTACTTGACATTGATTAATATTTAGGCGGAATTCCTCTGGTTAAAGTCGTTGGCGTAAAAGGTATCCAACGAGCGAGCAGAGAGATTTTCGGGCCTGAACACAGGTCATTCCGCTGAAATACCGGGCTTTATGAGCAGTCAGGCCAATTTACCATTATTCGTGCCCGGTGCTGATCGCAGCGTACCGGGATACGATGAAGCATTCGGTGCCGATGGTCGCCCACGGCCGCACTGGGTCAGCTTTATGGCCCAGTACCAGATGCTTGGTGCCAACGGGCTGCAGGAGCGGGTTGAGCGTGCGCGACAACTCTCTGCCGATACCGGCATTTCACTGGGCTATCATTCCGGCAGCCGGGATGACGAGGAATGGCTGTTCGACGTAATGCCGCTGATCCTCACCGGTGAGGAATGGCGCTATATCGAGGCTGGGATCATCCAGCGGGCACAGGTGCTCGACCGGTTGCTGGCCGATCTCTACGGGCCGCAGGAAACCCTGCGCAAGGGCCTGTTTCCGCCCTATCTGGTCTATGGCAATCCGAACTATCTGCGACCATTGCGCCGCGATGCAACGGATATGGCCGAATACGACCCTGAGCGCCGTCACCTGCAGGTTTATGCGACCGATCTCGTGCGCCGCCCGGATGGTCACTGGACCATCGTTGCGGACCGGACGCAGGTGCCGACCGGTGCCGGTTTTGCGCTGGCCAACCGCCGGACGCTGGCGCGCGCCATGCCGGAGGTGTTCACCAACCAGCAGATTCGCAGCTGTCACCAGTTCTTCAAGACCTGGTCCGATGGGCTGAAGGCCATGGCAACCGGTGCGCAGGGCAGCAACCCGCGTGTTGCGCTGCTGACGCCGGGGCCATTTGCACCGGGCTATTACGAGCATGTCTACCTCGCCCGCGAAATGGATATCGCCCTCGTCGAGGGAGCCGACCTGACCGTGCGTGGCGACAAGCTGTTGCTGAAAGAACTTGGCGGGCTGCAGCCGATTGATGTGCTGTTGCGCCGTCTGGATGGCGATTTCTGTGATCCGCTCGACCTGCGCCCCGGCAGTCTGCTCGGGGTCAGCGGCCTTGCCCATCTGCAGCGGGAAGGGCGATTGCAGATCGCCAATTCCATCGGCAGCGGTGCGATTGAGACGCCAGCCCTGTTCCCGTTCCTGCCCCGCCTGTGTCAGGAGCTGCTTGGCGAAACCCAACTGGCGGTCAGTGCCGAGACATGGTGGTGCGGCCAGCCGGAGATTCTCCGCCGGGTGCTGGATCGCCTCGACGACTATATCATTCTGCCGGCCTTCTATGGTGGTGACGGCTATCCGAACGATCCGACCGCGCTCAGCCCATCGGCCCGGGCCGAACTGATCGACGACATGCGGCGCGAGCCGGAGAAATATGTGGCGCAGGAGCGGTTGGTGCCCAGCCAGGCACCGATGATTTCCGGCCAGATCATGCAGTCGAACCCGGTGGTGCTGCGGGTATTCACGGTTGCCGGGCCAAATGGCTATGAAGTGCTACCAGGCGGTTTTGCCCGCCTGCCGGTCAGTGGCAGTCCATTCAGCGGTATTCTCGCCGATGGCTCGATCACCAAGGATGTCTGGGTGCTGAATGACGAGGCAGCGCCCTCGGTCCAATACCCATTGCCGATCAGTACCAAGAAGATTGATCTGGTCCGCTCGACTGGCGGCTTGCAGAGCCGGGTTGCCGACAACCTGTTCTGGCTCGGTCGCCATATGGCCCGGATCGAGGTGTCGGTGCGCCTGTTACGGGCGGTATTCTATCGCCTTTACAACGCCACCGAGGGATCGGGCGAGTACCGTGAGATCAACTGCCTGACTGGATTCTTCCGGTCCCATGGTCTGGTTGACTGGGAAGAGGATATTACGCCGGAAATCCCGGCCACCATCCCGGAAACCCTGTTGAAGGCAACCGCCAGCGATGGCCCGCTGGCCAATGATTTTACTCAGACCCGTCGCCTGATGATGGGGCTGCGCGATCGCTGCTCCAGCGATATGTGGGAGATACTGAGCGAGTTTACCGGTCCGCTGGCTGACCGTCTGCAACATGCGGCGGGCGATATCGATCTCAGCCTGCATGTCTTTGACGAGGTGCTGCAGCGTTGCGCCAGCTTTGCCGGCATCGTCGCGGAGGGCATGGTTCGTGGTACCGGCTGGAGCTTCCTCGGCTTTGGCAGACGGCTGGAAACCGCATTCTTCGGCCTGCGGCTGGCATCAAGTTGCTGTGGCGCGGTCAATGATCCGGGGCAGATGCAGCTGCGGCTGGCATTGGAGCTTGGTGATACCCTGATCACCTATCGCAACCGCTATCTGAGCCAGTTGCACCCGCGTCCGGTTCTGGATCTGCTCCTGACCGATGAGACCAACCCGAAATCGGTAGTATTCCAGATCAATGCCATGATGAAGCAGGCTGAGGGCTTCCCCTATCGCCGCCACATCAATGCCCATGAAGAACTGCGTGACGTAGCCGATAGTCTCGGTACCATGATTGACCTGTTCAAGGCTCCCGAGGAATTGTCCGCCGATGCCGAGAATGCCGCCAGCCTTGAACTGGATCGTCTGGTATTTGAGGCCGAGAGCATCCTCAATAATCTGTCGGGCCAGATTTATCGCGGCTATTTCCTGCACAGCGAGGATGAGCACGTGTTGCGCGCCGACTGGCGTCCATCCCGGACAAGGGAGGGGCAGGAATAACCATGCCGACGAGTGCTTCCACCCGGCGCTATCATCTGCGCCATGTCACGACCTATGAATACAGCAGCGACGCCACCATGGCGCATCACGATCTGTGCCTGCAGCTGCGTGATCTGCCATATCAGCAGGTTCACAATCCCAGCATCCGGGTCGAGCCGGAGCCTGATACGATCGTTGCCCGCCGGGATACCTTTGGCAACTGGCGGCATTTTCTGGCGATAGAGCAGGTGCATGAGGCGCTGCGTGTGGTGGCCGAGGCGACCATTGACGTCTCCCGCCGCGATGTGCCGGTGCCCTTGTCCACGCTGGCCTGGGAACAGGTGCGCAGTATGGTCAATGGCGACGGCTTTCCGAACAATCTGCTACCGCTTGAATGCTCGCTCGCCTCGCCCGGTGTATCGGTCGAGCCGGAAATCGCCGCCTATGCCCGCCAGTCCTTTGTACCCGGTCGCCCGATACTGGAAGCAGCCCGCGAGCTTAACCAGCGGATATTCGAGGATTTCACCTATGAGCCGGGTGCGACCGGTGTCTCGACCCCGGTGGCCGATGCCTTCGCGGCCAAACGCGGCGTCTGTCAGGACTTTGCCCAGATTGCCATCTCGGGCCTGCGCGGTCTCGGCTTGGCTGCCCGCTATGTCTCCGGCTATATCCGCACCACCGGCGGCAACCAGTCCGCCCCTGACCCGGCGGCCCAGAAGGCGCTGGAAAAGGCGGCAAAATCGGCTGCCGAACTGCCGCCGATTGAAACAAGTCTGCCGGTTGATGAGGCCGCCCTGCGCGGTGCCGATGCCAGTCACGCATGGTTTTCGGTCTGGTGCGGACCGGATGTGGGCTGGGTAGATCTCGACCCGACCAATAACCTGATTGTCGATACTGATCATGTGGTCATCGGCTGGGGGCGGGATTACCTCGATATCAGCCCGGTCAAGGGCGTGATTATGGGCGGCGGATCGCAGGAACTTTCGGTAGCCGTTGACTTGGTGCCCGATACCACGCTTGATTAAGGGCGGTGTGTGTCGTATCGACCCCGATATTGGACGACAGCACAACCATTCACTCGATCAAGCGGCACCCCATGTCAGATATTCAGGGGCTGATGCAAGCCTATCAGCCAGGTACAAGCTTTTGTGAAATGACCGCCCCCGGCCGGGCTTCGGAGCAGGGGTTGCGTGAGGTGCTTGAACGTCTGAAATCCCTCAGCATCGAGGAACTGCAGATCCGCGCCGGGCGCGTGGACCGCGAGTTTTATAATCTCGGCATCACCTTCACCGTCTATTCCGAGGCCGATGCCATCGATCGGGTTCTGCCCTTCGACGTGGTGCCACGGGTGATCACGGCGCAGGAATGGCAGATACTGGAAGCAGGCGTGCAGCAGCGGGTTGCCGCCATCAATGCCTTCCTGACCGATGTCTATGCCGATCAGAAAATTCTCGCCGACGGTATCGTGCCGCGCGAACTGGTGCTCAACAATGCCAATTACCGTGAAGCGGCCCGCGGTGTGCAGGTGGCCAACAACGCCTATGTCAATATCTGTGGCATCGACCTGATCCGGGATCAGCAGGGCATCTTCCGGGTTCTGGAGGACAATGCCCGCACGCCGTCCGGTGTGTCCTATGTCATCGAGAACCGCCACATGATGCTGCGGGTGTTCTCGGACCTCATCGGCGATGCCCAGATCAGGGCGGTGGATGATTACGGCATGCGCCTGCAGCAGGCGATGACCGATATTGCCCAGCCATCGGTGAGTGATCCGACCGTTGTGCTGCTGTCGCCCGGTATTTTCAATTCCGCCTTCTTTGAGCATGTGTTCCTTGCCCGTGAGATGGGCGTGGCGCTGGTCGAGGGGCGTGACCTGTTCGTGGGCGAGGATGATTGCGTCTATATGAACACCATCGGCGGGGCCGAGCGCGTCGATACCATCTATCGCCGGGTCGATGATGATTTCCTCGATCCCGAGGTATTCCGCCCCGACAGCATGCTGGGCGTGCCGGGGCTGGTGCGGTCATGGCGCGCAGGCAAGGTGGCGATCGCCAATGCCATCGGCACCGGTGTCGCCGATGACAAGGCGATCTATGCCTATATGCCGCGTATCATCAAATATTACCTCGATCAGGATGCGATCCTGCCGAATGTCGACACCTATCTGTGCCGGGAGCAGGAGGGGCTGCAATATACCCTCGACAACCTCGCCGATCTGGTGGTCAAGCCGGTGGGCGAGAGCGGTGGCTACGGTATGTTGATCGGGCCGAAATCGACGGCAGAGCAGATTGAGGAGTTCCGCGCCAAACTCATTGCCGATCCGGCAAACTATATCAGCCAGCCGACCATTGACCTGTCGGTTTCCCCGACCGTCACCGATGAGGGCTTGCAGCCGCGCCATGTGGATCTGCGTCCTTTCGCGATCACGGGCAAGGATACATGGGTACTACCGGGCGGATTGACCCGCGTGGCCCTGAAAAAAGGGTCACTGGTCGTCAATTCCAGTCAGGGCGGCGGCTCCAAGGATACATGGGTACTGTCATCATGAGCGGTTCTGCCATCACCACCATTGAAAGCGGTCGTCGCCACGGGCATCTGCTGGCGCGTTATGCTGAGGCTCTGTTCTGGCTCGGTCGTTATATGGAGCGGGCGGAAGCCATGGCGCGTCTGCTCTCGGTGACCCATACCTTCAGTCAGGATGGTGCCAATGCCCTTAGCTGGCAGTCGGTGGTCAGCCTGAACGCTGATGAGGAGCGGTTCAAGGAAGCGCATCCGGTGCTGACGCAGGAAGCGGTGAAGCATTTCTATCTGCTCGACAGCGAGAATGTATCCTCCATCGTTTCCTCGATCCGCAATGCGCGTGAGAATGCCCGGATGTTGCGCCCGGTGCTGTCCTCGGAAATCTGGGCCCAGCTCAACGTGTTCTACAACCGGATGCTGGCGCTGCGACCGCTGGATATTGCCGATAACAACATCGTCAGCGTCTGCAACTTCGTCCGTGAGAGTTGCCAGAACCATACCGGTATCGCCGAGGGCACGTTCCCGCGCGATCAGGGCTGGTCATTCTATCAACTCGGCAAACATACCGAGCGGGCCGACCAGATCACCCGGCTGGTCGACATCAAATATCATATCCTGCTGCCACGGCTTGAGGATGTAGGCTCGCCGCTGGATACCTCGCAGTGGCAGGCGCTGCTCCGTGCCGCTGCCGCGTTCCACGCCTATCGCCGCAGCTATCCGCGCGGACTGGAGCCGACCATGATTGCCGGCTTCCTGTTGCTCAACCAGAGCTTCCCGCGCTCGCTCAGCTATTGCGTGTCGGTCATTGACGTCACCCTGAATGACCTGCGGATGCGCTATGGTTTAAAAGGCGGCGGTACTGCCCTTGAAATCATTGATGAATTGCGTGCGGGTATCAGCTCGCAGGGCATTGATATGATTGTCGCCCATGGGTTGCATGAGTTCATTGACTGGACCCAGGACCGGCTGATTGATATGACCGACAGCCTGTACAGCGACTTCTTCAATATGGCGAACGTGGCCTGATTATTTATGGCTTTTACACGACCAAGTCCGGTCCGGCTGGTCGGTCTGTTTCTGACCGCTATCCTGGTTCTGCTCACCCTGAACTATGTTCGTCCGGCACTGGCGTTGGATTATACCATCCGGATCGACGGGCTTGATGATGTTGATGAGGAACAGGCCGAGGAAATCCGCGGACTGATCCGCGATACCATCTTGCTTGAGCAGTTGCGGCAAGATGGTGCGCCGAGCTTCTTCGCGCTTGAGCGTCGGGCCATTGCCGATATCGACCGCATCAATGACGTCATGCGCTCCCGTGGCTTTTACGCCAGCACAATCATCACTGAGGTAGAACCGGACGGTCCGCCTGTCGAGGATGGCGGCGAGCCGATGCCGGTTGCGGTTATCAGGCTGGCAACAGGCCCGCTTTACACAGTGGGCACCGTGCATGTGGAGCAGCCCGGTGGCGGCTCGGTGCCGGGGCTGGGTGCCGGTGATCTGCCGATCAGCAGCGGCGATCCGGCGCTCTCCGCCGATGTGCTTGAGGCCGAGCCGGTGGGTATTGCCACCCTCCGCAGTGCCGGATATGCGTTGGCCCGATCCGGACAACGGCGGATTACGGTCAATCACGAGACCAGAAAGCTCAACGTCTGGTATCGCTACGTCCCCGGGCCCCTGGTTACTTATGGTGATATTCGGCTGGACGGGCTGGATACCGTTGCCCCGGTGGCGGTCATGCGGCGGCTGCAGTTTGCCAAGGGTGATACCTTCTCGCCGACCGGCATGCGCACGACCCGGTCAAAAATTCTGGAACTGGAGATGTTCTCGAACGTTGCAGTAGAACTGGCCGATATTGAAGACGTGCCGCCCGATGCCGAAACAGTGCAGCTACCCGTGCAGATTACCGTTGAAGAACGCAAATCCCGAACCATTGGCGGCGGCATTACCCTGTCGACCGATCAGGGTTTCGGTATTGAGGGGCGCTGGTCCCATCGCAATATTCTGGGCGAGGCGGAAAAGCTTGATATCGTGACCCATGTGGGCCGGATCGGTGCCCCGGATGCGCAGGGTTTCGATTACGGCGTCGAGGCGGATTTCAGGAAGTTCGACTTCCTCAGAAACGACCAGACCCTGTATTTGAACGCGACTGCCGAGGTGGAAGCGCCGGAAGCCTATGAGCGGCAGGCGCTTGAGGTTTCGGCAGCTCTGGAGCGCCCGCTGTTCGATGACACCAGAGGCCGGACCGGGGTGACGCTCGCGGTTGAGGACATCAAGGATAATGACGATACCGCCAGCAAGCTGTTTGTCACGCTGGCATTTCCCAATAGCTTAAGCCTCGACAAGACCAATGACGTCCTTGATCCGACCGAGGGCTATGCGATTGATCTGTTGCTGGAGCCGGTCCTGACTCTGACCGATGCCAGCCAACCCTACCTGATCAGCCGGGTTGACGGGCGGCATTTCTGGAGCCTGTGGGAAGATGATGTGGCGGTTCTGGCCAGCCGTGCCAGCTTTGGCAGCATTTTTGGTGCGAGTACCGACAATATTCCGGCTAACCGGCGGTTCTTCAGTGGCGGTGATGGCTCGGTTCGTGGCTATGCCCATCAGGCGATCGGGCCCAAGGACAGCAACAACGACCCGAGCGGTGGCCGCTCGCTGGCCGAGCTCAATCTCGAAATGCGCATCCGCATTACCGACACAATCGGTGTGGTACCCTTTGTTGATGCCGGTATTGTGACCGATGAGAGCTTTGTCGATTTCAGTGAAGACCCGCGCCTGGGCGCCGGTCTCGGCTTGCGCTATTACACCGGTTTTGGGCCCCTGCGTGTGGATTTTGGCGTACCGATCAACGCTGATGACGATGATGATGCCTTCCAGATATATTTCAGCCTCGGTCAGGCCTTCTAACCGCAACAATGCGTGATCCCGTGACCGAGAACAGCAACGACATAACCGAACAACCAACAGGCAAACGACGCAGACGCTGGCCTGTCGTGGTTCTGCTGCTGCTCGCCCTTGTCATTGGTGCGCCGCTGGCACTGCTTGCATGGCTCGATACCACGGCGGGCCACCGCTATCTCGGCAAGCTGGCAACCGCTCAGGCGGCTGATGCCGGGTATGAGCTGTCGCTCGGTACGATCGAGGGCAGCCTGTGGTCAGCACTGACAGTTGATGATCTGGTGCTCCATAACAATGGTGTGGAACTGCTCGGCTTCGACCGGTTCGAGTTCTCATGGTCACCCGGTGCCCTGTTGCGGCGGTCGCTGGTGATCAACCGTCTGGCGGTTGAGAACCCACGCGTAACCCTGCCGGAGAGTGAAGCGCCGTCCGAACCTTCTGCCCCGATTGGTGAGCAGATTGATGCCGTCCGGGATCTGGTCGAGGGCTTGCAACTGCCGGTGGACGTGACGGTCAGCGAACTTGCCGTTAACCATCTCGCGATAACTGCGTCTGAACAAGAAGCCGTTGTTGTAAACATAAATGGAAACATTGGCTTACCTCGTAATTCTGATGCACAAAAAAATGTGCTGCTGACGCTTGAGCAAGAGGAAGGAGCGGTTTCCGGTCGGGTGAAGCTGGCGGTTGATCCGCAGGTTGGATCGCTCGATCTTGCTGCCGGGTTTGATGATCCAGCAGGGGCACTCTCTGCGCTCTTCGCTGGTGACCCGATGCCGGTTACCCTGACCCTCGACGGGGCGGGCAATCTCAATGCCTGGGAAGGGCAGTTGGCGCTCACCATGCCCGATCTGGTGCAGGCGACGGTGCCGCTTTCGATCCAGCGGCTGGGCGAGGTCATTACGCTGACGATGCAGCCTGCGGTTACGGTGCTTGACTGGCCCGATGAGCAACTGGCCCGGCTGATGGATGGCCCGATAACCGGTACCGTGATCGCCAGCTTCGGAGCCGAAACGCCAACCCTGCTGCTGGAGAACATGAGTGCCGGTCCAGCGACCCTGTCCGGGCGGGCAGAGATTGATGACAGCGATGTCCTGCAATCCGTCATGGCGCTCAACCTCGTGTTGGCGGGTACCGCTGATGCCTATGGTTACGCTGATGATATCGGTTGGGGCAGCGGCCGGGTTGATCTGGCCTATGCCGGCCTCGACCAGCAAACAACCCTGACGCTCGCCCTTGATGCGATTACAGGACAGGATATCAGGGCCGGATCATTGGTTGCGCAGCTGTCGGCTGAACAACTATCCGGCCTACTTAATAATCAATCGCAACTTTTTGATTATAAAGTCGATTTGTCTGGCATCGAGGTGTCTGAGCAAGCGATGCAACCGCTGCTGGCGGAGATGGGTAACCGGCTGGTTCTGGAGGGCACAGTTACCGTTGATCCGGCGACCAGTGGCCTCGATCTGGTACTCAATCCGGTGACGCTATTGCAGGGGCAGGTTGCCGCGACCGCGAGTGTGGTCGAGGGCGTGCCGGTTAAGGCCGATGTGACGGTCAGCGATATGCCGGTTGCCGATCTCGGACTGCTGTTCGGCCAGCAACTACCGCTGGCTGGTCTGCTCCAGACCGAGTTGACGATTGCCGAAGCCGATCCCGTCGCTGACACAGCACGCAGCCTGACCCTCAATGCGCGACTGGAGCAGGCGACATATAGCGACGAACGGCTTGAGGCATTGCTCGGCGCAACACCCCGGCTGGCGGTTGACTGGCCAGATATGAACACGGAAAACCTCGCCAGTATCACCGGGCTCGAAGCAACGCTGACTGGCAATAGCGCGAGCCTGATGTTGCGTCCAAAGGGATTTAGCAGTGAACGGCAAGTCTCTGATGTAGAAATAAAATTGACCAATGCCGGGCGGATTGATCCGGTGTTGTCCGGTGATCTGGTCATTGCCGGTGAAGTAACCCGGACCGGTCAGGTCATTGCGGTCGCACTGGCGCAGCCGAAGGGCGCGGACCGCTTCGCCATTGCCGGGCACCCGATGCGCCAGACAAAGCTGGAGGCCAGCATTGATCCCGAGGCCGAGCGGTTGGCCAAGTTGCAGCTCTTTACCCTGTTATCCGGCCAATCGATCCTGCTGACCGGGCAGGATGTGTCATGGGGTAATGCGCAGATTGATATTTCCCGGCTGCAGCTTGATGCGCTCGGCGTGACGGCGGATGTGTCGGGACAGGCTCCGCTGGATGAGAGACCGTTAAGTCTCAAGGTTGACGTGAAGGCCCCATCGCTCGATGGCATCGGACAGTTTGCCGGTAATCCTGATCTGAAAGGGCGGTTCAGCAGCAGCGCTAATATAACCGGCACCATGGCCGCACCGGCAATCGCCATGACCATTGCCGATGGTTCAGTCGAGATGCCGGGGTTCGTGCTGGCCGACCTGCGCGGCAAGGTGAATGCCAGCGCAGGGGCCGACATGACGGCAGATGCCGCACTCCGGGCCATGGTGAATGGGGAACCCGCGCGGGTGCAGCTGTCGGTTGGGACGGAAGGCAAGCAGCGATACGTGTTGCGTACTCTTGAGATTGATTATGACGCATTCCCTGTGCGTCTGGTGGCACCAGCGGTGATTGCCTTATCCGCCAATGGTCGGCGGGTGGAACTGCAGCCATCGGCACTGACCCTGTCGGGGCACCGTCTGGACATTGCCGGGACCTATGGCCCGGATCGTGTGTTGGCCAGCATCAAGGCAAGTGATTGGGCGCTGAAGGACTTTGCCGAGATCGCCAATCTGCCGCTGGCAAAGGGACAGGCTGATCTTGATGTTAACCTCAACGCAACCAGACAAACTATTGATGGATCAGTAAATTTCGATCTCTCCAATCTTGGCGCTACCGGTCAGACAGGGCAGGCACTGGCACCCTACCACCTGCAGGGCACCGGTCGCTGGGATGGTCGCAAGCTGAGTATTCAGGCCAGGGGTGCGGATGCCAACGGTGCCGGGCCGCTCGATATCGATCTGGCCATGCCGCTGGTCGCGACGGCCTCTGCCGCAGCACCGATTGCCGGTGTTTCGCTGCCGGAGAATGGTGATATATCGGGCCGGTTCGATGGTAATCTCGACCTTGCCCTGCTGAACCAGATTGTCGAGGCCGAGGGGCATCGCCTTGCCGGTATGGTCGACATGGCCCTCAGCCTGAGTGGGACCATCGGCAATCCGGTCTATGGCGGTGAGGTGGTGCTCCGCGATGCCAGTTATCAGCATCTGGTTCATGGCGTCATGCTCGATAATATCCATGGCCGCATGACCGGTTCGCAAAGCGGGCTTGAACTGACAGAGTTTGAAGCGACCGGGGCCAATGGTGGTACGGTTACCGGTCAGGGCCGTATCGGCTTTGGCGAAGAGACGCCGATCAGTCTCGATTTCGATTTCAACGATGCCCAGATTGTGCAGAGCGATTTGCTAGACCTCGTTCTGGCCGGAGATATCGGCATTGAGGGGCGGTTGTCTGATCACCTCGTGGCCGGTGACCTGACCATCGTGTCGGCAGAGATCAAACTGCCGAAACGCCTGCCTGCCTCTGTCGCACGGCTTGATGTGGTTGATGAGACCCCGAGGCCGGAAGGCGAGCAACCGGTCGAGGAAGAGAAGCCAAGCCCGATCCGCACCGCGCTCGATATTGCCATCAAGGCACCGGGGCGGATTTACATTCGCGGGCTGGGGTTGGATGTGCAGGTCGGCGGCAATGTGGCCGTCAAGGGTACAGCGCAATCACCTGATATTGAAGGCAGTTTCGGTCTTGTTGAAGGGCGGCTCGATGTGGCTGGTCAGACCTGGACCTTTGATCGTGGCGGGCTGGAGTTCGTCGGTCCGGATGATACGCCGGTGCTCGATATTGCCGCGTCACGGACGGCGGGCGATATCACGGCAATCATCAGTGTCGAAGGGCCGGTCTCGACACCGGAAATCAAACTGCAATCCGAGCCGCCGCTGGCACAGGGGGAAATCGCCTCACGCATCCTGTTCGGCAAATCACGTGGCAACCTGTCGGCGGTGCAGGCGGTACAGGCAACCGAACTGCTCGCCACCCTGCAGGGGCGGAGTGGTCGCGGCGTGATCGGTACGGCGCGGGAACAGCTCGGCATTGATGAACTCAGCATCGATCAGACCGAGGGCGGCGGCAGCGTCACCGCCGGGAAGTATATCAGTGAGGGCGTCTTCGTCGGCGTCAACCAAGGCATCGGTGATGTCGGCAGCGAAGTTGAGGTCGAGGTTGAACTGACCGAAATCCTCAAATTCGAGGGCAAGACCGGCACCGATAACAGCAGCAGCGTCGGCCTCAGCGTCGAGTGGGATTACTGACCCGCCTAAAGCTCGTCAAAGCGTGCAAGACAGGTCGAAAACCGATTGATAAACATGGTTTTTATCGTCTCTGCCGGTTCCGGCGTCAGCGTGTAGTGCAATCCCTCCTGCGGTGTGCCGAACAGCTTGCGCGCCTCATCCGGGGCAAAACCCGCGAGCTGGGTTGCCTCCAGATAGGCGGCGATCTGATCGGCCCGTTTCAGGGTGCGTTTGAGTGAGGTTGTCAGAATGGCTGGCAGGCCGAAGCGCAGATGGATCGCTTCGAGCAACCGGGTCTCGAACTGCTTGTAATCAATCCCGACGGCACTCTTGAACGGTGAGATCAGATCCCCGACGACATATTCCGGGGCATCATGGAGCAGGGCGGCGAGACTTTCGCGCGGCCCGGCCGAGGGCAGAATATCCCGCAGGATGTCTTCCACCAACAGGCTGTGCTGGGCGACGCTGAAGCTGTGATCGCCGCTGGTCTGACCATTCCAGCGGGCAACGCGGGATAAACCGTGGGCAATATCCTCGAACTCGATATCCACCGGGGACGGGTTGATGAGGTCAAGGCGACGCCCGCTCAGCATGCGTTGCCAGGCTCGATCTTTGCTCACGATTTATCCTTTGTTTTTAGTTGTTTATTCTTATTAGCTGAACACGCGATCGAAAATCTTGTCGATGTTCTTGGTGTGATAGCTGAGATCGAACAGGGCCTTCAGCGCATCCTCATTGATGGCGGCGGTAACCTCGCCATCCTTGAGCAGGCTGTTCATGAAGGCACCGGTGCGGTCGCCCTCGATTGCCCAGACTGACATGGCATTGCGCTGAACCAGACGATAGGCATCCTCACGGCTGACACCGGCCTGGGTGAGGGCCAACAACACGCGTTGTGAGAAGACGAGGCCGCCGAGGCGGTTCATATTGGCGATCATGGTTTCTGGATAGACCAGCAGTTTCTCGATCACCAGCGCCATGCGGTGCAGGGCGAAATCGAGGGTGACGGTCGCGTCCGGGCCGATCATGCGCTCGACCGATGAGTGTGAGATATCCCGCTCATGCCAGAGGGCGACATTCTCCAGTGCCGGGATCACCATGCCGCGTACCAGACGGGCGAGGCCGGTCAGGTTCTCGGTCAGGACCGGGTTGCGCTTGTGCGGCATGGCCGAGGAACCCTTCTGGCCGGGGCTGAAATACTCCTCTGCCTCACGCACTTCGGTGCGTTGCAGGTGACGGATTTCGGTTGCCAGATTCTCGATTGAGCCAGCGATACCGGCGAGCACGGAGAAGTAATAGGCGTGGCGGTCGCGTGGGATAACCTGGGTTGAGACCGGCTCGATTTTCAGGCCCATCTTGTCGGCCACATGGGCCTCAACCGCCGGATCGATATTGGCAAAGGTGCCAACCGCACCGGAAATCGCACAGGTGGCGATCTCGTCCAGTGCCCGGACCAGACGTTCACGCTGGCGTTCGAGGGCGGCGTAATGGTTGGCGAGTTTCAGGCCAAAGGTGACCGGCTCGGCATGTATGCCGTGGCTGCGACCGATACAGATCGTGTCCTTGTGCTCATAGGCACGGTCCTTCAGCGCCTTGAGCAGACGGTCGAGGCCGACCATCAGCAGCTCGGTTGCCTGTTTCAGCTGCACTGACAGGGTGGTGTCGAGAACGTCGGAAGAGGTCATGCCCTGATGCACGAACCGGGCTTCCGGGCCGACATATTCGGCAAGGTTGGTCAGGAAGGCGATGACGTCGTGCTTGGTCTCGGCTTCGATCGCATCAATACGCGCCACATCGAACTGTCCACGCTCCCAGACCGCCTTGGCAGCTTCCTTCGGGATAACACCGAGTTCGGCCTGTGCATCACAGGCATGGGCTTCAATCTCGAGCCAGATACGGAATTTGTTCTCGGGCTCCCAAATGGCAGCCATTTCGGGACGGGTATAGCGTGGGATCATGGGATTTCATCATCAGGCAACGTAAAGGGAGTTCAGGCCGGAAACCGACCGGTCCTGAAAGTCACCCGATGACTTAGCAGTCTTCTTGCGCGGGGATAAGGTCAATTTGCGTTGTATCGAGAACAACTTTGCCGCGGTGCTCGAAATTGACGGTAATCCGGTGCCCGATCGCGCTCTGGATCTGGCCGAGGCCCCAATCGTCAGCTGCCGGATTGCGCACGAATGAACCCGGAACCAGCAGTCTGTCGCCCATATCGTTGAGATTGCTCACACTAAAATCCTTCTGATTGATTTGTCGTTGAGGGCGAAATTAAGAAATTCGCTCGTTGTTAACACTCTCTTTGCCAGATTGGGTGACACTGTCCTTCATACCGTTTGGACTGGCACTTTATTGTGTGTTCTCAGGCAAGTTTCGACAAGCAATAGATCGTGCGCCGGTTCAGAAAATGTTAAACAGGGATATGGAAGCGATGCCACCGACCTCAAAGCGTAAAGTCGATGACCACCATAATGCAGTTCCGGCGCATGATGCTGCCGAGGATCTGCGGTTGAGCGAGCTTTTGATCTCCAGATTCTGTCATGATCTGGTCAGCCCGATCGGGGCGATTACCAATGGCATCGAGCTGATCAATGAAATCGGTGATGACATCCGCGACGATGCGATTGAGCTGATCGGCGGATCTGCGCTGGTTGCTGCCCGGCGGCTGGCCTATTTCCGTCTGGCCCATGGAGCGGGCAGCCAGCAACGGGCGGTGCCAATCCTCGATGCCCGTCAGGTTGCCTGCGATCTGTTTTCGGTCGGGCGTATCGAACTGGACTGGCCGCGTTATCTCGTCGTGCCGTTCGAGCGTGCCAATAATTCCGTTTCCCGTATGATCCTTTGTGCCCTGCTGCTGGCTGAAGAAGCGCTGCAGCGGGGGACCATCGAACTCGCCTGCCAGGAAGATCGCGGTCGTCTGACCCTGCGGCTCCTCGGGCGCGAACCGGGGCTGTCTGAGCCGAGCCGCACCGCCTTTGACGGGCAGGTGACGCCGGATGAACTCGACCCCCGGACCGTTCATGCCTATGTGACCGGAAAACTGATCCGAAACAACGGGTTCTATCTCACCTTTGATCCGATCAGTGCGGATCGTCTCGATATACATATGGGGCCGGCCTGATGACCGCTGATATACTGGAATATGGTCGCTCAGGCGGCCTGTCTGGCGCTGCCCGCTTGTTGCCGGGCTGCCATAGGCATTGTTTCCATCGCATAAAGCGCGTTGTCGGCGTCGCAGAACGGGTGGAAATGCTTTTTAATCAATTTTTGGCTGCGGTGATTAAGATATCGTTTGTAAAAAATCATCATACTCGCGGGCTAGGCGATGTGGTGACAGTCACCGAAGCGGCAATAAAAAGAACGGGGTACAGCCATGGATGACCTGCTCAGCGAATTTCTGACTGAGACCAATGAGAGCATGGACACGCTCGATGTTGAATTGGTCAATCTCGAGAAAAATCCCAACGACCCTGAACTGTTGGGCAACATCTTCCGTCTGGTGCACACGATCAAGGGTACCTGCGGTTTCCTCGGTCTGCCCCGTCTGGAGGCGGTCGCTCACTCGGGTGAGAATGTCCTTGGCAAGTTCCGTAGCGGTGAAATGACCGTTACCCCGGAGGCGGTCTCCCTGATCCTTGAGAGCCTCGACCAGATCAAGGTTATCCTGTCCACGCTGGAACAGACCGAAGCCGAGCCACCGGGCAACGATGCCGATCTGATTGCGCGTCTGGACGCCTTGGCTGAGAGCGGTTCGGTCCAGTCGGCCCCTGCGACCCCGGCAGATGATATCGCTGACGCTGCCGATGAGGTCAGTGCCATGGCGGCTGAAGAGGCGGCCATGCAGGAAGCCATTCACGAGTTATTCCCGAACAATCCGGATGCCGACGATACCCCGGCTGGTGCCAAGGGGCTGGTCGATGAAGTTGCCCAGCGCCTGAGCGAGGGCGTGGTTGACGAGGCGGATGAGCCAGAGGTGGCCACACCGGCGGCAGCCCCTGAGGCAACCCAAGCTGCTGAGCCCGCGGCAGTTGCCCGCGAGAGCTCACTCGCCAATCAGTCGATCCGCGTCAATGTGGATGTGCTCGAAAATCTGATGACCATGGTTAGCGAGCTGGTGCTGACCCGGAACCAGCTGCTGCAGATCCTGCGGCAGATGAAGGACAGCGAGTTCAACGCACCGCTGCAACGTCTCAATCAGGTCGTATCCGAACTGCAGGACGGGGTGATGAAAACCCGGATGCAGCCGATAGGCAATGCCTGGGCCAAGCTGCCCCGGATCATCCGTGACCTTGGCCATGATCTGGGCAAGAAGATCGAACTGGTGATGAACGGCGCGGAAACCGAGCTTGACCGTCAGGTGCTTGAGCTGATCCGCGACCCACTTACCCATATGATCCGCAACAGCGCTGATCACGGGCTGGAGAAGCCCGAGGATCGCCGCAAGGTCGGCAAACCCGATGTGGGCAAAATTCACCTGAACGCCTATCACGAGGGCGGACACATCATCATCAAGATTGCCGATGATGGCCGTGGTCTGGCGCTCGACAAGATCAAGGCGAAGGCACTGTCAAACGGTCTGGTCAGCGAAAGCGAACTGGACAGCATGACCAAGCAGCAGATCCAGCAGCTTATCTTCCGTCCCGGTTTCTCGACAGCCGAAGCCGTAACCTCGGTTTCCGGTCGCGGTGTCGGCATGGATGTGGTCCGCACCAATATCGAGCGGATCGGCGGTACCATCGACATGGCCTCGGAAGAGGGCAAGGGCTCGACCTTTACCATCAAGATCCCGCTGACCCTTGCGATTGTCTCTGCCCTGATCGTGGAATCCGGCAAGGAACGCTTTGCCATCCCGCAGATCAGCGTGCTGGAACTGGTCCGCACTTCTGCCAACAGCGATCACCGGATCGAGCGGATCAAGGGGACGCCGGTCTTGCGCCTGCGCAACCGTCTGTTGCCACTGGTGCATCTGCGCAAACTGCTCGGTCTGATGAGCAATGCCGAGGCAACCGCAGAGATCGACGAGGGCAGCGACAGCTATATCGTGGTCAGCCAGGTCGGCAACTATTCCTTCGGTATCATTGTCGATCAGGTCTTCGATACCGAGGAGATCGTCGTCAAGCCGGTCTCGCCGATCCTGCGGCATATCGAGATTTATTCCGGCAACACCATCCTTGGTGACGGCAGCGTGATCATGATCCTTGATCCGAACGGTATCGCCAATACCACCGGCGAGATTGCCTCCAGCCAGACTGATGCGGTTGAGGAAGAGAAACAGCGGGCAAGCGCTGCTGATGATCTGGTCTCGTTGCTCATGTTCCGCGCTGGCAACAAAACGCCGAAGGCAGTGCCGCTGGCACTGGTTGCCCGCCTTGAGGATGTGGAGACCAACCGTATCGAATATTCAAGCGGTTCGCCGGTTATCCAGTATCGCGGTCAGCTTATGCCGCTGATCCCGCATAACAGCGAGCATGACTTCTCGGCCAAGGAAAGCCACCCGATACTGGTCTTTGCCGATGGTGACCGCTCGATGGGCCTCGTGGTCGACGAAATCGTCGATATTGTCGAGGACAGCATCAAGGTACAGCTGGCACCAGAACGTGACGGTCTGGTCGGCAGCGCGATCATCGCCGGACAGGCGACCGAGGTTATCGATGTCGGTTTCTTCCTGAGCCAGGCATTTGCCGACTGGTTCTCGGCCAAGCCGCGTCAGGTGGCAACGCCGGGTGTTGAGAAACGCATCCTGCTGGTTGATGACAGCCCGTTCTTCCGCAACCTCATGCGTCCATTGCTGGTGGCAGCCGGGTACTCGGTAACCACCGTGGACAGTGCCGGTGAGGCGCTGGAAATCTGCAGTGCCGGTGAGCCGTTCGACGCCATCGTCAGCGATATCGAAATGCCGGGCATGAGCGGTTTTGAACTGGCGCACAAATTGAAGCAGGACAGCCGCTGGCGTGAAACCCCGCTGGTTGCCCTGTCGGCCCATGCATCGGATCAGGATCTTGACCGTGGCCGCCAAGCTGGATTTACGGACTATGTAGCCAAGTTTGACCGGGAAGGCCTGTTGCAGACGCTGGCTGAAACATTATCAGAGAACAAGGGAGCGGCTTGATCATGACGGTTCTTTCTACAGCCCTCGAGCGGCAATTGAGTGTCAACCATGATGCGCATTGGGATTATGTCACCATGCGTATCGCCAAGCAGCTGTTCGGTATTCCGGTACTGCAGGTGCAGGATGTCCTCGGCCCGCAGCGCATCACCAGAATCCCGCTGGCCCCGCCGGAAGTGGCCGGTTCGCTGAACCTGCGTGGCCGGATCGTCACGGCTATCGATGTGCGTTCACGCCTCGAACTGGAGAGCCGTCCGCAGAATCTGCGGGAGATGAGCATCGTGGTCGAGCACGAGAACGAGCTATACAGCCTGATCGTCGATGAGGTGGGCGAGGTGCTCAATCTGGAGGAAGCCAGCTTCGAGAAGAACCCGGCAACCATGGACCGGCGCTGGCTCGATGTCTCTGCGGGTATCCATCGGCTTGATAGTGAGTTATTAGTTATCCTTGATATCGGACGTTTGCTAAGTTTTGCAGACTCTCAAGCTGCTTAGGGTTAAAGTGAATCCGTAATGTTGATGCCGTTACCTATGTTGCATGCAAAATGAAAACCTGTCTGGTTGTCGACGATAGCCGCATCGTTCGTCGTGTCGCTCGCAAAATTCTGGAAGAACTGGGCTTCGGCTGTGTCGAAGCCGCCGATGGTGAGGAAGCGCTGGCTGCATGCCGCGAGGAAATGCCCGCTGTCATCCTGCTCGATTGGAACATGCCGGTCATGACCGGCATCGAGTTTTTGCGCCAGCTGTCCGATTTTGCCGGCAGCAAAATGCCGAAAGTTGTCTTCTGCACCACCGAAAGCGACATGGAAAATATCCATGAGGCGCTCGCGGCTGGTGCCAGCGAATATATGTTCAAGCCTTTTGACAGCGAAATCTTGCAGGGCAAGTTTCGCCAGATTGGCGTGATTTAACCGGGGTGGGGGAACGGGCAGCGTGTCAAAAACTGCCATGAACCATAGTTTTCTGCGTGAGTTAGCCAGGCTGAGCTGTTGCGACGGTGGCGGGAGCGTCAATGTCTGTGACTGAGCAGGAAAACAATAAGGCCGCAGCGGATAACGCGCAGCAAAAGGTGCCGGTGCCTCTGGCCGTGGAGCCTTGCCGCGTCATGCTCGTTGATGACAGCGCAGTCACCCGCGGACTGATCTCGCGCGTGCTTGAATCCGACACCGAGATAACGGTTTCGGCATCGGTCAATGATGGCCAGATGGCGATCAACTCACTCAAACGGACTCCGGTTGATGTGATTGTTCTCGATGTGGAAATGCCGGTGATGGACGGGATTACCGCCTTGCCGAAGCTGATGGAGATTGATCCGGCGGTGAAGATCATCGTTCTGTCGACCCTGACCGACCGCAATGCCACCACCACCATTCGGGCGCTTGAGATCGGTGCTGCCGAATGTATGCTGAAGCCATCGACCAGCCGTGAGCTGAGCAGCGCCAATGATTTCAAGCTCGAGCTGATCCGCAAGGTCAAGGGGCTGGGCAAGAGTGCCCGCGATCAGGGGGTTCGTCCTTCCGATCCAACCCGTCGCCCGTCCCGCCCGACGCTGCCGCATGAGCGCAAGGTTGCAGCCCCCAAACGCGAGATTGTCACCCGAGCCGCGACGGTACCGATGCCCGATGCCATTGCCATCGGCAGCTCGACCGGCGGCCCGCAGGCCCTGTTCGAGGTGTTGAAGCATTTCAGTTCAGGCATTCGTCAGCCGATCTTCATCACCCAGCACATGCCCGGCACATTTACCAATATTCTGGCCAACCATATCGCCAAGCAATGCGGCGTGAATTGCAGTGAGGCACAGGACGGCGAACCGGTAGCCGATGGCCGTATCTATGTGGCGCCTGGCGGTTATCACATGACGGTACAAAGCGTTGATGGCCAGCAGGTGATCAGCCTCAATCAGGAAGAGCCGGAAAACTTCTGTCGCCCGGCGGTTGATCCGATGCTGCGCAGTCTGGTCAAGATTTATGGTCGGCGTCTGCTGACCGTCATTCTGACCGGCATGGGGCAGGATGGTCTCAAAGGTGCGCAGGAAGTCGTCAATGCCGGCGGAACGGTTATTGCACAGGATGAGGAGACAAGTGTTGTCTGGGGGATGCCGGGGGCGGTTGCCAATGCCGGTATCTGTAACCAGATTTTGCCAATCAAGGAAATTGGGCCGCAGTTGCTGAACTACGCAACGCGGACCAGAGGATGAGATTGCCATGAGAGAAGGTGATTTCGACCTCTTTGCCAAGCTGGTGAAAACCAAGTCGGGTATCCACCTGACCCCGGACAAGGCGTATCTGCTGGAATCCCGACTGATGTCGGTTGCCCGCCAGCAGGGCATGAAGAATATTGATGATCTCGCCGATGCTGTCCGCCGTCAGCAGACACCGGCACTGATCAGTGACATCACCGAGGCGATGACGACCAATGAGTCCTCATTCTTCCGGGATCAGCGTCCATTTGAGCAATTCAGAAATTTCGTGCTGCCGCGACTGTTGCAATCGCGCCGGAGCAGCAGGCTTATCCGTATCTGGTCAGCTGCCTGTTCCAGCGGCCAGGAGCCATATTCCATGGCGATGGTGCTACATGAGGAGCAGGCCAAGCTCGCGGGCTGGAAGATTGAGATTCTGGCGACTGATATTTCACAGGAGATGGTCGATAAGGCGCGCCGCGGTGAGTATAACCAGTTCGAGGTACAGCGCGGGCTGCCAATTCAGATGCTGGTCAAGCATTTCACCCAGGAATCCGACAAGTGGATTGTGAAGGATGAATTGCGCAAGCACATCACCTTCAAGACCTTCAACCTGATGGAAGATGCGGGCACGCTCGGCATTTTCGACGTGATTTTCTGCCGTAACGTCCTGATTTATTTTGACGGGCCGACCAAGACACAGGTTCTGGAGCGTCTCAGCCGCCGGATGCCTGATGACGGGTTGTTATTCCTCGGCGGTGCCGAAACCATTATCGGAGTTACTGACCGGTTCAAGGCAATCCGGGAACAGCGTGGCGTATTTGAAGTGACTGCCAATGGGCCGCCGGGTTCCAACGTCCTCCTCAAACAACATGCTGTTGCTACGGTCTGATCCATAGCAACAGCATTATTATTTCCGTGATTTAAGTTGGTCAGGGGCCGGTTCAGGCGCTGCTGGCGACCGGCAGATCCTCGGCTGACATATCGGGCTGCGGATCACGCAGCACATAGCCACGACCCCAGACAGTCTCGATATAGTTCTCGCCATTGGTAGATTTCGCCAGCTTCTTGCGCAGCTTGCAGACGAACACGTCGATGATCTTCAACTCCGGCTCGTCGATACCGCCATAAAGGTGGTTGAGGAACATTTCCTTGGTCAGGGTCGTGCCCTTGCGCAAGGAGAGCAGCTCCAGAATCGAGTACTCTTTTCCGGTCAGATGTACCGGTTTGCCATTGGCGGAGACGGTCCGGTTGTCGAGATCGACATCAAGAACACCGGTGGTGATGATGTTCTGTGAGTGGCCCTTGCTGCGGCGGACAATCGCCTGAATCCGGGCGATCAGCTCACGTTTGTCGAATGGTTTGGTCAGGTAATCATCGGCACCAACACCAAAGCCGCGGATCTTGGCATCCGGCTCACTCAAGCCGGAAAGCAGCAGGATCGGGGTATCAACACGCGCGGAACGCAACCGTCTGAGGACTTCATAGCCATCGATGTCGGGCAGCATGATGTCGAGAATCATGATGTCGTAATCATAGATTTTGCCGATCTCCAGACCGTCTTCCCCAAGGTCGGTATGGTCAACGATAAAACCCTCGGACCGGAGCATCAGCGAAATGCTGTTGGATGTGCTCAGATCGTCCTCAATCAGCAAAACACGCATATTGGTAGCCCTCTCTCTTTGCTATCTGTTTCCCTCTGAGACACCATAGGATAAAATTATTAACAAAACTTAACACCGCATTCATTTCAGGTTGAATGTTTATGAAGGAAAAAGACAGTTTGTTTTCATAAGCAGGCAAACTGTTGGTTTTCCAAAGAGCGTACATGGCCCCATGGATCCACTGATCGAGACCTTTGACAGTTTGCTCAACGGCGCGGACGCCGTGCGGGAGTATGGCCGCGTCACCGCCATTCAGGGGATGCTGGTCGAGGTCGCGGGTATTCAACACGCCCTTGCCATTGGTGGCCGCTGCGATATCGAGGCCCGTGATGGCCGCGTGGTTCCGGCCGAGGTGGTGGGTTTTCGCGATCGCAAGGCATTGATGCTGGCCTATGGCGCGCTTGAAGGCATCGGCCTTGGCTGTGAGGTAGAGGTCAGCCGCGATGAGGCACGGATTTTTCCCTGCGATGCCTGGCTGGGACGAATTGTTAATGCGCTTGGCCAGCCGATTGACGGTGAGGGCGCCCTGCCGCAGGGCAGTGCCGGTATCCCGTTCAAGAATACTGCCCCGCCAGCACAAAGCCGCCGCCGGATCGGTGACAAGATCGATCTCGGGGTGCGGGGTATCAATACCTTCCTGACCTGCTGCCGTGGTCAGCGGATGGGTATCTTCTCCGGCTCCGGTGTCGGTAAATCTACCCTGTTGTCGATGATGGCGCGCTATACCTCTGCCGATGTCATTGTCATCGGTCTGGTCGGCGAGCGTGGCCGCGAGGTGCAGGAGTTCATCGAAGATGACCTCGGGCCGGAAGGCCTGAAACGGGCGGTTGTGGTTGTTGCCACATCGGATGAACCGGCGGTTATGCGTCGGCAGGCGGCCTATACCACCCTGTCGATCTGTGAATATTTCCGCGATCAGGGGCTGGATGTGCTCTGCCTGATGGACAGTGTCACCCGCTTTGCCATGGCGCAGCGCGAAATCGGCCTCTCCGCCGGGGAGCCACCAACCTCCAAGGGCTATCCACCGACCACCTTCTCGGAACTGGCGAAACTGCTGGAACGTGCCGGACCGGGTGTGGAGCAGGGCAGCATTACCGGTCTGTTCTCGGTTCTGGTTGAGGGCGATGACCATAACGAGCCGATTTCCGACGCGGTGCGCGGCATCATTGACGGCCATATTGTACTCGACCGCCAGATTGCCGAGCGGGGCCGTTATCCGGCGATCAATATTCTGCGCTCGGTTTCCCGGACCATGCCGGACTGCAATACCGCCGAACAGAACCAGTTGGTCAGCAATGCCAAGAAGCTGGTCTCGGCCTATGAGAACATGGCCGAGCTGATCCGGCTCGGTGCCTACCGCAAGGGCAGTGATCCGGAGATTGACCGGGCGATCGAGCTCTATCCGGGGATTGAGAACTTTATCTCGCAGAACAAGGGCGATCCGACCGATCTCGAAACCGGTTACAAGAAGCTCGCCAAGGTATTGGGCACCAGCTATCACCCGGATGCCTATGGCCCGGACGAGGTTGAGGGCGTGCATGAACTATCCATGCCGGATAACACTGAAACCGATGCCGAACCGACCCGGCATTGATCGCTGGTGGACAGGTAACGGATAGAGAATGGCTACAGATTACAAAGCCCTGATCCGTATCCGGCAATGGGACCTCGACGAGCAGCGCCGCCAGCTTGGTCAATTGAATGCCGCCTATACCCGGATTGAGCAGGAAATTGCCAAACTGCAGGCGGATTATGAGCGCGAACAGGCGGCTCTTGCGGAAACCGACTTTATCGCCGCGGGGACATTCGGGAATTATACCGAAGGCATGATCAAGCGCCGGAACAGCTTGCAACAGGCGCTGAAATCCCTCGATCAGCAGATTGCCGAGAAGACCGAGGAAGTGCGCGAGGCATTTCAGGAGGTCAAGAAGTTCGAACTGGCGCAGGAAGAACTGGAAGCGGCAGAGGATGCCCGGCTCCAGCGGCTTGAGAATATCGAGCTTGATGATATTGCCGTCGATGCCCATAGCAGGCGGCAGAAGGCTGGCGATTAGCAAAGATGCTAGAAGACGACCTGTCCGATACGTGACAGCAGATACTGATTATGCCAGCCCGGCTGCCGGTCCTCGACCGTGATCATCACGCCCTGCACATAATCCGACAGATTATCATCGCGTATCTGTACCTGCAGCCAGCGGGGGATCAATTCGTTGTTCAGGTCCTCGAGGATGGCGAGAGCAAGCTCTGACTCTGCTGCCCATTCAGTCGCTTCGACAAACCGCCAGTACTCCCGCATGGCGTTGTTGCGCAGTAAATCACGATCCGGCACATAGCGTAGAAGCAGGCTGAGTTGGCTGCTGCCATAATCCGGCGACAGCTTGATCTTCAGATCAATCAGGTAGTCATGACTGGTGACATTTGCCGGTCTGGTGCGGACCAGACTGCGCCTTGATTGGATCATTTGTGCATTTTCTTGTGTCATATCAACAGTATGCAACTCATTGGTTACTAGGCGGTAAACGGTGAAACCGGCTCGTCCTGTGCCTGTTTCCACTTAGCACGGGTAAGGGTGATCCAGCCTTCGCCATTATGGCGGAAGGTAACGCCACCCTGCATGCCGCGGGCATCGAGAATGTCACGGAACAGCGCCTGCAACTCCTGACGCATATCCAGCGGGAAGCTGGTTTTGGAGCGCAGAATGACATCGACCTGACCGGGCTGGGCAAGACCGTCGATTTGCAGCGGGCCGAGCTGGGACATATCCATATCAATCAGGAAGCGGGTTTCCTTGTTCCCGGACTTGTTCTCGTCACCTTCGCCACCGCTCTGCTGTTCTTCCTCATCATTGACCGGCTTGATGTAGAAATTGATCAGGCCGATCTCTCCCTGATTGGCCAGCGGCATGCTCATCGGACGCCAGTTGCCGGGCAGGGGATCATCGGTCAGTTTCGATATTCGACCGAAATCATCGGTCAGCCGGTCACGCAGATCCTTGTTGCCATAGCGCTCAAGGCTTCTGAGGGTATTCTCACCGATCCAGGCCCGGACATCGCCGAGGCGCAGGGCGGCCATGAAGAACACCATGCTGGTACCCAGATTAGCCGCACCGATCTGCGGAATCGCGCTCATCAGGGTCTGCGCCGTTGTCGGGTTGACCGCTTGCAGGAACTTCGCGGTTTCCTCCAGCGTGCCCCAGCGCCCACCGGTAATCAGCGGATCACTATCGGTCACCGTGGCCTGCGCCAGCTGGGTCGGTAGGCTTAGCTGGACACGGGTGCCGGGTGGGAAATCGCCTTTTGCCTGCAACAGCAGAAGTTGTTCACCGAATTTCAGCAGGGTCGGCCCTTCTGGGCTGCTCTGTACGACGCTGGCGGTAATGACAGCCCCTTGATTGCCGGTAGGGGCCGATGGCACCGGCTGGCCGGGGCGGCTGATCGCCAGAATGCGGATATCGCCGAGATTATTCGCCTGACCAAAGGGGGAAGTGGCGTTGCCGGTTGCTGCCGATGGCACCGATGGTGACGCGGTGGCGGCACTGGACTGTGCTGGTGTAGTTGTCGCAGAGGCAATCCGTGAACCGGCCTCACCGCCAGTAATGGCACGTGCGGTAGCGCTATCAGGATTGGCATTGCTGAGCAGGCTGGCCAGCAAGGTGCTGGAGAAATTCGCCGATACGGCAGGCGGTGCGGCGGCAGGTATGGCCGATGAGCCGGGTGTGGCTGCAGTGGCCGCAGCGGGTTGGCCGCTTGCCGTGGTTGTTGGTGTCGCCGTGGGCAGAAGCTGTGCAGTGGTCGTTTGTCCGACCTGCAGCAGTGGCAGGCTGACCGGCGTGCTCTGGACCACCGGGCCGGTTGCCGGTGTAGCAGGGGGCGGTATGGTGCCTGCTGCTGCTGTCTGACCGGGAGTACCGCTGACCGGTGGTGGTGTCGTCAACAGCACGCCGCCGCGTGGTGGATTGCCCGCTGGTATCTGTAACATGAAGCCGGAGCCGGGCCGTAGATTGAGCGTGGTTCGCAGCAGAATATCACCCGATGAGGTGGTAAGGCGGAACAGGCTGCCTTCACCCTCCGGCAGGGCCCCGGATGCGGTGGTGCCGGTGCCGCCTTCGGTTACCAGCTGTAATTGACCGGTCAGCAACAACTGGCGATTGAGAGATTGCAGATTGGGGGGCAACTGCTCAAGTGCGACGGTGCCAAGCGGGAATGGCTGTCCCGGCAGACCCAACAGATTGCCGCTGCGCGCGCCTGTGGCCGTCAGGGGGATAATCGGTAGAGCATCGGACATAGCGCAACCATCCTTTATCGTGTCGCACTGGCGATCGATAGCTGCTGCCGTGTCCAGGCTCGGGTCAGATCATTTTCTATGACCGTGAGACTCCGCCTTTCGCCGCTAGCAGTTCGGCCAGCGTTTCCGGCTGTGCTTCCTGCAGGCCGGCTGTGACGCTCGTTGACCGTCCCAGATAGGCGAAGTGTAACCTGCCAAGGTCGGCTGCGGCAAGCAAACTGCCAAACCGGGTCGTTGCATCAAGGCGGGTGGCAATCAGATGACGCGCACCCACAGCACGTAAAGTAGTGGCAATGGTCCCGGCTTCAACCGGGTCGGTACCGGCGGCAAGCACGATCATTGGTTCGGCCTTGGCGATGGCGACCATCTCGCCCAGCAGGTCAACCGCCTCCTGATCGAACGGATTGACCGCAGCGGTATCGATCAGCACCTGATGCCGCTCTTCCGGCAGGGATTGCAGCAATTCCTGCAGGCTGGCCGGTTCGTCGGCGGTCTTCAGGTCGATGCCCATGATCCGGGTAAAGGCGGCAAGCTGCTCGATGGCACCGGCACGAACCACGTCTGTGGTAATCACCACCGGTTGCAGGCCGCGCAGGACCGAACGGGCGGCCATCTTGGCCAGCGCCAGTGTCTTGCCGCTGCCATGGGGCCCGACCATGATCAGCGGGCGCTCGGTCCAGAGCTCGGCCGGTGTCTGGAATGAGAAGTGGCGACCGAGCCCATAACTGAGGGCATTCAGGATGCTGGGTTCCGCCTCGTGACGGGCACGGACCCGGGCCAGTTCCTCATCGATCTTGTCACCGATCACTCGGGCCAGACGGCGCGGTGTGCCATGATCGATCAGAAGGGAATAGCAGCTGTCGGCGAGGTGATGGATGAACTCCGGTTCCTCATGGGCGCGGACCCAGTCGGGCAGGGGACGTGGCCGCTGTGGTGCAGTATCATCCGCTTTTGCCTTCGCCTTGGCTTTCGGCTTCTGTTTGGCGGGGGCTGGTTCGGACGCTGGCTGCTGTGGTCGGGCCAGTGATTCCGGGGTCAGCAACATGCCGTCGAGGTCCGGTGGGTCCTCGTCATCCATATCCTCTGGCTCGGGCGCGGTGGCTTCATATTCTGCGGCATCACCGGTATCGCGGAGTGCTGCCGGGTGATCGTCGAGCGCTTCCTCATACCCGTCATCACCGCCATCATCGAGTGCGGCGGTCACGCGAAACGTACCGGTATCCGGGTTCTCACGGGTCGAGACGATGATTGCATCCTCACCGAGCGCCTGTTTGACCTGTTCCATGGCCTCGCCCATGGAGGCGGCGGTGAAGGATTTAATGCGCATTGAAACCGTGAGTGCAGAAGAGTGATGACATGAAAAGCTGTGTGCAGCCTATAGCCCGTTTAGCATGGCGTGGAAAGACCGGCAGAGCAACCTAACCAGACGGGACGGTTGGCTAGATACGGGATCAGATTTGCCCCAGCGTCTTGATCTTGGCCTTCGGATGTACCTCGTTCTGGGACATCACCATGGTCGATGGACGGAAACGTTCGATGATCGAGCGCACATAGGGGCGGATTTGCGGGCTGGTCAGCAGCACCGGCATTTCGCCCATCATGGCATGGCGCTCATAGGCTTCGCGAACCGCGTTGATGAATTCCTGCAGCTTGGTCGGAGCCATGGAGAGCTGGCGCTCGTCATCGCCGCCGATCAGGCTCTCCTGAAACGCCTGTTCCCATTCCGGTGACAAGGTGAGCAGTGGCAATACGCCCTGACTGTTGGTATTCGCCTCGGAAATCTGCCGGGCGATCCGGCTGCGCACATGCTCGGTGATCATGGTCAGGTTGCGGGTAAAGGCGCTCGCCTCGGCCACGCCCTCAAGGATGCCAGGCATATCCCGGATCGAGATACGCTCACCGATCAGGTTCTGCAGTACCCGCTGCAGGCCACCAATGGTGATCTGGCTTGGCACCACATCGGCCACCAGTTTCTGGTGCTCGCGTGGCATTTCGTCGAGCAGCTTCTGGGTCTCGGCATAGGACAGCAACTCGGCCATGTGATCCTTGACCACCTCGGTGAGGTGGGTGGTGATCACCGTCGATGGATCAACCACGGTATAGCCTTTGAACATCGCTTCCTCGCGATGCTGCTGGTCGATCCACATGGCAGGCAGGCCGAAGGTCGGCTCGGTTGTCTCCTGACCCGGCAGGGCGATCTTGTCACCCTTGGGGTCCATACAGAGCAGCATGTTCGGCAGGATTTCACCTTCGCCTGCCTCGATCTCCTTGATCCGGACCACGTAACCGGTGGCGGGCAGTTGCAGGTTGTCCTGAATTCTGACCGGCGGCAGGACAAAGCCCATTTCGCCGGCAAGCTGTCGGCGCAGGCCGCGTATCTGGTCGGTCAGGCGACTGCCCTCTGCCTGGTTCATCAGGGTCAGCAGGCCATAGCCCAGCTCAAGCCGGATGCTGTCAATCGCCAGTGTTGCCGAGATCGGTTCCTCGGCAATCGGTACGGCCTGTGCCGCTTCCTTGGCTTCCTGTTCGATCTCGATCTCGACTTCGGTTCGCCGTCGCTGGAGCATGAAGGCGGCTCCGCCGGTTACCCCGGCCAGTCCGAGGAAGGGGATCATCGGGATGCCCGGCAGCAGAGCCATGGAGACCATCAGGATCGAGCTTAGGCCGAGGGCGCTCGGATAGGCGCTGAGCTGACCGAAGACCGCTTTGTCGGCAGAACCACTGATACCGGCCTTGGAGACCAGCATACCGGCGGCAACAGAAACGATCAGCGACGGGATCTGGCTGACCAGACCATCACCGACGGTCAGCAGGGTATAGTTGTTAGCTGCTTCGCCGAAGGTCATTTCCTGCTGTGCTACACCAATGATGATACCGCCGATGACGTTGATGAACACGATCAGCAGGCCGGCAATGGCGTCACCACGCACGAACTTTGCGGCACCATCCATGGCACCGAAGAAGGTGCTCTCGTCCTCGAGGTCTTTCCGGCGGGTGCGCGCGGTGTCCTCATCAATCAGACCGGCAGAAAGATCGGCGTCGATTGCCATCTGCTTGCCGGGCATGGCATCAAGGGTAAAGCGGGCGGCCACCTCGGCGATACGTCCGGAACCTTTGGTGATAACGATGAAGTTCACCAGCACCAGAATGCCGAAGACAATAATGCCGATGACAAAATTACCCTGCATGACGAACTGGCCGAATGCCTGAATCACCTGACCGGCGGCATCGGTGCCGTCATGGCCACCGGCAAGGATCAGGCGGGTCGAGGCGAGGTTCAGCGCCAGCCGCAACATGGTGGCGATCAGCAGGATCGATGGGAATGAGCTGAATTCCAGTGGCCGTTCGATGAACAGCACGGTCATCAGGATCAGCACCGAGAAGGTGATCGACAGCGCCAGACTGGCATCAAGCAGCCAGGTCGGCATCGGCAGGATCAGCACCACCAGAATGGCGACCAGACCAAGGGCCAGCGCAATATCACCACGCAGATAGCTGCGCAGCGTTTTGTTCAGCGTACCGAGACTGGGAAGGCCGCCGGTGGTTGGTGCCTGATTGCTCTGATCGGTCATCGGCCTAACTCATCGCCGGATCAGCGTCACCGGGACCCGGGACGTCTGCGCCATCATCGGCATATTGCTTGAGCTTGTTGCGCAGGGTGCGGATGGAAATGCCGAGAATATTGGCGGCATGGGTCCGGTTGCCCAGCGTATGGCTCAGGGTTTCGAGGATCAGGTCGCGTTCGACCTCGGCCACCGTGCGACCAACAAGGCCGGAGGCAGTGATATTGGCGGCGGCGTCATCTGCATCCGCTGCACTTTCTCTCGGCGCATTCTGGGCTGCAACGCGGTCGGCGGCCTGTGCGACCGGGCTGGCGGTCGATTGCGGTTTGGCACCGGTCAGCATGACCGCATTGGTGTCGATCTCATCACCGGTGCATAACAAGACGGCCCGATGCATGGTGTTTTCCAGCTCCCGGACATTGCCGCGCCAGTGGTGGTTCTGAAGCTGCTTTGCCGCCTCGTCGGAAATCGGTTTGCGCGGCAGGCCATTGGCTTCGCTGTATTTGCCAACAAAGTGATTGGCGATAAGCATGATATCCTGTGGCCGCTCACGAAGGGATGGCAGCTCAAGGTTAAGGACATTGAGGCGGAAATACAGATCCTCGCGGAAGGTACCTTCCTGAATCTCCTTTTCCATATTGCGGTTGCTGGTGGCCACGATACGGATATCGACAGGGATTGGCTGCTTGCCGCCGAGGCGGTCAATCTCCCGCTCCTGAATGGCGCGCAGCAGCTTGGCCTGCAGGCGCAAATCCATTTCGCTGATCTCGTCAAGGAACAGCGTGCCGCCATCGGCTTCCTCGAACTTGCCGATCCGCCGGGCAACGGCCCCGGTAAAGGCGCCTTTCTCATGACCGAACAGTTCGGATTCCAGCAGGTTATCCGGGATCGCCGCACAGTTGAGCGAGACGAACGCCTTGTCCTTGCGCTTTGATTTGCGGTGGACGTAGCGGGCCATCAGCTCCTTACCGGTACCGCTTTCACCGGTAATCAGCACGCTGGCATCGGACGGGGCGACCTGATCGGCAACCTTTAACACTGCGGCCATGGCCGGATCGCGGGTAACGATCTCGTGGCTTTCCTCGACCACGGATTCCAGAATGGCTGCAATCAGCTCGGCATTCGGGGGCAGGGGGACATATTCCTTGGCCCCGGCCTGAATCGCGCGCACGGCAGCCTGTGCATCGGTGCCGACACCGCAGGCGACAACGGTGGTGCTGATGCGCTCCTGCTCCAGGCTCTTGATCAGGCGGGAGATTTCGAGGCCGACATCGATCATGACCAGATCGGCGCTCTGCTTGCCGCGCAGGGCCGCGAGCGCCTGATCCACCGTCTCGGTCTGCGAAACCTTGGCGCCGCGCTGCATGGCCAGATGCGCAGCTTCGCTGATGTGACCTTCCAGCTTGGCAACAATCAACAGACGCATTGGTAATTCGGCTCCAGTTAAGGTGTACGGGACAACAGGCCCGGCTTATTCAAAGTAGCTGATCCGCTTTTCTGGCGGCAGGATCGTATTCAGCAGCATTTCCAGTCGGCGCGGGTTTTCCTGCCGGGCAATCGAGGCCGCACCAACCGCAAAGATGCGCTTGGTCAGGTTGTCCTCATTGGCATTCCGCTCGAGCTTGCCGGCGAGCGGGGTCAGCATCATGGTGCCCAGCACCGCACCGTAGAAGGTGGTCAGAAGTGCGACCGCCATCGCGGGGCCAATGGTCGAGGGGTCTTCAAGGTTTGCCAGCATCTGCACCAGACCAACCAGCGTACCGATCAGGCCCATGGCCGGGGCCACCTCTGCCGATCGCTTGATAATCGAAATCGCCCGCTGGGTGCGGCTGTGATCCGCTTCGATCTCGCTGTTCAGGACCTGCTCGATATCATCACCGGGAATGCCGTCGACAATCAGACCGATCGATTTGAACAGGAACGGGTTGCCGCGCAGGTCGCCGAGACGGCTTTCGAGCGACAGTGGGCCGCTTTTGCGTGCCTGCTCGGACAGTTCAATCATCTGGGTGCCAATGACAACCGGATCACTGACCTTCTTGAAAACCGCATTGTTCAACAGCCGTGGCGTCACCTTCAGTTCGCTGCCTGCAAAGGAAACAGCGGTCACGGCCATCGTGCCGAGTATCACGATCAGGACCGATGGCAGGTTGAAGAATGAGCCGATAGAGCCACCGCTCATAATTGCGCCAACAATAAGGGCAAAGGCGAAAATCAGGCCCAATACGGTTGTTAAATCAATAGTTCTGCGTTCGATCATGATCGGCGTTTGCCCCAGATTTGCCGGTGTCGGGTTCTTGTTGCGCCCAACTCGGTTGACATCGGTTTTGCCAGCTTCAATTCATGCCCCCTCAACTGACGTCAAATCGGGCTGGCGGTGCCACCTCTTGTGGCAGATGCGGATAGTTTACGTGGCCCGGTCGGATTTGATGATCTCAGTCATGGTGACGCCGAGACGATCCTCAACCACCACAACCTCACCACGGGCAACCAGACGGTTGTTCACATAGATGTCGATCGGCTCACCGACCTTGCGGTCGAGTTCCACAACAGCGCCACGACCCAGTTTCAGCAACTGGCTGACCTGCATGGAGGATTTGCCGAGTACAGCGGAAATCTGCACCGGGATATCGTAGATCGCATCGAGTTCCTTGGTCTGGCCGGGATTGCTGCTGCCACCGCTGCCCATATTGTCATCGAGTGCTTTGGTTACGGCATCCAGATCCTGGAGGGCCAGATCGTTTTCATCAGACATTATACGGCTCCTTCATCAACCGGCCGATTGGGATCATCGGTTTCCGGTGGTGCACTATCATCTTGTTGGTCATTACCAGATACATCTTCCTGCACCAATTCTGCGTCCTTGTCTGCGTCTGCAGAAGTGGTAGCCGGTTGATGGCCCAATTCACGGGCAATATGTGACGGTTCTTCCGCTATTTTGGCGGCCAACCAGTCGGGTAAGGTGGAAAAATCGGGTTTTTCCGCCGCCGGTGTGTCTTCAACTGCGGTGAAGGCAACGGGTGACGGACCGGGATCGCGAATCAAATCAGCGGCATCCGGGGCCTGATCAGCCTCGTGATGATCGAGGATGCTGTCGGCTGCTGCCGTGGCCAGCGCTTGTTCGGCGGCCTGTTCCACGGCCTTCCAGATACGGTCAACCAGCATGTTGGCCCCGCCATCGGCCCAGCTCGCCCGACAATCGCTTGGCCCCAGCGTCTTGTCCTCGACAATCTTGACCCGCTCGGTCAGACCGCGGGACACCAGCATGTCATTGAGGTCATTGCGGACGGTATTGGCCGTGCCGACCGGGACGGCGATCAGGATTTCCCGCTCATCGGAATGGTCATTCAATACATCGCGGGCGAAGCGGCCCAGCTGTTCGATCTTTCCCTGTTCAACCAGCACGGGAAACAGCCGGCGTGCCACGACCATGGCGCCGTCAATGATCTGGCGTTCGAGATTGCGGCGCTCATTGCTGTCTGTCTGCAGCATGTAGTCAAGCACCCGCGCCATGTGCTGCAGGGCGGCTGAGGTCTGGTCTTGCGCCATGGCCTCAGCGGTCTGCTTGCCAGCGGCGATACCCTGTTCAAAGGCTTCCTCGCGGGCACGGCGCAGCTCATCCAGCGTCACACCCGGCGGGGGTGGCACTTCCGGCTCGGCCTGTTCCGCAGTCTCCTGGTCAGGCTCAAGGTCGTCCTCGATCGGTGGATCGAAGATGGCATTGTCGAACATGAACTTTTTCATATTGCTCACGAGATGCCCGGTCCTGTTCCTGTGCCCATAGCCATATTCATCATCAATACAGCAACTGATCGTCGCCCTTGCCATCGGCAATGACGATTTCGCCCTTGTCCGCCAGTTCCTTGGCGGTATTGACGAGAAGCTGCTGGGCGTCGTCCACATCGCGGACACGTACCGGGCCCATCGCCTGCATGTCCTCGCGCAGGATCTTGGCCGCGCGTTCGGACATGTTCGAGAAGAACAGGTCGCGCAGGGTTTCGCTCGCACCTTTCATCGCCAGTGCCAGTTTGGTCTTGTCGACGGTACGGATAAGCGCCTGGGCACCAGCCGGATCGAGATTGCCAAGATCCTCGAAGGTGAACATGAGCGCCTTGATGCGCTCGGCGCTGTCGCGGTTGCGTTCCTCGAGGGCACCGAGGAAGCGGGCCTCGGAGGCGCGGTCGAGGAAGTTGAAGATATCGGCCATCATCTCGTGGCTGTCACGGCGGGTCGCGCGGGCCAGGTTCGACATGAACTCGTTGCGCAGGGTGCGCTCGACATCGTCGAGAACCTCTTTCTGGACGTTCTCCATGCGCAGCATCCGCATGATGACTTCCATGGCGAAGCTCTCGGGCAGCAGTGCGATAACCCGCGCGGCGTTGTCCGGGCGGATTTTCGAGAGCACGACGGCAACGGTCTGCGGATACTCGTTCTTCAGGTAGTTGGCGAGGACCTGCTCGTTCACGTTGCTCAGCTTGTCCCACATGGTACGACCGGCAGGACCGCGAATTTCCTCCATGATCGAGGAAACCTTGTCCGCGCCCAGTACCTTGGTCAGCAGGCGTTCGGTGCTGTCGATGGTGCCGACGAGAGAACCGGTATCGGAGATTTTCTCGGCAAACTCCATATAGAGTTTCTCGACCTGACTGGCATGGATCGAGCCGAGATTGGCCATCACCTGCGACAGCTCCTTGATCTCCTCATCATCCATATAGGAGAGCAGGGTAGCCGTATGCTCGTCACTCAAGGACAGCGTCAGAACGGCAGCCTTCTCCGGGCCGGACAGTTCCTTGACCTGTTCCTTTGGTGTGCCGTCTTCATTCAGTGCGACTTCGGACATCTCGACGCCTTCATTCAACTTTGGCTGACAACCGATGTGTCAGCCCGATTTTTCTCACATTGCCATCCACTCAGGCTAACCCAGGCGGACGATAATATCCTCAAGATTCCCGTCCCTCGTACAGCCAGTTGCGCAGGATCGCGACGGCTTCCTCAGGGTGTTTCTCGACAATCTCGCCAATCTTGCGCAACGACGAGGCGCGAACACGCCCCTCGACCTGCGAGATATTGATCATCTGTTCAAGCTGGCTCTCGACATCGCCGAGATCGCCATCCTCGCCACCGGGGCCGGTCAGGGCCTGCATATCGCCGGACTGATCGGTCAGCAGGCCGATATCATCCGGTCCGCCAGCGGTTGCCGTGGCCGGGGTCAGCAGGCGATTGACCATCGGGCGGACAATCAGCAACAGCACCAGCACCGCAACCAGCGCCAGGATCAGAATTTCGCTCAGACGACGCAGCTCGACGATCGGAATACCGAACAGCTTGCCGGCATCCGGATCGGGGAACAGCAGCGGATCACGCTCGAATTGCAGGTTCTCAACGACGATGCTGTCGCCACGTTCCTGGCTGAAGCCAACCGCTGCCTGGGCCAGACGGCCAAGGGCATCGAGTTCATCCTGTGTCCGGGGCTGGTAGACCTGATTGCCATCGGCATCGGTGACATAGGTGCCGTCAACCAGTACCGAGATGTTCAGACGGCGTATCTGGCCGACCTGACGGACCACCATGCGTTCGGTGCGTGGCACCTCGCGGTTGGTGGTGACTTCCTCACGGCTCTCACGGGTGAAGGCTGAGGCATTCGGACCGGCAAGCGGATCGGCATTCGGAATATTCTCCTCAACCGTTACCGGCTCCGGGCCTTCAAATTCATTGCTCTCGCGGCTTTCCACCACTTCCTGATCACTGGCAACGAAGATATTCTCGGTGTCGAAAATCACTTCGTTCTCGGTCACCCGGTCAAAATCCATATCAGCCGAGAGCTGGATACGGGCATTGCCGACACCTACCTTCGGGAAGATCACGTCCTCGATCTTGTTGATCAGTTCCCGCTCACGGGCACGGCGGCGATCTTCGGTCTCGCTCATCACACCGGCGAGGCTGTTCTCATCGCTCGGGCTGGCCAGCATCTGGCCCTTGCTGTCGCTGACGGCAACCTGGCCGGGATCGAGATCAGGGATCGAGAAGGCGACAACCTGCTGGATGGCGGAAATGGCTTCGCGGTCAAGCTGGGCGCCCTGTTCCAGTTCGAGGAACACGCTGGCGCGCGGCTGCTGGCGATCGCGTTCGAAGATACGGCGCTGGGGTAGCACCAGATGGACACGGGTGCGGCGCACATCATCCATGGAGGCGATGGTCATTTCCAGCTCACCCTGCAGGGCGCGCACTTCGTTGATGTTCAGAACCTTGGTGGTCACACCGAGGCCGGGTGGATCGTCGAACAGCTGGCTGAAGCCAACGGAACCACCGGTCGGCAGGCCATTCTGGGCCAGCTGCATGCGCAGCCTGCCGACCTGATCATTCGGCACGGAAATCCGGCGACCGTCGACGCTGATCTTGTACGGCACATTGGTGGCATCGAGCTGTTGGGTGATTGCCCCGGCATCTGCGGCCTGCAGGTCATCAAACAGCAGCGAAAACTCCGGCGTGGCGAGACGCGTGGAGATATAGATGAAGAAAATCAGCAATCCGACAGAGATGCCGGTCAGCACCGCGATGCGTGGCAGACCAAGATTGCGTATGGTTTCCAAAAAATTATTCACGTTCGATCCCGCCCTCACACGTATCTGACAAATCTATCTTGCAAACGTTGTGCCGACTTGGGTGCGTTATTGCAGGCAAATGCCCGCAAAATTACAATTCACATAGCATAGGCGGCATTTTTTGCCTAGCGCGGTCAAGTGAAAAGCAAGGGAAATCCTGACTTTGCGCCTGCTGTGCTCTCTGCGTCGCGAAAAACTCGATTCCCTGCGAGTCGAAATTCCAAATGCGACGGGCGTCTGAGCTTCTCGCAATCGGAAGCTCCAGTCAGCTTGATCGACAGGATGCTGAATCCAGCCATGAGTCGCAAGCGTTATGTGTTCCGCCCAACCGACATTGCCGATTGGTTATAATGTTATCGAAAACCGCGGTTTCATTGACGAAACGCCATAGAGATACTATTTTAAAAAGAACAGAAAGTGGAGAGCGTCAATGAGTGATGGTCTGAATATCAGTGCGGCAGCGACTTTTCGCCCGCCGGAGCCAAGCAGCAACCAGAGTCGGCTGTCGACAACGACACAGCAGGTCGACAACACAGTCGTGGATCTGGCCGATGCCACCTATATCAGCCCGGTGGCTGAGCTTGATGTGGATACCAGTCTGGTCCTGTATCGGTTCCGTGACACGGCAACCGGCGATGTGACCCGACAGTTTCCATCTGATGGGCGGATTGCTTCCTATCAGAATGGTACGGCGATTTCGCCAACCGAGCTTTCTAGCTTCTTTGCCAACGTGGCACCATCCGATGGTTCTGCGGCAGCAGAGCAGAATGCCAATGCGGTTGAGCAACTCCAGACAGCGCCGGAACTGGCCCAGATCGCCCCGACTACGGTTGAGGCGGATACAAGCGTTGCCACAGCTGGTCCTGAAGCGCCGACAGCGTCAGATATCAGTGGCCCGTCTGTCGCGACGGATACCACAACAACCAGCGCAGTACCTGAGGCACCTGTGACCCAAACCGTGGTCAGTGGCCAGCCAGCAAACGGGGTCAGCGATGTAACCGATACCGGCACTGACGCCAGTGCGGTCGGTGAGGGCGAGATCAGAACCCTGGCGACCAGCAGCTAGATCAGTCTGAAACAGACAAAGAAAAACGGAGCCGATCGGCTCCGTTTTTTTATGGCTTGTTGCCAGCGTTTATAGATAGCTGCTGAGGCGCAGATTGCGAAGCTGGCCAATAATCGAATAGGAGGCTTCCAGCTGCGCCTGACGCTGGAACAGGTCGGTTGCGACCTTTGCCGGATCGACATCCTCGACCTCAGAGAGAGAAATCTCGGTAAAGGTCTGAATTTCGATATTCCGTTCTTCCTGGCGGGCGACAAAAGCCTGTGTCTCACCAAGTTTCAGAACTTCAGTCTGCAGCTTTTCCTGCCCTTGCTTGAGCAGCGCCAGACCCCGGTTATAGACTTCAATCACATCAGTCTGGTTGGTTTCGTTGATTGCGCCACCTGTTGGTTGCAGGAGAGCAAACAGACTTAGGCCTTTGAGTACATCTTCAAAGCCGCTGGTGGTGGTTGATGCCGGATCAACGATGACCGAATTATAGGTAACGCTGACATTCTCGGATACTTCGGCATTCAGATAAACCGAGCCGGTACCGGAAGCATTGATATCACCATTGTACCATGAGCTGGAATTGGCTGGTACACCGGCATTTGGCGTAGCTGCATCAGCCGCGGCAAGACCGCCCGGCAGACCATCCGGCACCGGGGAACTGCCATCGAAGATATAGTCGAGGCGCTTCATCACCCGATCTGCGCCAGCAACGGCAGGACCAGCACCAGCATCAATGCCAACATTGGTAACGCCGGTAGCCGGATCACTCAGCAGGCTGAAGTAATTATCAACGCCTGCATCAGGCACGGCAGCATCGTCGAAGAAACCGAAAACCGGAGGGCGTTCTTCACCAGCAATGACATTGGCACCGGTGGTGCCCCGACCGCCAAAGATATAGCGTCCGTCATATTGGGTATTCATCAGGCCAATGGCCTCACGAACATACGCTTCGAAGGTATTGTTGATCAGGGCAAAATTCGGATCAGCGCCATTCAATTCCTGCGTCAGGTCAACAATGGCATCGTTCAGGGTATCATCGAGCGCATTCAGCGTATTGACCTGACTTTGCAGGATAAGATTGGTGCGGCTGATTGAGACTTCGTACCGGCTGTAGGTTGTCAGCGTGGAGCGAAACTCAAGAGACTTGCGGGCACTGATCCCGAGACCGGAAAAGCGATCGGTCTTTTTACCGGTTCCTGATTGCCAGACGAGTTGATCGATATCCCGTTGCAGACGCCCGAGATTGGTCTGGAGATTTTTGGTTTGTAGCGAAGTGGACAGGATAGACATCTTCTGATGCTCCTTTATTCAAAATCTACGTTAAACAACGGACAGCAAGTCATCAAACAACTGTCGGATCGTCGTTATAATCTGGCTTGAGGCGGTATAGGCAGCCTCAATCTCAATCAATCGAGCCAGTTCTTGGTCGATATTAACCCCGGTCGTGCCGAGCAGCTCATTTTCTACCTGTTCCTGAATGTAGCTCTCGGAATCCAGTCTCTGATTTATACCATCCAGCTGGTTGGCCTGAAAGGCTACAATCGAGTTTGTGTAACTCTCCACAGAGCTGCGGTTTTCCAGACGGGTAGACAAGCCATCATTGGCACCGACACCTCTGGTACGATAACCGAACTGTGCCGGGCCACCGGCACCAAACAGTGCCGCGTTGGACATGTCAGTGCTGCTGGCCAGAAAGACCTCGTCAATTACCCGCTGGATCAGCGAGCCATCTGAATCAAGAAACTGCGGATCGCCGGTTATCGGGTCCGGGTTGCCTTCACCCGCATCAAGGAAGAATGTGCCCTGACGAACCAGAAACTGGTTGTTGAGGAAGGCGGCATTGACCTGAATACGACCGGCAAGACCAACATCCTGATTGTCGACAAGGGCGGCTGCGGCGAAGTCAAATTCATTGAAGGCCGGCGGCGGCAGGGCATTACCGGCAACCGCAGCATCGGCATAAGCCGTTGCCGAGCCGAGGGGAATACCCAGCGCAGTATCGCCGGGATCGACAAACAGCTC
The DNA here is from genome assembly GCA_002168225.1 of Micavibrio sp. TMED2. NCBI lineage: Bacteria > Pseudomonadati > Bdellovibrionota > Bdellovibrionia > Bdellovibrionales > Pseudobdellovibrionaceae > Micavibrio > Micavibrio sp. TMED2. Next base: position 744,262 of record NHBH01000009.1, read on the forward strand.
GTAGATCGACCGATCAAGAGGCGCATCGGCGTTCACATCGCGGATAGCGCCGAAACGGACCATCAGGTTGGTTGCCAGCTCATCAAGCTGTGCTTGCGCCTGAGGCAGAATTTCGTCTCGAACTTCAATTAGACCACCAAGCTTGCCACCACTGAAGGATGAGGTGACATCGATATCCGGACCGCCGCCCGGCACGTCGATAATAATGCCGCCGAGCAGACCACTACCGGCACCCGGAGCAGGGATGGCCGGATCATAATAGGATTGCGGTGTGACGTTGCGGCGGGTGAAGGTCAGCTCGAAGGGCTGCTTTTCAAGCAAGGTCTTGCCATCGGTCAGGGAGATAATCATCCGACCGTTGGTTTCCTCATAATAGCTGATGTCGATCTCTTCACTGAGGCTGTTGACCAGCGCATCACGCTTGTCCTTGAGGTCGCTGGAATCCCCGCCACCAGCCTGAACCAGTACGATCTCATCGCTGAGCAGGTGAATATCGGAGACCAGCTCATTGACCGTGTCGACGGTTTCCTCGATCGAGAGCTCGGCCTGACGCCGTTCCTCCTGAATCAGATCGGTCATCTGGTTCAGCTCTTCGGTAAAGCGCTGGGCGGTTTGCAGTACCTGCAGGTGGAGAAGATTATCCTCAGGCTCAAGTGCGGCCTGCCGGAACGCATCCTCAAGCTCGCCAAGCAGCGCGCCGATGGAGTTCTCGTCTGACGGGTTGCCAAAAGCGACCTCTACCCGGGAAAGGCTGACACTTGTCTGCTCAAGCGATGTGGTCACTGAGTTCTGAAAACGGGACTGCCGCAACAGCTCTACCGGCACAAACCGGTCGACACCATTGCCGTAGACGCCACCACCCTGGGTGCCATAGACGATGCTGCTGCGCGAGAGCACCTTCTTGGTATAGCCGGGCGTCTCTACGTTCGCGATGTTGCGCGCAACGACATCGAGATCACGGGAATTTACATACAGCGAGGTATTTGCCGCATAGAGCGCTGTTGTAAGGCCTGCCATTCTTGCTTCTCCAAATCATAGCAAAACACTGATTATGTCACTGCAAGAACCGGGCCATAATTCAAATGGCAGTTTGCCGGGATTTTTTATCTGGAGGCGGATCAGAAGTCGGGAAAGAGCCCGGCAAATTGGACCATGCAGGCAAAAAATGCCGCCAACTCTCTGTCGGGCAAGGGGCGGTTCGTGCGGTCGGGTCTATGCCTGACTGTCAACCGATTGCTGTGGCATGACGGGAGCGCCCTGACTGGCATCGGGCATTGGTGCACTTGCCATGGATCGCGGGCGCAATCCTTCAATGATCTGCTGGTTGATATCAATCAGCGCTTCAAGATCGGCATCGCCATTCATGACCGCCTGTGTCTCACGCTCGACAAACAGGGAGAGGCTGATCAGCTGGGCTTTCAGCTCCTTGGGAAGCTGGTTACCGGCATCAAGCAGGTCAACCCGGAAGACCGACCAGACATTGTTGTTCCAGAGCACAGCATCAACCAGCATTTTCTTATGATCGGCATTGGAGTTTGCCGTTGCGAAATGCTGGTCTGCCTTGACCAGTGCAGCCGTTACCTGGCCCAGCAGGCGGTACTCAATATCCCGGGGATTTTGGGTCGCATTCTGGTTTTGTTGATAGGCTGCATAGTTGCTCATGCCGAGGAGTTCCTCTCTTCCAAGTCGGTTTGGTTCAGACTAAGCAATTCTGATTCCAATTTCATCACAGCCCGACAGGTTTTTAAAGCGCGATAAAATTCATTCTCACCAACATCCACATGAATCAGCGCCAGCGACTTTTTCAACTCGGGCAACGATGTGGTTGTCATCAGGTCCATCATGAAGCCCATATAGCGATCCATGTAGTCTGCTTTGTTCTGTGGATCGAGATACATCAGCATGATCATGAAGTAGACGCGCTTGGCAGGCGTGTTGGCGTCGCTTTCCTGCATGATATCCTTGGCCCTCAGCAGGGCAGCCTTATTGTGCAAAACCAGTGTTGCACCATTTTCGCCAGCAGTGATTACCGCGCCATTAATGACGACTTTTTCGCTGGGCTTCAGGCGGACTTTCAGGGGCATGGGTTACATCGTATGCAAATGGGAAGGGGCAGGCAATTTCAGTTTAGCGCAAAAAAAACAGGCGGGGAAATAATCCCCGCCTGAATTTCTGTGTAATTTGCGTCAGTCTTATTGGAACAGGCTGAGCAGAATGGTTGGCTTCTGGTTCGCAATCGCCAGGGTCTGTACTGACAGCTGCTGTTTGGTTTGCAGAGCCTGCAAGCGAGCAGATTCGCGAGCCAGATCCGCATCGACCAGAGCGCCAAGACCTTCTTCAACCGCATCCGAAATGGAGGTGTTGAAGTCAACCTGGAACTCAATAGACCGGTTATCCGCGCCAAGGTTACCCAGAGCAGCCGCAACTTCCTGCTCGAAGAATGCCAGAGCAGAGTTGAAGACGGTTTCAGTACTGGTTTCAAAGGCGTTCGCGTTGGTATCTGCGGCAAATGCAGTAGCATCACGCAGACCGTTGGAGTCCAGATCGGCAAGTGCAGCCTGTGCGATACGGGCACCGACATAACGACGTGCGACAAGGGCTCCGGTACCTTCGGCATTCGATGCCACACCAGTTGCCGATGCAGTGGAGGTAATGCTGTTGGCACCAAAGTCAGCAGCATCAAGACCATCGTCCTTGTTGATGGCGGCAGTGCTGTTTGTGGTAACGAAGGCAACACGAGCAAGAGCCTGGAAGGCATCAACCGTGTCAGTAGCGGCAGCGCCAGCACCGATCAAAAGGTCATTTGCCCGAATGGTTAACTGCTCACCGTTCACAGAACGGATCACTTGCGCATCAGAAGCGGAGGTAAAGCTACCGAACACGCCGATGTTGCCACCGTTAGCGTAAGTACCGTTGTCACTGCTGATGAGGTTACGCCCATTATACTCAGCACCCTCAAGGAAGCTGCGGAGTTGTTTGAACTGCTCGACCAGATCGCCAGTGTAGATTTCGCGTTGATCCTGAGAGATAGCTTCGTCAGAAAGCTGGGTCAGTTTGCCACGGATATCGGCGAGCAGGTTGGAAACCTGAGTCGCACCACTGATAGCAACACTGGTAAGACCTTTAGCACCTGACAGTGCACCCTTAACGGCTTCATAACCTTTAAGGTCGCCCCGGATACCCTGAGCAACAGAGAATACGGAAGCATCTTCTTGAGCGGAGCTGACACGAAGACCAGTTGAAACGCGATTTTGAACAGCTTCAAGATCACGGTTAACTGAGTTGAGGTTGCGCAGTGCAACCAGAGCACCAACGTTTGTGTTGATGGAGTTTTGTACAGTCATTAGTTGTCTCCCTTCTGGCGACATGTTGAACACGGTTCTACCGATGTGGCTATAAAACCAGAAGGAACGGTTTTTGGCAACTTTTTATCAAGGAATCTGAATCATTCCTTACCTTTTGCCGGTGGTTGTCAGCAGGCAAAAACAAGCGGCCACACCGATGGCATGGCCGCTTGATAGTTGATTTTAAAAAGATTCTGCTAATTAGCCGAACAGGGCCAGCATGGTGGTTGGTTGCTGGTTGGCGATGGCCAGAGACTGGATCGCCAGTTGCTGTTTGGTTTGCAGGGACTGCAGTCGGGCCGACTCACGTGCCAGATCAGCATCCACCAGCTGGCCGAGGCCTTCCTTGGTAGCGTCTTCGATGGCTTCGGTGAACTCCACCTGGAATTCGATCGAGCGGTTGTCCGCACCGAGATTGCCAAGAGCCTGGCTGACTTCACGCTCGAACAGGGCGAAGGAGCTGTTGAAGACTGAGTCGCCACCGGTGGTGTCCGTATCAGAGTCGAAGAAGACATCGGTTTGACGAGTGCCATCAGCCTGAACGTCTGCCAGCGCTGCCTGTGCCATACGGGCGTTAACAACACTGCGCGCCGTGAAGCTGTTACCGGTCGTGTCGGCACCATTGGTGGCAACAGTATCATTGCCAACCTGACCGGTGGCACCGCCATTGGTGTTATCGGTCGAGTAGACAATACGGGCAAAAGCAACAAAGCCGGTAGTACCGCTGGTACCGCTTGAGCCAAGCATGAGGTCATTGGAGCGGATGGTCAGGCTGCCGCCATTGATATCCTTAATGGTGCTGACAGACTGGGCAGCGCCGTAGTTGCTGTAGTCGTCACCATTGGTGCCCTGATCGCCAGCCAGAATGTTGCGGCCATTGTATTCAGCGCCCTCAAGGAAGCTGCGGAGCTGATCAACCTGCGCGCGAAGATCCCCGGTGTAGATTTCACGCTGATCGCCGGACAGGCTTTCATCGGCAAGCTGGGACAGCTTGCTGCGAATGTCGCCCATCAGGCTGGAGACCGAAGTCGCTGCTGTCGAGGCAACACTGATGATGCCCTTGGAGCCGGCCAGAGAGCTTTTGACGGCCTCATAGCCTTTCAGTTGACCGCGAATGCCCTGTGCTACGGAAAATGCGGAAGCATCATCCTTGGCGCTGCTGATACGCAGTCCGGTTGAAACACGGTTTTGTACGGAACTGAGGTCACGACCGATGGCGCTGAGATTCTTCAGCGCAACCATCGCGCCGACATTGGTATTGATAGAGTTTTGAAGTGACATGACCGATATCCTTTCTGGGTTGGTCAGTGAAGTACCGGCCCACGGCGTTTTGCCTGTCGGGCCGCAACGCATGTCACGAGTCTCCGGCGTTGCCCTTTCTGGGCTTCCGCATAGCCCCCGTGCGGGCGTTGCCAGATCAGATATCGGCGAATTTGGATAAGAACTGCTTAATGGGACGTGCTAAATTTGCACGACCCGATCCCAAGAAAGCGGGAAACCTTATTAGGCACTGGATTCAATCATCGCTGTGGTAAGGCTTTTCCTGTCCAGTTGAAGTCTTACCGGTATCCAGCGGAGTGAAATTTTGTCCAGCAAGATTGATGAACAGGTTAAGTCGATCCATCAGCGCGCCCTCAAATGTCTGGAGAACGGTCAACCGGCTAAGGCGGTGAAGCTTTTCAGAACAGCCATCAAGCTCAGCCCGCATAATGCTCCGCTGATGTGTAATCTTGGCTACGCGTTACTCAAGAATGAGCAATATCAGGAAGCGCTGAACTGGTTTGATTTTGCGCTCGCTGCCCAACCGGGCTGGAATATCGCGCTCTATAATCGGGGATTGGCGCTCTACAATCTGGAGCGTTTCGACGAAGCCAAGGCAGCCTTCGAGGAAGGGGTCAAGGCCCAGCCTGACCATGTGGATGCCAAGGTCAATCTGGCCGCGATCCACATGGAAGCACATGAGTTTGATGAAGCGCTCGCCGTACTGGATGAGATATTGGCCGACAATCCGGACAATACCAGTGTCCTGATTACCAAGGCGCATGTCTATGGGTTGAAAAAGGAACCGTTAAGAGCGCTCGAAGTAATAAACAGGATTGATGAGAGCGCCGGTATTGATGATCCGAACTATTATATTGTGGCTGCTTCGGCATATTTTGATACCGGGCAGGGATACCGGTCTTATGCCTTGTTGCAGCAGGCGTTCGCGCTCGGGGGCTTGAGCACCACAAACAAGATGACCGCCGCGCAGCTTTTGATGACGTTGCGTAAATCGGCGCAATGCGTCGAGCTATGTGACGAAGTAATCGAAGCTGAGCCAGACAACTATGATGCGTATCGTATCAAGGGGACGGCGCTTACCGGCATGGGGGCAATTGAAGATGCGGTTGATGCGGCCCTCAAATGTCATGAGATGGAACCCGAGTATCTGGCTAATTATGTCAGCCTTATCTTTGGCATGAACTACCTAGATCCCCCGAAACCGGAAGTCATGGGCAGGATTACCAGAGATTATGAGACTTATGCCGGGCGCAAGATGGCCGCGATGCAGGCATACCATTATAGCGGTAGTCTGGATCCGGACAAAAAGCTGCGGGTGGGGTTCGTTTCCCCGGACCTTCGTGAACATTCATGTAGTTTCTTTATTGAAAGCGTTTTTGCCGGACTGGACCGGGACAAGTTTGAAGTTATCGCCATTCCCCGCAGGTTGGGCAAAGATCCACGAGCAACGCTATTGCGTCGTTTGTCCGATGCCTGGGTCCCGCTGCTGACCAATATATGGGAGGACATCACGGATACGCTTCGATCTCTTGAGTTGGATGTTGCCTTCGACCTTGCCGGACACACATCCTACCATTCCATTCCGGCATTTATCAGCCGTGTTGCCCCGGTGCAGATAAATTGGCTCGGCTATCCCAACACGACCGGTATCAGGAATATGGACTATCGGATTGTGGATCATTTTACCGATCCGGTCAGTGCCGATCGTTCGATCTATACCGAGGAGCTCGTCCGCATGGACCGATGCTTCCTGTGTTATTCGCCTCCAGCGGACCATCCTCAAGTTGAGGACAAGGCCGGTCGGGACAAGATTGTTTTTGGATCATTCAATTCGATTTCGAAAGTAAACCCGAGAGTGATGCAACTCTGGGTGCAGATATTGAGACGTGTGCCCGGCTCAACGCTGGTGATCAAGGCATTGCAGTTTGGCGAGGAAAGCATGATTGAGAATGCGCGCCAGCAACTGATCACACACGGGGTTGATCCGGACCGGTTGCAGGTATTTGGGGCCATGCCGAATACTTTTGATCACCTTAACCTATATAATGAGATCGATATTGGTCTTGATCCGTTTCCCTATAACGGCACCACGACAAGCTGTGAGGCAATGTTGATGGGCATACCGGTGGTGAGTATGTGCGGTGAGGTACATTCGGCCCGTGTGGGATTGTCCCTGATGAACGCTGTCGGTCTGGGTGAACTGGTTGCTGGAAGCCCGGATGATTATATCAATCTGGCGACGGAGCTTGCGCTTGATGTACCGCGTTTGCGCAACCTGCAATCAGGCATGCGGGACAGGCTGCTGTCCTCATCTCTGATGGATAGGGATGATTTCAACAGCCATTTTGCGGCATCAGTCCGTTCAATGTGGCGCTCATATTGCGAGACTGGAAAATCAGCAGGTGAGCAGCGCCCTTAGTCGTTGCTATCATGGTGCGAATTTTGCAAGCTGCTTGAGCAGGGCTCCCCGATATGTACATCATGATTCTCATGAACAGGTGTCTTGGCCTTAAGGAATTACAATGATCGACAAGTCAAAAGAAGCGACAGCCGCGCAGTTGGAAAAAAAGAAGGCTGAAGATTTGCCGGATATGCAGGTATCGGGAACGGTTCTGGATGCCTATGTTGAGCATATGGATAACGCGGAACAGGCCATCGGGGAAAAGAACCTGCCTCGGGCTATTATCGAGTTTGAAGCTGCCTCGCTGCTGCGTCCGAATATGTCCCACCCATATCTGATGCTGGGACAGATCATGAAGCAGAATGGCAATATGATGGAGGCTTTGAGGAACTACGAGAAAGCCTACGATCTGCAGCCGAATAACCTTACGGTTTTGAGCAATCTGGCGGAAGTAATGTTCGAGCTTGGCGATAATGAGGCTGCCAAGGGCATTGCCTGTGATGCTATTGCCATTGATGATAGTTTTGTGCCCGCGATCGCCCTGCTGGCGACGGTTCTGGGCATCGAGGGGGATACTGATCAGGCAACTGAACTGTTGAGATGCGCGATTGAGGAACAGCCCGAGGAAGCATCTCTCTGGCATGCTCTGGCTCAGCTGTGCAAACGGCAGGGTGATTTCGAGAATGCTGATATTTTCTTTCAGGAAGCCCTGCGTTTCAACCCTACTTCCAAGAGCATTCAGGCAGGTTACACCGAGATGCGGGAAGGGATGTCCTCCGGTATGCTGAATTAGGTTAGCGCACGGGTTTTGTCTCATGCTAGACAGGCCCGGGTTTTCCTGAATGTCCGTTATCGGGCATTTGCTGTTTCGCATCAGATCGTTTTGTCATGACAAGCATTGCAACCCTCCAGCAGCGGCTGGAGGCGAAATCCGCCACTATCGGGGTAATCGGGCTGGGCTATGTGGGCCTGCCGCTGGTGAAGGCCTTTGCCGAGCAGGGGATCAGGGTTATCGGCTTCGATATCAACCAGTCACTGGTTGATGATCTGAACCGCGGGCACTCGATTATCGACCGGGTTGGCAATGATGCCCTGCAGGGCTTTATCGACGGCAAGCTGTTCCATGCGACCACTGATTTTGCCGAGCTGGTCAATGCTGATGTCATCAATATCTGCGTGCCAACGCCGCTCGACCGTCATCAGCAACCGGATCTGAGTCATGTGGAAGCAACCGGTCAGTCGATTGCCAAACATCTGCGCAAGGGGCAACTGGTTGTGTTTCAATCAACCAGCTATCCGGGTACCACGGCAGAAGTGCTGAAGCCGCTGTTCGATGCAACCGGTCTCGAATGCGGCACCGATTACCTGCTGGCCTTCTCGCCCGAGCGTGAGGACCCCGGCAACCCGACCCATCATTTTGGCAATACGCCCAAGGTGATCGGTGCCGATGACCCGGCCTCACGCGCCGCCGCGGCTGCATTGTTCGAGCCGCTGGTGCCATCGGTCAAGATTGTCTCCAGCACCCGCGCGGCAGAAGCGGTCAAGCTGACCGAGAATATCTTCCGCAGCGTCAATATCGCCCTGATCAATGAGCTGAAGGTGATCTATCAGCGCATGGGGATCGATATCTGGGAAGTGATCGAAGGGGCCAAGACCAAACCGTTCGGGTTCATGCCGTTCTATCCCGGTCCGGGGCTTGGCGGGCACTGTATTCCGATTGATCCGTTCTATCTGACCTACAAGGCAAAGGAATTTGATATGCCGGCCCGGTTCATTGAACTGGCCGGGGAGATCAATACCGCCATGCCATATTACGTGGTCGATCAGTTAGCACGGGCACTGGAGGCGCGTTCGGCCAAGGTGTTGAATGGTGCCAATGTTCTGGTGATCGGCGCATCCTACAAGAAGAATGTCGGCGATACCCGTGAGAGCCCGGCGCTGAAGCTGCTCGACCTGCTGCATCAACGTGGTGCGGTGGCCCAATACCATGATCCCCATGTGCCGATCCTGCGCACCTTCCGCCATTTTCCAGCGCTTGAGGGCATGGAGAGCGGTGATCTGGAGGCACAGCTCGAGGCGGCCGATGCCGTCATCATCTGCACCGATCACGATGCGGTGGATTATGAGCTGGTCGGTCGCAAGGCCGCGGTCATTCTCGATACCCGTGATGCCATGCGCAAAAAGGGTGTCAGTAGCGACGCGCTGTTTCTGGCCTAGTTCTCAAGGCAAACTTCCAAAAGCAAACGCCGCTGACCATGCCTTTCTGGACTGGTCAACGGCGTTTTTACTTTTGACGGTTACGGGACCGTGAGGGGCGAATGCGAGGGGGAAGCGGTCCTGCAAAAACAACAGACTGAAAACAGCATTAGCCAACTGATTTCTGCCATTGAAAAGGCCGCGAAATACTTCCCGGCCTTTTCATGATGTCATACCGTCAAACTGATTACCGGTTATCGGATGTTGAGCAGTTCAGCCAACATCTGGTCGGCGGTGTTGATAACCTTGGTACCGGCAGAATATGCCCGCTGGGTAATGATCAGACGGGAGAACTCATCGGCAAGGTCAACGTTTGACTGTTCAAATGAGCCGCTGAAAACCTGGCCACTACCGTTGACATTGGCCTCCCGGAAGCTGACTTCGCCACTCTCGTTGGTCGAGGTGTAGACGTTCAGGCTCTCGGATTTCAGGCCGTTGTAGTTCGGGAAATCGGCAATGGCGATCTGGTACAGTGGTACGATCTCGTCATTCGAGAACAACACGTTGACCACACCGTTCTCATCGATGCTGTAATCCCGGCGGACACCGAATGATGAGCCGTTCTGGTCGATATCGGTGGTCAGGAACGAAGAATTCAACTGGGTCAGACGATCGATCTGGAACTCGAAATTGCCCGGATCGGAACCGTTGTTGTAGTTGATGCCGTTCAGCGAGATGGCAAGATTGCCATTCGCGTTTGCCGTCGCATTGATCGAGCCGTCAGCATTGAAGTTGATATAACCGATCGAGGCATTGGTGCCGACCTGATCACCGGCGGACAGGGTAACCTGCCACCAACCAAACGGGTTGGCATTGGCGGTGTCGCTGCCCAGCGCCGGGAAGGTGCCATTACCGGAAACGGTATTGTTCGGCGGGTTCGGCGGGCTTGGCAGAACGGTTGCTGCAGTTATGGTACCCGCAGATGGACCTGCGCCAGCAAGGCCGGAGTCAACAGCGGTGAAAAGGGTGGCGCCGCCTGCAGTTTGAATTGGACCAACGGCATCACCTTCGTTGACGGGGACAATAACAAGGGCACCATCTTCACTGAGGCTGGCAGAACCCGCGCCCGCTGCAGGTGCATCGGGCAGGGCTGCGTTGATCCGGTCGATCAATTCACCGACGGTGAGATTGGTAATGCCGGCAGGTAAAGAAACCGTCGTCAATGTTCCGCCGAGGGTAATATCCAAATCCTGTGGTGCACCGGTCGGTGTGCCGCTTGGGTTTAGTTCGGTATCAAGCGTCAGGCCAGTTTGATCGAAGGCAACATTCTCAAGGTTTGGCGGTGCCACCTTGGTCACATCCAAGGTCAGCAGTTGCTCGTTACCAAGACTGTCATAAACCGTGATGATACGGGAGAAGGCTGAACCGCCGGTGCTCAGGTCCGTATCAATCGGGGTTGACGAGTCAAAGTTGATTGCCGGGTCGACAGTGCTGGTCGCATTGTTGAAGCCGGGCAGGAAGTTCAGGTTCACCGGCTCTAGGCTTGAGAGGTTGTCGAAGTTGGTCGGAATATCGCCATTCTCATCAAGGCGCCAGCCATACAGTACGTGACTGCCGATTTCTGATGGCGTCTGGAGATAACCGTCCTCGGTCTCCTCAAAGCGCCCAGCCCGGGTGTAGTAGGGGAACTGGATGCTGTTGGCGACATTCGCCCCAACGACAAACATACCCTCGCCGAGAATACCCATATCCTCTTTGCGACCGGTGGTTTGCAGCAGGCCCTGCTGGTTTACGGTACCAAGGGACGCAGCACGTACACCGCCCGGCTGCAGGATCGAATTGGTATCCGTACCGGTCACCAGATTGGCGAAGGTTGCAATAGACCGTTTGAAACCAGGGGTCTGGTTGTTCGCAATATTGTTCGAAATAATGGTCAGGGATTGGCTCTGCGCATTCAGCGCCGAAACCCCTGTGAATAATGAACCGAAGACGCTCATCGCTACCTCCTAAAAAACAAGCTGCTTTAGCTATTCAAATTACGTGCCAACTTTGTGGCGTTTTAAACCGAGTCGTCAGATTCGCCGTCATCAGCCTCATCACCGGTATCGGTGGCGTCGGTGGACTCGCCATCCCCGATCGTGCCGGTACCAACCTTGCTGTTTGAGTCCGGATATTCGGCAGAAAATACCTGGCTGAGCGGCACAATTGATTCCCCCATGGCCAGATAGGTTTCGCCGTTACGGGTCTCGATCCCGGTCACCCGGCTGCTGACGCCAAGTTCGACCGAAACGGAATCCTTTTGATTGATTGGCACCACATCGAGCAGCAGGGTGTAGTTGCCTGCTGTTACCGTCTCGCCGTTATTATCCTTGCCATCCCACTGCACGACAGTCAGGCCGGGCTGTTCACTGACCTTCTCGGTGTAAACCGTTTCACCCTCGGCATCGACGACACGCATGGTTAGGGTCGCGACCTCGTCGCTGAGGTCATAGACGAAGCGGTTACCGGTGCCGTCACCTGCATTGTAGAACTGCTGGCCTTCATAGCTGACATCAAGGCCGATATAGCCAAGCGCCTGCTGCAATGAGTTGGCCATGGTGGCATTGATCAACTCATCCAGCTTGTCATTGGATTTGATCTGTTGCTCAACCTGGTTGAACATCACCAACTGGTTGGTAAATTCGGTGGTATCGGTTGGATTGAGCGGATCCTGGTTCTGCAACTGGGTGGTCAACAGGGTCAGGAAGTCGTCAAAGTCCTGCGCAAGAGACGCAGAATCGCCGACCTCCTCGGCAAAGATCTGGCCACTTTGCGAGATTGACGATGATGATGTCGTCGTATTCGGCGTCAGTGTAATTGAATCAGACATATCGGTTCTCCATAACGCGGGTGATCAGGGGATCAGACCCGAACGTCGACTTGATCTTCTGTGATAATTTCAATGGAACCGGACAGATCGACGAGTTCTTCCGCGTCGCTGCCGATGCTGCCATCGGCGGTCCCGTTGTTACTGTTATTGGCCTGGTTGCTGTCGCCATGGGCGTTGCCGCCATCACGGAGCGAAAATTCCAGACCACCGCTTTCCAGCTGGATACCTGCATCCTGCAGGGATTTCTCCAGTGTCCGACTGTCATGGCGGAGCATGTCGAGGGTTTCGGGACGGTCGGCAATCAACTTGCCGCGGACCGATCCTTCCTTGTCGAAGGTCAACTCCACATCAACCGAGCCTAGGGTTGACGGCTGCAACTGGATGCGCAGCTGGGTCTGGCCTTGAGTGACCGCATTCCGCAGATGGACATTCACCTGCATGGTTGCCGGGTTCATGGGCGCGCGGGATGGGGTGCTGGCCGCCAGCATGTTCTGGAAGCTGGCCTGTGTATTATTGAGATTGGCCGCGTTCTGAGCGGCATTGGTCAGGCCGTCCTGATTGCTCGGCGGACCGAACGGGCTGTCACCGAAAGCGCCCTGTCCGGATGAGCGGCCACCGGTATTGCCCGAGTGGACATCAGGGCCATTGACGCTGGCAAGCTGCGCCTGTGCATTCAGATTGATCGGCCCGGTGCCGGCCTGACCATTGGTTGTGGTCGGCGTTACCGGCATTGCGGTTGCGGCCACATCCAGCCCGTCACCGTCTTCCGGTTCGGCGCCTTCCTCGGTGGCGGCGATACGGGCATCACGGGCTTGCAAACGGTCGGCAAGGCGCTTGTCAGCTACCTGACGCTCATGGCCCAAAGAATCCGGATCAAGGGTTTCGCCGTCAGCATCAGCAGCCTGTGTCAGGGAACCGGCTGCTGCCGCCTGTGCATCATCGGCATTGTCACCATCTGAAGCCTCGCCATCGGTCAGCGAAATATCAAGTGAGGTATCAAGCTCTTCCCCAGCGCTGTCTTCGGACAGGGCGCTTTGCAGGATCGCCAGCAGTTCTTCCTCGGTCAGCGGCTCACCGTCATTGGTGCTGACGGCTGTTACCAGCTTCTGCAGGGCGGCAAGGTCTTCCGCCAGACGGTCATAATCGATCAGCTTGAGAATGCCCGGATCAATGTCGCCGAGATCAACCGGCTGGTTATTGGCATTGGCAAATATCTGGTTGTAGAGCAGGGACAGCGGGGTGGTTTCATCAGCCGATGTCACCTGCTGACGGAATGACAGACCGGACGACAAATCCGTCTGGGAAAGAATTGCCGGGGACAGAAACTCGCCCAGCAGCACATTGGTGTCGCCGGAAGCGATCTCGCCAGCTTCTTCCAGTTCGGCAAGCTGGGACTGTAGCAGGCCGAGGAAGTCAGACAGGGCGGCAGCGTCACGCTCACCATTCTGTACTGATTGCGACAATGACCGGAGCGATGCCTGATCGGCACTGCCCAGCATATCCAGTAAATTACCCAGTCCTTGCATAGCCAACCTCACGAATGGCGTTATAAGTCATAGCTACTAATGCAAGTGCCGGGCCAGTTGTGGATTGTCGGTGTAATTTATTGTTTTGAAACATGAAAAAAGCCGCTCAAGGGAGCGGCTTTTGTTCGGAAACGGCGGGGTAGTATCAAAGCTCTTCGTCAATGCTGACCGCGCCGGAATTCTTGGGGTTCTTTTCCGGCGGCGTTGCTTCCTCGGTATAGGCATCGCTAGTGGCAACAGCCTTGCGGGCGGCTTCAATGATCGTGTCGATGATCGAGCGGGTACCACGCCGGGCGGTATCAACCTGCCGGTCATTGTCTTCCATGCTGACATCAAGCCGCTGGGCTGCGGCACGCAAAGCCTGCTGCATTTCCTCGGGCAGTTGCTTGATTTCGGTCTGACGCTTTTGCAGGCGACCGACCAGTGACTGGTACTCGGTGGCCAGATCGACCTTGTCTGCCTGCAATTCGGTAAAGCGCTGGAAGTCGTGCTGATGGATCGCGTCGGTTTCCTCGTCCAGCAGGTCGGCAAGGTCTTCCATCAGGATGATGGCATCATCAATGCGCTGCTCGATTGGTACTGACTGGCGACCTGCGGGGCGCTTGCTCTGGTTGTCAGTTTGGCCATCAGGCTGTGTCGTGTCTGTGTCAGTCATTGTTGGACCCCTCCGGTCTCCTGAATTGACAAAAGCTGGCGCTTGACTGCATCGGCGATCCCCAGGCCGCCGTTATCGGCCATCATCCGACCGTATTCCTCAACCAGCATACTGCGATACATTTCTTCCGAGAAGCCGCCACCAAAGGGGCCATCGGTTTTAAGGCCGGCAAACATCGGCTGCAGCATCTGGCTCAGCACCATGGCCTCGAACTTCTTGGAGGCGGCATCGATACCGGCCATCTTTTCCGCATCAACATTGCCGCCGCGGGCGAGCGGCTTGGCACCGTTCAATTCACGCAGTGCGCGGCTGGTATCGGCCTGACCCATGGCGCTGAGTGCGGTTTGCGGGTTCAGCAACTGATCCATCAGATGATCTCCAGATCGGCCTGCAGGGCACCCGCAGCCTTGATCGACTGCAGGATTGTGATGATATCCCGTGGACCAACGCCGAGGGCATTCAAGCCTTCAACCAACTGCTGCAGCGTGACGCCTTCCTCAAGTACGGTCAGGCGCTGATCGGCATCGGTGTCGATCTCAAGCTCGGTACGTGGCACGACCACCGTATCGCCGGTTTCGGAGAACGGGTTGGGCTGCGACACCTGCGGGGTCTCGGTAATGCGGATGGTCAGGTTGCCCTGTGCGATCGCGACCGTGCTGATCCGCACATTGGCACCCATAACGATAACCCCAGAGGTTTCATCAACCACCACGCGGGCGATCTGGTCCGGGCTGACCCGCAGGTTCTCAACATCCGCCATCAGGGAGACGAGGTCACCGGCATATTGTTCGGGCACGGTCAGCACGACGCTGGATGGGTCCTTGGCGAAGGCCGCAGCACTGTTCAGCCGGGCATTGATCACCTGAGCGATACGCAGGGCGGTGGTGAAATCCGGATTGCGCAGGGACAGGGTCATCTGGGTCATTTCATTGAGCTCGAACTCGACCTCGCGCTCGACAATGGCGCCACCCGGCACGCGACCGGAGGTGGGGACGCCACGCACGATGCTGGCGGCATCACCCTGCGCGACAATCGCTGCCGTTGCGACCGGACCTTGCGCTACGGCATAGACCTCGCCATCGGCACCGAGCAGCGGGGTTACGACCAGCGTGCCGCCGAGCAGATCCTCGGCATCGGCGAGGGAGGAGACCTGTACGTCGATTTCATCACCCTGACGAGCAAATGGCGGCAGGGTGGCGGTCACCATGACGGCTGCCACGTTATCGGTGGAAAGATTGATGCCGCGTGTGTTGACGCCGAGGCGCTCCAGCATGCTGACCAGACTTTCCTCGGTGAACGGCGCATTGTTCAGGCTGTCACCGGTACCGTTGAGACCAACCACAAGGCCATAACCGACCAAAAGGTTCTCCCGCACGCCTTCAAAGCGCACGATATCCTTCACCCGGCTTTGCAGCGCCTGTGCGGCGGCCGGCAGCGGCTGGAATGATATGGTGGTCACGGCCATCGCAAGAACGCTGACGCCGACAAATGCAGACCGGATAAGCTGGCTAATCTTCATAGTATTTCGTTCCGATGCGATCATTTCGCATACTCCTTCTCACACCCGGCAGACCATATGCGAGAATTGTGCCAGATTGGCGGCGGCGGGAAACTGCCGATTGCTGGGCTATTGTGGCCACAATCGGAATAATCCCCACAGGGCGGCAGTTTTTGCCCCTTTAATCCTGCCCCGACGCACTCCATACTAATGACATGAGTTTGTCTTGGCGTGGTTGCCATGGCGTGCATCGGGCACCCGCAAAGATCACGCCGGTTGGTAAGGAATATTATGAGCATCGATCGGATCGGCAAGACCGGCTCCACCAGTACCGCACGGTCCAAGAAGACCGAGCGGAAGGGCGATGCTGCGGGTTTTTCCAAACTGCTCGGTGGGGCCGATGAGGTTGAGGCATCCGGCAGTGCCGCCGCAGGCGGTGTCGGATCGGTTACCGGCCTCGATGCCATCCTTGCCCTGCAACAGGTCAATCCCGATGCCAGCGGTCGACAGAAGGCCCGTCAACGCGGCGAGCGTATTCTCGGTGCGTTGGAACGGTTGCGCGATGATATCCTGATCGGGCGTATCTCGGCTGGTACCATGCAGACGCTGAGCGCCGAAGTGGCGCAGGCGCGTGGCCAGGTAAACGATCCCAAGCTGACCGCCGTACTCGATGAAATCGACCTGCGGGCACAGGTCGAACTGGCCAAAATCGAAATGAACCGCCGCGGCTGACGAAAAAGTCGTTCAAAAACAGTAGCCTGCGCAATTGTTACCGGCTGCCTTTGAATCCTTGCGATATGCGGGGAGCGCTCCTATACTCCGCGCGCTTTTCGTACCCCCACATCAAAGCGTGAGATATCAGTACCGATGGTCCAGGCCGATACTAAAGAAGCTGCTAAAAAATCATCCAAGGTTGCCGTCCCTGAAGGGTATGACCCCAGTGAGGACAAGGAGTTCATGAGCCCGGTCATGCTGGCTTATTTCCACCAGAAGCTGCTGGACTGGAAAGCCGAGTTGGTCCGCGAATCCAGTGAGACACTTGTCAGCCTCCAGGATGGTGGCTTGCAAGAGCCGGACATTGCCGATCGTGCCTCCGCTGAAACCGATCGCGCCCTTGAGCTCCGCACCCGTGACCGCGCCCGCAAGCTGATCTCCAAGATCGATGCTGCGATCCGCCGGATCGAGGATGACGAGTTCGGTTATTGCGAAGTGACCGGTGAACCGATCTCCATCAAGCGCCTTGAAGCCCGCCCGATTGCGACCATGACCCTGGAAGCGCAGGAGCAGCACGAGCGCCGCGAACGTACCCAGCGCGACGACTGATCCTGCCGGATAAAGGTCAGGGACATATCAGACAAAGGTAAAGCGGCGATCCGTTCTGGATCGCCGCTTTTTCTATTCCCGTGGGTATGAGAGGGGGCTTGAGGCTGCTTTCAGGTGAGGGGGCAAGAGCCTCAGAACGGGAATAGTATGTCGTAGACCTGCTGGCCGTAACGTGGCTGCTGGACATCAGAGATATGGCCTTTGCCGCCATAAGACAGGCGCGCCTCGGCAATTTTCTCATAGGTAATCTGGTTTGATGAGGTGATGTCTTCCGGACGAATGACACCGGCCACCTGCAGTTCGCGCAGCTCGAAGTTCACACGCACCTGCTGGCGGCCTTCAATCACCAGATTGCCATTGGGCAGAACCTGTGTGATCAGGGCGGCAACCCGGAGCTGGATGCTTTCCTCACGCTCGATTGAGCCTGTCCCGGTGCTGTTGGTGTTGCTGCCGAAGTTGATCAGGTTGTCCGGGGTTACCGCTTCCGGCAACACATCGCCAAGGCTGGCCTGATAACCGAGCAGGCTGCTCAGATTGGCATCCTCGGAGCTTGAGCGCGTCCGGCTTGAGCTGTTGTCGAGGGTGGCTTCGTCCTGAATATCAATCGCAACCGTCAGGATATCACCGACCTGCTTGGCCCGCTGATCCCGGAAAAATGCCCGGGCACCGCTGCGCCAGAGTGAATTGGAATTATATTCCAGCGTCTCGGGCGTTGGCATCGGCAGGGAGACCGGTTGGTAACCTGCAGCCTGATGCGGATTGGTAATCGGTGCCATTTCAGGCTCCTGTCCCACATCGGCGAGGCGGTCCGGAATCCCGCAGGCGGTCATACCGAGCATGGCGAGGCCGAGCAGCAGCGGGGATGTCACCCGTTTGATCTGCAGGCTGCCTGTGCGTCTGACGCTGGTAATCTGTTTTGTCTGCTTCATCATCTTTCTCTTCCCCTCATACATGCGTGTTGCCATGTCCGATGTTGCCGGGTGGTCATCCCCCGATACCGTCGCCGGCACATCTGTTATGGCAGTGCAATCTCCACTGAATTCGGACCGATCGCGATGGCATCGACGACGCGGTTGCTGGAAACATTCATTACCCGCAGCACATCACCGCGTGCGGCATTGTCCATGGCCCGGCCCTTAGCGGTGAGTGCGATGCTGCCATGGTTCAGGCGGATCGTTACCGGTGCACCGCGTTCAACCACAATAGGCTCGTTCACATCGCTGTCGCGAACCGGGGTATTGGCGCTGACCGCCCGGCGCGGTGTCATGCCGACCAGATCAGCTTCATTGATCAGGACATCGGCAGTCATGCGTTCGGCGGGCATCTTGATCATAACGATGTCACGCTCGCTGATGATGTCGCCCTTGCGCATTGGCTCGGCCAGAACCGGAACATTGACGATCGGTATGCTGCGCCCGGTCAGGGTGGTCTCATACACGCTGTCACCATAGGCCGGAGCCACCACGGTTGCGGTGAAGCGACCGGAGATCGGATCATGGTTCAGGCGGGTGACGGCAATGCTCGGCTCGATATCCACCGGCAGGGCAATGTTTGCCGCCCGGTTATCGAGGGTGACGTCCAGATCACCGGCATCGCCAGACATATCGGCGGTAATGGCCTTGACCAGTTCCTGCTCGATCACGGCTGAATCCAGAATATTGGCCGCGCGTTCGATAATTACCCGGTCCAGAGTACTGGCGGGCTACCAGCTGACCCGATAGGCACGGGCGAGGCGACCGAGGGTCCGATAGTCGAACACGGCGCGACGACCGGGCGCGGGGGCCGGGCTGACCTTTTGTTCCAGCTGTTCGGTTGAAATACCGTCGAACAGGTCGCCCAGGGTAACCTGATCACCTTCGACAACGACACGCTGGCGAATTTCTGCCGCATCGGCTCGTACGGTCATGAACAGAACACCACCGATAACCGCCAATGCGAGCATTGTACGGATGACCAGTCGTCGGATGCGTCGGATGATCATGGGGTGGTGTCCTTTTTCGTTCACGTCATGGTGCGATCAGCGCTTAGCCGACCTGATTGAGCACGTTGAACATTTCATCAACGGTCTGGATGACCTTTGAATTCATCTCATAGGCCCGCTGGGCGGTGATCAGATCGGTGATCTCGTTCACCACATCCACATTCGAGCTTTCGAGTGCGCCCTGTTCGATGGTGCCGAAGCCGACATCACCGGCAAAACCGTCAATCGGATCGCCGGAGGCTTCGGTTACCAGCAGCAGGTTGTCGCCGATGGCTTCCAGACCATTCGGGTTGGCAAATACGGTCATCTGGATCTGTCCGACCTCGACCAGATCTTCCTGGGCATCAAGTTTGACGAAGACCGAGCCGTTCCGGTTGATGTCGATGGCAACGGCATCATCGGGAATGGTAATGCCCGGCTCGACGAGGAAGCCATCAGGGGTAACGATCTCACCCTGATCATTAAGGGCAAAGGCACCGGAGCGGGTATAGCCGGTCTCACCATTCGGCAATTCCACATTGAAATAGCCGTTACCGTCGATCGCAATGTCGAGCGGGTTTTCGGTGAATTGCAGCTGACCCTGCTCAAGGATGCGATAAACCGCACCGGCGCGGACACCGACACCGACCTGAATGCCCGATGGCACCACGGTACCGATATCGGATGAGGTGGCACCCGGACGCCGGACGTTCAGGTATAACAGGTCCTGAAATTCCGCCCGCTGGCGTTTGAAGCCGGTTGTGGTCAGGTTGGCGATGTTGTTCGACATCACCTCCACATTCAACTGCTGGGCTAACATGCCGGTGGCGGCAGTATTGAGCGCTTGCATATCAGTTTCTCCTCTGGGGTTGCGCCTCGGCTGTCCTGTCTCTCGTCCGGATCAGTGGCGCTGGTTCACATCAGTTGCTTAGGTCGTGCCGCTCAGCTTGCGGATCGCACGACCGATGCGGTCATGCTCCTGCGTTGCCAGATTTTGTGCCTGGTTATAGGCGCGGCTGATTTCGATCAGATCGGTCATGCCTTCGATGGCATTCACATTGGAGCTCTCGAGCATCCCCTGCTTGATCTGGGTATCCACATTTTCGAGTGGTGGCTCGTCGGTCATGCGCAGGGTGCCGCCCATCGGGGTCATGAACTGTTCGCGATCGAACTGCACAACCTTGATGCGGCCGAGAATGCCGGTCTCCGATGAAATGGTACCGTCATCGGCAACCCGGATATGGCTGTCACCGTCGGGAATAATGATCTCGTTGTCGTTCTCGTCGAGCACTGTCATACCGCCACTGGTCACCACCCGGCGGTCACGATCGAGCTGGAAGCTGCCATCGCGGGTATAGGCGCGAGCGCCGCCACCGACATCAATGGCGAAGAAGCCGGGACCGTTCAGTGCCAGATCAAGCGGGCCACCGGTCGGCTCAAAGGCACCCTGCCGGAAATCGGTAAAGGTGCCGTAGTCAGAGACCATAGACATGCGCCGCTGGTTTCTGTCGCGGAACTCCTGTCCCTCCAGCTTCTCGATGTATTCAAGAAACAGCGGTTGGTCCGACTTGAAGCCCGGCGTGTTCATATTCGCCAGATTATTCGACAATACATCCATCCGGCGCTGGGTCGCGACCTGACTGGATAAGGCGATATAGCTGGTATTTTCCATGGCTTGATTTCCATCCCTCAAGAACATGGCCGCGACGTATACCGGGACCGATAAACGACATTCTGCCGTTCCGGTCGGGGCACGTGCCACAGCACTCGCCGGGTATGAAGCATAAAGCGTGCCAATTCCAGTCAGCCCCGGTTATCCGGGAAATATATTGATGGTTGTCGGACGCTGCAGATGCCGAAGCTGTACAGCAGGCAATTTTTGTCACGCCGGGAAGGCCGGGCCATGCGAGGGAGTGGGGCACTCAGCATTTTGTTGTGGGGCATGATGGGGTACACTGGCGACAGATGTTCAATGAATATCCGGTCGGGGGCGACCCGGTCTGAAAATGCTCACTAAACAGGAAGTTTCTCAATGTCGGATTTGGCAGTTGATGATGGTGATGAACTGGAAGAATTGTCGCGGACCAAAGTCGGTGGCAAACGGGTTCTGCTGATTGTTGTGGCCCTTCTGGTTCTGCTGCTGGGCGGCGGCGCTGCGGCGTTTTTCACCGGTATGCTCGACCCGCTGCTGGGCGGTTCCGAGGAGATGGCCGAGGATGGTGGTCATGGTGCTGCCGATGGTGAGCATGGCGAGGAAGGCGGGGAAAAACTTGCCGGTATTTTCTACGATATCGACAACATGCTGGTGAACCTGAATACCCCTGGCCGCCAGCCCCGATTCTTGAAAATGAGCATCAGCATCGAGCTTGAGAACCAGTCAGATGTGGCGCGATTGGAACAGTTGCTGCCCAGAGTGAATGACCAGTTCCAGACCTATCTGCGTGAATTGCGGGTCGAGGATCTGCAGGGCTCGGCAGGTATTTACCGGCTGCGGCAGGAATTGCTGGCCCGGGTCAGTCAGGCGATCTATCCGGCCAAGGTTCGTAACGTGTTGTTCCGCGAGATGCTGATCCAGTAACCGGCAATAGTGGTGAGATCAGTTGCAGGCTGTTGGCGAGAGGGGCTGGCAGCGCTGTAAAAGCCGGGGTTTGATAAAAACGGTACGGTTTGTGCATGTGGCAACGAAATTGAGCGATGGGCACCGGCACAGGCCGGTAACGACTTTAAGTAGGGCGAGGTTGATATGAGTGATGTCGATGGAATGAGCGAGGAGGAACGCCTTGCCGCCGAATGGGCTGCTCTTGCCGAGGATGATGACGAATTCGGTGACGGCGAAGCCCCCACGCGGGTCCTCAATCAGGACGAGATCGACAGTCTTCTCGGGTTCGATCAGGACGGCGACGATGATTCCGAAACCTCCGGGGTCAAGGCGCTGGTCAACTCGGCCCTCGTCAACTACGAGCGTCTGCCGATGCTCGAGGTCGTGTTCGACCGGGTCGTCCGGTTGCTCTCGACCAGCCTGCGTAACTTCACCTCGGATAACGTCGAGGTCAGTTTTGACCAGATTACCTCGGTCCGGTTTGGCGATTACCTGAACTCGATCCCGCTGCCGGCCATGTTGGCGGTGTTTCAGGCCGAGGAATGGGACAATTACGGCCTGCTGGTGATCGATAGCGCTCTGATCTATTCGATCGTTGATGTTCTGCTCGGCGGTCGTCGTGGTACCGCGGCGATGCGTATTGAGGGGCGGCCCTATACGACCATCGAACGCAATCTGGTCGAGCGTATGGTGCATGTGGTGCTGGCGGATATTTCCGCTGCTTTCGATCCGCTGTCGCCGGTGACATTCCGTTTCGACCGTCTGGAAACCAACCCGCGCTTTGCCGCGATTGCCCGACCTGCAAACGCCGGTGTGATTGCCAAGTTCCGTATTGATATGGAAGACCGCGGTGGCCGGATGGAGTTGATGCTGCCCTATGCGACGCTGGAGCCGATCCGCGAATTGCTGCTGCAGATGTTCATGGGTGAGAAGTTCGGTCGTGACTCCATCTGGGAGGAACACCTTGCCGGACAGCTTTACCGTACCGATATTGAACTCAGTGCCGTGCTCGGCGAAATGACCGTGCGCCTGAGCGATCTGATCAACTGGACGCCGGGTACGCAGATACTGCTCCCCAATGGGCCGGAGCATCTGATTGATCTGCGCTGCGGTGACCGGACCATGTTCCTTGCCCGTATGGGCCAGAAGAATGGCAAGATCGCCGTCAAGATCGAGCATGATGTTGATGACGACAAGGATGATGAATAACGCCCGGATTTGCTGCTGTGAGAGGGGCAGGGCGATATTCGTTTCGTGACAATGCGGTGTTGATGATTGGCCGCGACTTTAACCAAATCATCAGGAGGGGCGCCTAATGGGCAATATTATCAATCTGGTACTCGACATTGTTATCATCGTGCTGTTGGTGGTGGCGATCATCCAGTGCGTTCGCCTGTGGCGTAAACTCTCTGTCTTCAACGAGAGCCGGAAGGAGATGGATGCCACGATCCGTCAATTCTTCGAGGCCTCCGCAAAAGCCGAACTGGCCATCCGCAATTTCCAGAAATCCGCCGGTGATACCTCGCAGAAGCTGGATGGCGATACCAAGCGCGCCCAGTTGCTCAGCGATGAGCTGAAACTGATGATCGAGAGTGGCAACGGTCTCGCCGAACGGCTGGAGAGCGTTGTGGAGCAGGGGCGCAAGGTGCCGGGTTATGGCACCCAGCCTGCCTTTGTGCCCAATGATGACAATACCGGCGTACTCGATACGACACCGCCGGCACCGGCCCTGTCAAAGCCCGATGCGCCAGCGGACAAACAGTCGCCGGCACCGGGATCAATCGAGGCCGCAGCCGATGCGGAAGGTGATGAGGGCGAACGCGGCAAGAGTGGCGGCGGTCGTCAGGAAGGCCGCAGCCGGGCCGAACAGGAACTGCTGCGCGCGCTGCAGAACATGCGGTAAAATGGAACCATCCTCTTTGAACAACCGCCCGGGGAAGGCGATACAGTCATGATACCTTCAATTCGATTGCTGCCTGCACTCATCATCGTGTGCTTCATTGTCATGGGGCTGCGCGTTGTCAATGTCGTGACCGGCGAGAGCATTTCCCATGACCCGTTCGATTTCAACGCCGAGGTGACCCTGTCCCAGGCCCGTGCTGCGGATGGTGATGAGGTCGCCGATGAGGCCATTGACGGGAATGAGGAAACCATGGGCGAGGGCGGACAGGTTGCCGCCATGGACGCCGGTGATGAAGCGGTTGCCGAGGGGGATGACGAGGACCTCTGGTTCGATCCCGAAAATCGTGAGTTGACCCGTGCCGAGTTGCGGCTGCTGCAGGAACTGTCCGAGCGTCGTCAGGATCTGGCGCGCCGGGAGCAGCAGTTGGACCAGCGCGAGGCATTGCTTGAAGCCGCGGAATCCCGGTTCGAGCAGAAATTTGCCGAGCTGGCGGGCTTGCGTGATCAGTTGCAGGTGCTGCTGAAACAGCATGACAGCCAGCAGGAAGCGCAACTCAACAGCCTCGTCAAAATCTATGAGAGCATGAAGCCGAAGGACGCCGCGCGGATTTTCGACACGCTCGATATGGATGTGCTGCTTGACGTTGTCATGCGCATGAAAGAAGCGCGCTCTGCTGCCGTTCTGGCCGAAATGACCCCGGATCGTGCCAAGGAAGTCACCCTGCAACTGGCCGATCAGCGCAACCTGCCTGAGCCGGTTGTGTTGGAATGAGGTCACCCGCTGCGGTTTTAGCGTCAGAAATCATTCGATATTCAAGAATTTTACTCGACTTTAAGGTTTAGCGGGTTAGGCTCTCAGTGTAATAATTTTTCGACTGGGTTTCTGCCCGACATGATCGGTAGTTGTGAGGCGTTACGCTACAGTGCAATCCGAATGATCCGCGGGATCGCTGTTCAACAGGGGATTGCAGGCGTATCGGACCGGTTTTGTTGGTCTCTTGTGTGATGGAGTTTATCAATGGCCGTTGACTTGAATATGCCAATTCTGGTGGTCGACGATTACAAGACAATGTTGCGTATTATTGGCAACCTGCTGAAACAGATCGGTTTTCAGCAGATTGACGAGGCAACCGACGGCGCAACGGCTTTGGCCAAGTTGCGCGACAAGGATTATGGGCTGATCATTTCCGACTGGAACATGGAGCCAATGACCGGTCTGCAGCTGCTGAAAGAAGTGCGCGCCGACAATCGCCTGTCAAAAACGCCGTTCATTATGATTACGGCTGAAAGTAAAACCGAGAACGTTGTCGCCGCAAAAGCTGCAGGCGTAACCAACTATATCGTCAAGCCTTTCAATGCCGAAACGCTGAAACAGAAAATCGGCGCTGTTTTCGGTAGTTTTTAATCGGTCCCAAACTATTGTTATTGGGACACGTGATTTGGTGCCTTGCCTTAAAGAATGCGCAGTTTGCGCGATATTGCTGGGCTTGGCGGCAAGTCGCCTCTAGTATGTACTGCAGACGTGTTAGAGGTATAAAGTACGAAGGTATCTATGGCAGCGCATGACGGTAATACCGGATCGCCGGAAAAAACGGGCAAGGACGGACGTCCATTGCCGGAGAAGATCATTGAAGCGCATCGGCAATCCGGTGCGCCTTTAACACGTGATGACGTTGCCTCAATCGTCTCAAGCGTTATCGGCACCATGGATGGCGACTTGCGCGCCACCAATGTGAAGCTGTATTCCGAACTCGACGCCATCGCCCAGTATATCAAGGCTGCCAAGCTTGAGATCGCTGCCATTCAGCCGGTTGAACGGCAGATGACGGATATTTCAAACGCATCTGATGAACTCGATGCCGTGGTTGCTGCGACCGAAGATGCCACCAGTTCCATTCTTGATGCCTGCGAGCAGATCGAGGGGGTGGTTACAGAGATCCCGGAAGGTCATGCCCGTGACGGCGTGGTGGACGGGGTCACCAAAATCTATGAGAGCTGTAATTTCCAGGACATTACAGGCCAGCGCATCGCCAAGGTGGTACGCACGCTGAAGCATCTGGAAAACCGCATTGATGAATTGCTGGATGTGTTCGGCAATGCACCGATGCCGACCACCACCACCGAGAAAGAGGTTGAGGACGTCAGTCTGGAAGATGACGAGCGTCTGAAACTGCTCAACGGTCCAGCCTTGCCGGGCGCTGCTATCGATCAGGATCAGATTGATAAGCTTTTGGCCGATCTTGACAATTAAAGGTCGGGCTCATGGCCATTTCAGCACCAGAGGAAGCATCGAGCGGCGGGGGCACCGGCTCCTCCACGGTACTGGCACTGGCGCTGTTCCTGCTCTTGCTGGCATTCTTTATTCTGCTGGTGGCGATTTCGAAATTCGAAACCGAGAAGATTGATCAGGTCCTGTTCAGCCTCGATGAGGTCTTTGAAGTTCAGCCGGAAATGCTTTTGAGCAATCAGGCAGTAACATCTCGCGACGGTAATCTAAGTCAGCAACAGACCTTCTTTGAAGTGGTCGACAAACTGTTTCGCGATGAATTGCAGTTCGCCAAGGTGCGGGTTGTCACCGAAGGCGATCAGATGATCGTCGCCGTGCCACTCGATGCGGTGTTTGAGCCGGACAGCATGGAGTTGCGGGTTGAGACCGCCGGATTGATGGGCCGCCTGTCTGAAACCCTTAAGAAGCAGATTGATGGTGCTCGCTATCATCTGGACATGATTATCCCGCTTGGTCTTTCCGCCTCTGATCGTGATCTGGCCGTACGGCGGGGTGGACGTTTTGCCCGTGCCCTGACTGCCTATGGTGCGCCGGGCTATGCAATCTCCATCGGTGTGCGTCAGCGGTTGCGCAATGAGGTGCATTTCTATTTCGAGGTGCGCGATATCGGTTCCGATGTCCTGTTTACCGGTCTGGTAAATCCCGATCCGGCAGGGGAGGGCAGTGATGCGCAGTGAGGGGATGAATACCGCAGCCCAGCTGACCAGCGTTCAGGAAGGTGATGCGCCCGCCTGGATGGTGACCTTCACCGATCTGGTCTGTCTGATGCTGACCTTCTTCGTCATGCTGTTTGCCATGTCAGTGCCGGATGAGGATACCTGGAAAGAGGTGACCTCGGCGCTGACCCTGTCGGACCAGCCGATCATCGAGGATCCCGACACGCCGGTCCGACCCGATGCCGAGCGCAATGTCACGGTTGTTGATATTCCGCAGGCCGCCAGCCTCGATTATCTCGCCTCGCTGCTGCATGAGAAGCTGAGCGAGGTTGATGATGCGCCGAAGGTGCTTATCAATCGTACTGCTGAAGGGCTGATTATTTCCCTGCCTGGCGATGCGTTGTTTGAGGCAGCCAGCGCTGAATTGAGTGCGGATGGTCGGGATGCGGTGCAGCCGATTGCCCAGTTGCTCGGGGGAATCGAAAACCAGGTTCGGCTGTTTGGCCATGCCGATCCGACCCCGCTGCGCAATGGCACCTATCCGTCGAACTGGGAATTGTCACTGGCCCGTGCCGTGACTGTCGGGCGCTATCTGCGCTCCAGCGGTTATCGGGAAGACATGGTAATCGCGGGTATGGGCGACGGACGCTATGGTGATCTGGCGACCTCGATCCCGGAAGCCGAGCGTTACAAGCTCGCCCGCCGTGTTGATATTCTGATCGACCCTGAAGCAACACAATAGCCATTCCTTGCCACGCAACGTACCATATGGTCTCTAGACTTCATTGTCTTGGACTAGGATCAGTGACGCAGGAAAGGCCATAGCCCGGCTACCGATGGGCAGGATTGTTGACGTGAAGAACCCCGAAACGCAGAACAGGGCAAATCAGCAGGCAGCACCATTGCGCCATTGGCTCTTGAATGGCGTTGCCTTGTCGGTTCTGTCGGTTGCACTCGCCTCGGTGCCGATGACTGCACGGGCGCAGGATCAGAGGCCGATTGACCTCCTGCAATCTCCTTCCGCCCAATCCTCTCCGGCTCCGGCAGCTGCGTCTGCCGAAACAGGCAATGTTCAGGGCGTTGACAGCAATGTCCGCCCGCTTACCGATGCCGAGGCGATTGAGCAGATCAACAATGACGGTGCTCTCGCTGTTACCGCACAGGCGACACCGCCAGCTACCCGACCACAGGCAACGGCACCCGCAGCCCCGGTAGAGGGTGCGATTGTTGTTCGGGCCGGCAAACATCCCGGGTTCGAGCGTCTGGTCTTTGATTGGCCGGAGACGGTTGATTATCAGCTGGATCGGCAGGGCGATCGCCTGACGGTCCGGTTTGACCAGCCGGGCGAGCCGGATTTACGCGCCGTTGCCTTCATGGAGTTGCAACTGGCGACATCGGTTGTGTCCACGGGCACGGCAAATGCCATGGCGCTCAGCATGAGCATCCCGGCAGATGCCGAAATCCGCGACTTCCGGCTCGATACCAAGGTGGTGGTCGATATCGTTGGCCAGCCGTCGAACACACAACCGGTGGTCCGGCAATCGGTACAGGTACCGGCACCTGCCGCAGCACCAAGCCCCACAGCACCGGTGCCGGATCAGCGTCCGGCTGTAACTGCAGGGACGTCCGCGCAAACGGCGGTGGCAACACCATCGGCGCCGATCACTCAGCAGGCAGGAACGCCGCTGGTCAATAATGAACCAGCAGAACCGGCGGAAACGCCCGAGGCACAGGAACTCGTGCTGCCACGGGCGCCGGATCAGGAATCCGTTGATCTGACGGTTGTCGAGGGCGAGGCTAGCGATGAGAATCAGATCGCGGCCCAGACAACCAGTATTCGTATTGATCCCAATGTGCCGACCGCGGCGGCGATCTTTGCCCGTGCAGATGCGCTCTGGATTGCCTTCAGCCTGCCAGACCTTGACGTGACGCCCCTGATCGAGGGACCTGCCGCCAGTCAGGTGCGCCGTGCCGATGTCTTCCGTCTGGAAAATGGCATGGCCTACCGCTTCCCGCTGCCTCCCGGCCTTTACCCCCGTGCAGAACTGGATGGTCGGGTTTGGGAGGTCAATCTATCTCCGATCGTAACACCAACGCCAACCGCCCGGATTGAGATCGAGGGCAGCGAGGTATCGGCGGGCAAACGTCTCAGCATCGGCATGGATGTATCCGGCGTGGTCATGGAACTGGAAGATCCACTGATAGGCGACCGGTTGTTCCTGGTCCCGGCCAACAAGGCCGGCGTGGCTGTGCGTGAAGCGCGCCGCTTGCCGGAGCTGGAGTTTATCCCAGCGGTGCAGGGCGCGGTGATCCGTCCGCTGATTGATGATCTGGAAGTTACCGCCGGCACGGAAACGGTAAAGGTTCAGGCACCTGAAGGCCTGTTGCTGTCTGCGTCACGCAGTGACTTGCTCGGTGCGGCAACACAGGGCGCACCGACAGTTGATGGTCTCAAGCTGTTTGATCTTGAAGAATGGCAACGCGGACCAATGGCTGCCTTCGAGGGCAACCGAATACAATTGCAGCAGGATATCTCCGAGATTCCGCTCAGCGAACGCGCGCCTTATTACCTCGATTTGGCCAGACTGTATTTTGCCCATGGTTTCGGTGCCGAGGCGACAGGGTTGATCCGACTTGCGGTCGAGATAATGCCGGAACTTGGAGAGCAGCCCGAGGTGCGTGCCTTGCGTGGTGCAGCCATGGCCTTGCGCGGTGATGGTGCCGAAGCGCTTGCCGATCTGGAAATCGAAGCGCTGAATATTCATCCTGAAGCAGCGCTCTGGCGTGGTGTGGCTCTGACCCGTCTCGGACGATGGGCACAGGCCGGGCAACAATTTCTGCAATCCGGTGATCTGATCCTGTCTTATCCAAATGGCCTGTATCGAGAGATCGCCGGTTTGATGGCAGAGGCTCTGCTCGTTGTTGATGAAGTGGATGTAGCAGAGGCTATTGTGAACGAACTGAGCCGTCGTAGTGCTGAGATTTCGGTCAATCAGGCTGCCATCAACTATTTGCGTGGTGACATTGCACTGCGCCAGGGCCTTCTGGAAGATGGCCAGAGCCTTTGGAAGCAGGTTGCGGATGAAGGAAAAGACCAGCTCTATCGGGTCAAGGCCCGTCTCGGCCTGATTGAATCTGAACTGGCTGCTGGTGCGATCACCAAGGAAGAGGCGATCCCGTCGCTGGAGCAACTGCGCTTTGCCTGGCGCGGCGATACGCTTGAACTGGCGATCCTGCGCCGCCTCGGGGTGCTCTATCTCGATACCGGTGATTACTTTGGCGGTTTTGAACTGCTGCGTCGTGCGGCGGGCTATTTCCCTGGCAGTACACAGTCACAGGCCCTGACCGCCGATCTGGCACAGGCCTTCCGCCGTCTCTATGTGGACGGTGAGGCGGATCAGATGTCGCCGATCGAGGCCTATGGTCTGTTCGATGAGTTCCGAGAGCTGAACCCGCTCGGCGATACCGGTGACAAGGTTATTCAGCGTCTGGCCGAGCGCCTGATCAGTGTTGATCTGCTCGGTGAGGCCGCCGAATTGCTGCAACAGCAGGTTGAGTTCCGGGCGCTTGGTCTCGAAAAATCCCGCCTTGGTGCGCGCCTTGCCGGTGTCCGCCTGCTGGACGATCTGCCGGAACTGGCGCTGGAGGCGCTGGAGCTGAGCGTGGTCGATGAGCCGCTGCCGATTGAACTGTCCAGCGAACGCACCCTGCTTGAGGGTAGGGCCTATCAGCAGATGGGCGAGCCGGATCAGGCACTGGCTGTGATCAGTGGTCTCGACAGCGAGGCAGCAACCCGTCTGCGGGCCGATATCGGCTGGCGTTTCGGGCGCTGGGACGTGGCCGGTCGTGCCCTGACCAACCTGCTCGAGCCACCGCCACCGGAGGGCGTTGCCCTGCCGCAGCGGCAGATACAACTGGTCATGAACGCGGCGATTGCCCTGTCACTGGCCGGAGAGCAACCTGCGCTCAACCGTCTGCGTGATACCTATGGCCCGGCGATGAACCTGACCCCGGTTGCCGACAGCTTCCGTCTGGTTACACGACCATTGTCCGGTTCATTGCTGGCAGACTTCCAGACATTGCAGCAGCAGATGCAGGAAGTTGATCTGTTCGGTGGTTTCCTTGAGGGCTATCGCCAGATCCAGAACGATGCCGCGATTGAGACGGGCGAGCCGCAAACGGCACAGCTGCCAAACTGATCTACCAGATTTTCGTTGTTGTTGAGGGCTCTAGGGCTGGGTGAAGCTCTGGACCAGTGAGCCTGCGACCAGATACCAGCCATCGACCAGCACGAAGAACACCACCTTGAATGGCAGTGAGACCATGATCGGTGGCAGCATCATCATACCCATCGACATCAGGATCGAGGCGACGGCCATATCGATCACCAGAAACGGCAGGAACAGCAGGAAGCCGATCTCGAATGCCCGGCGCAGTTCCGAGATCATGAACGCCGGAATAACCACATGGATCGGCGTGGCATCGGCATTTTCAGGCGTTTCGATCTGGCCGATATCCATGAACAGGCTGAGGTCTTCATCGCGGGTATTGACGATCATGAACTGCTTCATCGGCAGCATGGTGCGCTCAAACGCTTCCGCCTCGGTGATCTCCTGATTGATCAATGGTGCGATGCCTTCGTTATAGGCCCGCTCAAGGGTCGGGGTCATGATGAACAGGGTTAGGAACAGCGCCAGACTGATCATCACGTTGTTCGGCGGCGTCTGCTGGGTACCCATGGCATTGCGCAGGAATGACAGCACCACGATGATCCGGGTGAACGAGGTCATCATCACCAGTATCGACGGGGCCAGCGAGATGACCGTCAGCAGCGCCAGTATCTGGATGATCCGCGCGGTACTGCTGCCGCCGCCATCACCGAAATCGAGATTGAGTTCCTGCGCCTCGGCGACACCGGCGGTCAGGGACAGTACGGCACCGGCAATAGCGGTAAACAGCAGGGCGAGGGCAAAGGATCGCAGCGCCGCGATCAACTCGGCCCGACGCTGGCTCGTCGCCTTGTTGGCAACCCGGTCGGTCGTTGAAGAAGAACAGTGTTTCTGGTCAGACATGAGGCGATTTCTTGAATTCAAACTCAGTGACCATTGTCGGTCGGGTTACCGGTGCTGCGGGAGCCGGGGATATAACGGGGGGCGGTCAGCTTGTGTGGCTCATCGGGATTGCTGGTGATGTCAGTGGCCGGCTGGCTGGTGATGCTGCCGGTTTTGGGGCGCCCGGCTTCGATCACCAGATCACGCTCGTGGCCGAGCAGAACCAGATGCTCCCGGTCATCATGGGAAATCAGTACCAGCCTGCGTTTCGGGTCGATCGGCTGTACCTCGACGATGCCCAGACGCTTGTCGCCACGACCCCTGCCACCATTCATGAAGCTGCTGGTGCCCAGTTTGCGCAGCAGGTAGGCAAGCCCGAGGATCAGCGCTACCACAAAGGCGAGCGCCGCCACGTAGCGGATATAGTCAGCCATATCAATCATGAGTGGTGATGAAGCATGGTTTGCGCGAGCGGGCAAGTGTTAGCAGGCAAGTTATCCGCATAAAAGCGGCAGCCCGGTCAGATTTTATCATTGGGCTCCGGTGTTTCTGTCTTCTCACTCGGGACGGGTTTCTCGATTTTCTGCATGGCAAGGGCGCGTTCGGCCTCGGCCTCGGCGGTTTCGGCGGCCTCGGCAGCGGCCTTCGCGGCTTCCTTCATCTCCGCCATCTTGCCATTCGCCTTATAGACATAGGACAGGATTTCCGCGACCGCTTCGAGTGCTTCGGTGGGGATTTCGGAATCAAGGTCGAGGGTAACCAGCAGTTGCGCCAGATCGGCATCCTGACGGACCTTTACCCCGGCCTCGAAGGCAAGGCGGATAATATCCTCTGCCAGCTTGCCGCGCCCGGTTGCCACCACCTTAGGCAGATGCTCGCCGCCGATTTCATAGGAGAGGGCGATGGCGGTCTGGTCAGCGCGGCTCTTGGCCGGTTCGGTATCGGGCTTGTCCTCTGCCTCACCGGTATCCATGGCATCAAGGCGCTCCTGCAGCGGCACCGGCAGGTTGCTGCCGGTTTGTCTGCCGTCGCCTGAGCCCGGCTTAGCGCCGGGTTTCTGGCCGGGTTTGGGGGTGTCACTGGATGCCATTGCCTGATGCTTGTCCGTCCGGTTGCTGGCCCTCGGGCTGTCTCACGATCAATTCTGCAAGCATTGCGCCAAATCACCAAAGCAAAATCTGGCACGGCTTATGCATATATCCCGGCAGATACAGATATCGACAAACCGATTATGGATTGCTGGTTATGGATACAAGCGCATTAACATTGTTCAACGCTCTGGGTGAGAAGATGAATTATCTGACCCAGCGTCAGCGGGTTCTGGCCCAGAATATCGCCAATGCCAATACGCCCCGATACATCCCGAGCGACCTCAAGCCGTTCACGTTCGAGGAAACCATCGACCGGCATCATCTGATGATGAAAACCAGCAATGTCAAACACATGGACGGTACACTCGGCTCGCCACGGCCATTCACCAGCCCCGAACAGCGTCGGATTTACGAGAGCTCACCGGATGGCAACGGCGTGGTGATCGAGGAGCAGGTTATCAAGGCAAACCAGACCCAGATGGATTTCACCCTGATGACCCGCGTTTATGAAAAGAATATCTCCATGATGCGTTACGCATTGCGCGGTACAGGTGCCGGTTAAGGCATAGTCTGATTGGAGTGGCGGCAGGATTTGCCGGTTGAGTTGGAAAGTAGAGTGCAGGGGAACATGATATGGAACTGCAAAATGCCATGAACATCGCGGTAAGCGGTCTGAAAGCTCAGGGCACCCGGATGCGGGTGGTCAGTGAGAACATCGCCAATGCGAATACCACCGGCTCGACCCCTGATGAGCTGCCCTATCGTCGCAAGACCATCACCTTCCGCAACGAGCTGGACCGGGCGAGCGGTACTGACAAGGTCGAGATTGACCGAATCCGCAAGGATTATTCGCCTCTGGGCCGTGAATACAACCCGCAGCACCCAGCGGCGAATGCGCAAGGCTATGTGCTGACCCCGAATATCAATCCGCTGATCGAAATGACCGATATGCGTGAGGCCCAGCGCAGTTACGAGGCTAATTTGAGCATGATTGAGATGAGCCGCAGCATGCTGTCCTCAACGGTTGATTTGTTGAAATAAGCTGTTGCGCGCGGTTGATCTGCTGCGCGGCTGGAAATTGGTGTAAACTGTTCTAATTGTTAAGGGCATGATGATTGCCCCGGAATTGACAAGGTAGCGGTAAGGATTGCTGAAATGGCGATTAGTTTTGAATCAGCCCTGAATGCCTATAACACGGCGTCCCGCCGTTTTGTCACTGGTGCGGATGACAATCTGCAATCCGGTGTCGGCAATACGGTTCAGGCCGGTGCCGGCAAGGCGCCGAGCTTTCAGGAGCTGATGGGCACTGCCGCCAAGGATGCCGTCACCACCATGCAGGAAGGCGAGCGTATCAGCGCCCGTGCCGTGCTTGGCAAGGCCGATATGACCGAGGTGGTCATGGCGATCAACAATGCCGAACTGACCTTGCAATCCGTGGTTGCCGTGCGCGACCGGATGATCAGCGCCTATCAGGAAATCCTCCGTATGCCGATGTAATCCGGTGTATGACGGTGTCTTATTCCGAAGTCCGATGCGGATCGGACTTGTGAGGCAGGCGGGACCGGTCTAGCTTGGGCATCGTTTTTGCGGCAATTCTTGCCGATACGGTTTTGAGCAGGGTTGGACAGCTACATGGAATCTTCAGACGTTCTTGATGTCTTGTCGGAATCAATGGTGGTTCTGATCCAGATTTCCGGCCCGATCATGCTGGTATCACTGGTTGTCGGTCTGATTGTCGCTCTGTTCCAGGCGCTGACCCAGATTCAGGAAATTACCCTGACCTTCGTACCGAAGATTTTTGCCGTCTTCGTCAGCATGCTGTTTCTGGCGCCATTCATGATGTCGGTCCTGCAGGCCTTTGCCCAGACGATCGCCGACCGGATTATCGGTCTTGGCGGTTGAACCGGGCAGAACAGGGCCAAGGGGTGGGCGTGCTGATCCGCTGGAAGACCAATGCTTGAGATTCTGAACGAAACCCTCGCCGGTAATGTTTTTGCCGTCATGCTGGTCTTTGTCCGCCTTGGTGCGGCGGTGTTTCTGTTGCCGGGCTTCGGTGACAGTACGGTATCGCCACGGGCACGGTTGCTGTTTGCCCTCGTTCTGTCGCTGATCGTCACGCCGGTTGTTCAGGACCAGTTGCCACCCGAACCGCAGCAGGTCAGCGACCTTATGCTGCTGTTATTCGCGGAAATGATTGTCGGGGCGCTGTATGGGACCCTCATGCGCCTGATCATGTCGGTGCTGCAGATTACCGGTCAGATCGTGTCCCTGAACATGGGCCTGGCCAACGCCTTCCTGTTCAACCCGATGTTCAATTCCCAATCATCCCTGCCATCGGCGTTGCTGGCAACCGCCGGGCTGGTGCTGCTGTTCGTCACCAACCTGCATCATCTTATCCTGATGTCGCTGGTCGATACCTATAATGTGTTTCCGGCGGGTGTCTTCATCCCGACCGATGACATGGCCGACCTGATCGCCCGCAAGACCATGGACAGCTTCACCATCGGTACCCAGCTTGCCGTGCCGTTCATCATGGTCAGCCTGCTGTTCTTTATGGCGCTGGGCGTGATTGCCCGGATTATGCCGCAGATGCAGATTTTCTTTGTCGCGCTGCCGGTCCAGCAGATGGGCGGGATTATCATGCTGACCCTTGGCATTAGTGCTATTCTCATGGGGTGGCTCGAATATGCCGACAGCGAGATCGGTATCTTTCTCAATCCGCCGTAATTGGCAGGCCCCTGAAGCAGGCAAGACGAGGAACAGACGGTAAGAGGCAATGGCCGAAGATCAGGATGAAGCCAGCAAGACCGAGGAGCCGACCCAGAAAAAGCTGTCGGACTCCCGGAAGAAGGGCGAGGTCGCCCGCTCGCAGGAGGTCAACCACTTCCTGTTGCTGCTTGGTGGTGCCCTGTTTCTGTTGGTGCTCGCCCCGTATACGCTCGGCTCGATCTACATCAGTCTGGCGGCCCTGTTTGAACATGCCCACGAGTTTCAGGTGGATTACAATTCTATCGGCTCGCTGGTTTATCAGCTGACCCTGTCGGTATTGACGGCACTGTCGCTGCCATTGGCGCTGTTTGTGGTCATGGCGCTGATTGCCGGACCGATCCAGTTCGGCCTTCTGCTGACCGTTGAACCGATCACACCGAAGCTGAGCAAGATCAGCGTGATCAAGGGCCTCGGCCGGATGTTCTCGCTCCGGCAGGTGGTGGAGCTGATCAAGGGCATTATCAAGATCTCGATTGTCGGGCTGGTCGCCGGCATCATCCTCTGGCCGGTGATGGCGGGCTTTGCCAGCTATTCCGGTATGGAGATGGGGGCAGCACTCAGCCAGATGTATTTCTATGCGCTCAAGGTGGCTGGCGGCGTGGTCTTCGTCATGGCGATCATTGCGCTCGCCGACACCTTCTATCAGCGCTTCGAGTACATGAAAAAGCAGCGCATGACCAAGCAGGAGGTCAAGGACGAGATGAAGCAGGCGGAGGGTGATCCGCATGTAAAGCAGCGCCTGCGCCGATTGCGGATGGAGCGGGCGCGCAACCGGATGATGAACAGCGTCCCCAAGGCTGATGTGGTGATCACCAACCCGACCCACTTCGCGGTTGCCCTGCAATATAACGGCGAGGACATGGATGCGCCGCAGGTTGTCGCCAAGGGACAGGACCTGATCGCCTTGCGAATCCGTGATCTCGCTTTTGAACATGACGTGCCGGTGGTGGAGAACCCACCACTCGCCCGGACCTTGCACGCCGCCTATGACATCGATGATATCATCCAGCCGGAACATTATCAGGCTGTGGCCGAAATCATCTCCTATGTCTTCAAGCTGAACCGTAAGTCATTGGCAAAACAACCTATTGCCATGTGATGTGATATTTTTACGCGAACGCCTTCGGAATTATTTTTCGCTTTTTGTTCTCATTTGTTGACATGAAGAACAAATAGCGTACAACTGGCATTGCTTTTCAGCGGTCAAATGTAACAACCCTTGTTGCAGCGGCCGGAACCCTGTGCCAGAAGAGGAGGCGTGATTATGAGCTCAGCTCTTAGAGTTGTTGAGGACAACATGGATAAGCAGAAGGCCCTTGAAGCGGCCATGTCCCAGATCGAACGTGCCCATGGCAAGGGTGCGCTGATGAAACTGGGGCAGCGTCAGACCGTTGAAACCGAAGTTATCCCGACCGGCTCGCTGGGGCTCGATATCGCGCTTGGCATCGGTGGCCTGCCCAAGGGGCGGATTATCGAGATTTATGGCCCGGAAAGCTCCGGTAAAACCACGCTGTCGCTGCATGCGGTTGCCGAATGCCAGAAACGTGGTGGTACGGCGGCCTTTATCGATGCGGAACACGCGCTCGACCCCATCTATGCCAAGAAACTCGGCTGTAACGTCGATGATCTGCTGATCGCCCAGCCTGATGCCGGTGAGCAGGCGCTGGAGATTGCCGATACGCTGGTCCGGTCCGGGGCTATCGATATTCTGGTCATCGATAGTGTCGCCGCCCTCGTGCCACGGGCCGAGCTGGAAGGCGAGATGGGTGACAGCCTGCCCGGTCTGCAGGCCCGTCTGATGAGCCAGGCGATGCGCAAGCTGACCAGCTCGATCTCCCGTTCCAAGTGCATGGTGATCTTCATCAACCAGATCCGCCTGAAAATCGGCGTGATGTTCGGTAACCCGGAGACCACCACCGGCGGTAACGCACTGAAATTCTATTCCTCCATCCGTATGGATATCCGCCGCATTGGTGCGCTCAAGGATCGTGACGAGGTGGTTGGCAACCAGACCCGGGTGAAGGTGGTCAAGAACAAGCTCGCCCCGCCATTCCGTCAGGTCGAATTCGACATCATGTATGGTGAGGGTATCTCAAAGACCGGCGAACTGCTTGATCTCGGCGTCAAGGCCGGTGTGGTTGAGAAGGCCGGGTCATGGTTCTCCTACAAGGACCAGCGGATCGGACAGGGGCGTGAGAATGCCCGTCGTTTCCTCAAGGAAAACACCGATATCGCCAATGCTATCGAGAGCCTGATCCGGGAGAATGCCGGGCTGGTCGCCGATGCCATGATGACCGGTGATGCAGAGAACGATAATGACGATAATGGTGGTGAGGAATAGGCACCTCGACGCCTGAGGTGACTGCCCGCACGCCCATCATTATCTGACGTCCAGCAGGTTTTGTCCCCCAAACCCTCACGCTTGTCTGGACAGGCTTCACGGCGCCCGTGTACAAACGGCGCCGTGTTGCCATGAGTGCCTGTCAGCAAATCTTTGGTTCTGCCCTTCGGTTGTGCCATCTGGGTTTGCTGCGGTGGATTGGTGACGACCAGACTTCCAACTCGATTATATAAAGTCATCCGATCATGAGCAGCGGCGCCACAACCAACGCAATCCGTCAAAAATTCATCGATTTCTTTGCCGATGCCGGTCATCAGCCTGTTGCATCCAGCCCGCTGGTGCCGCGCAATGATCCGACCCTGATGTTCACCAATGCCGGGATGGTTCAGTTCAAGAACGTATTCACCGGCACCGAGCAGCGTGATTACAAACGCGCCGTGACGTCACAGAAATGCGTGCGTGCCGGTGGCAAGCACAATGATCTGGAGAATGTCGGCTATACCGCCCGGCACCACACCTTCTTCGAGATGCTCGGCAACTTCTCCTTCGGCGATTATTTCAAGGAAAACGCCATTGAGTATGCCTGGAACCTGATTACCCGGGATTATGGCCTGCCGAAAGACAAGCTGCTGGTTACCGTCTATTCCGAGGATGATGAGGCCCACGCCCTTTGGAAAAAAATTGCCGGCTTGAGCGATGAAAAAATCATCCGCATTCCGACCTCCGACAATTTCTGGGCCATGGGCGATACCGGCCCCTGCGGTCCGTGTTCCGAAATCTTTTTCGACCATGGCGATCATATCCCCGGTGGCCCGCCGGGCAGCCCGGATGAGGATGGCGACCGGTTCATCGAAATCTGGAACCTCGTCTTCATGCAGTTCGAACAGGTTTCGCTCGAAGAGCGGATCAGCCTGCCGAAACCGTCGATTGATACCGGCATGGGGCTGGAGCGGATTGCCGCCGTCCTGCAGGGCAAGCATGACAATTACGATATTGACCTGATGCGCGCCCTGATCGAGGCATCGGCCAATGTCACCAATGGCGAGCCGGATGGCGAGCGTGCGGTTTCCCACCGGGTTATTGCCGACCATTTGCGCGCCACCAGCTTCCTGATTGCCGATGGCGTGCTGCCATCGAATGAAGGTCGTGGCTATGTCCTGCGCCGGATCATGCGCCGCGCCATGCGTCATGCCCATCTGCTCGGTGCGGAAGAGCCGGTGGTGTACAAACTGGTGCCGGCGCTGATCGCCCAGATGGGTGAGGCATTCCCGGAACTGCGCCGTGCCGAGGCGCTGATTACCGAGACCCTGAAGCTCGAGGAATCCCGGTTCAAGAAGACCCTGTCCCGCGGTCTTGGCCTGCTTGATCAGGAGAGTGCGAAACTGGGCGATCGCGGTACGCTGCCCGGCGATGTGGCGTTCAAGCTCTATGACACCTATGGCTTCCCGCTTGACCTGACGCAGGATGTGCTGCGCGGCGAGGGCAAGACTGTCGATACCGACGGCTTCAATGCCGCGATGGAACAGCAGAAGGCCGAAGCCCGCAAGGCATGGGCCGGGTCCGGCGAGGCGGCAACCGAAACCGTCTGGTTCGAGCTGCGTGAGCAGGTCGGTGCCACCGAATTCCTCGGCTATGATACCGAACATGCAGAGGCTGAAATCCGCGCACTGGTTGCTGATGGCAAACCGGTTGAGAGCATCGCTGCTGGCGGGGAGGGCTTTGTCATCACCAACCAGACCCCGTTCTATGGTGAGAGCGGCGGCCAGATGGGCGATACCGGCGGGCTGTTCAGCGCCGAAGGCGTCGAGGCCACGATCACCGATACCCAGAAGAAGCTCGGCGATCTGTTCGTGCATGTGGTCAAGGTGACCAAGGGCACCCTGAAAAAGGGGCTCGCGGTTGAGTTGAGTGTCGACAACACCCGCCGCTCACGCATCCGCGCCAACCACTCGGCAACCCACCTGCTGCACGAGGCGCTGCGCCGCCATCTGGGCGATCATGTGGCCCAGAAAGGCTCGCTCGTGGCACCGGAACGCCTGCGTTTCGATATTTCACACCAGAAGCCGATGAGCGCTGATGAACTGATCGAGATCGAACGCGAGGTGAATGCCCGCATTCGTGAGAACTCGCCGGTCACCACCCGCCTGATGTCGATTGATGAGGCAATGGAGAGCGGTGCCCGCGCACTGTTCGGTGAGAAATACGGCGATGAAGTGCGGGTTGTCTCCATGGGCAAGCCGGAAGCCGGGTCCAATATCGAGTATTCGGTTGAGCTCTGCGGCGGTACCCATGTGGCCCAGACCGGTGATATCGGCATGTTGCGCATCGTCAGCGAGAGCGCGGTGTCTGCCGGTGTCCGCCGGGTTGAGGCGGTGACCGCCGGTGATGCCCTCGAACTGGCCCTGACCCAGGAGCGCCAGTTGCAGGCCACTGCCGAGGCGCTGAAAACCACCCCGGCAACGGTTACCGAGCGGGTACAGGCGCTGCTCGACGAACGCAAGAAGCTGGAACGTGAAGTCAGTGAACTGCGGCGTCAACTGGCGGCTGCCGGTGGTGGCGGTGCCAATTCCAATGATCAGTCAGCGGAAGCCCGCGATGTGGGTGGTGTTGCCTATATCGGTCGGGTATTGGCCGATCTGCCAGCCAAGGAGCTGAAACCGCTCGCCGATACCATGAAGCAGAAACTCGGGTCCGGGGTGGTCGCACTGGTAGCGGTCAGCGAGGGCAAGGCCTCTGTTGTGGTCGGTGTCACCGATGACCTGACCGGCAAGGTCAGTGCGGTTGATCTGGTTCGCGTCGCATCCGATGCCGTTGGCGGCAAGGGCGGCGGCGGTCGTCCCGACATGGCACAGGCCGGTGGTCCGGACGGTGCCGCAGCGGAAGCCGCCCTGAGCGCGGTTGAACAGGCAATCGCTGCCAGCGCAGGCTGAGCGATAGCCACGTGAGACTGCCGCTTAAAAGAACACTGCACTATGACGGGATGCGTGGTCGGGCCGAACGCCTGATCCGTCACCCTGCTTGGGACCCTGTGATCCTCGGGCTGATTATCATCAATGCCATCGTGCTCGGGCTTGAGACTGTACCCTCGGTCATGGAGCCGTTCGGCACGCTGCTGCATCTGATCGACAAGGTCATTCTGTGGCTGTTCGTGGTTGAGCTTGGCATCCGCTTCTTTGTTCACCGGATGCGCTTTTTCCGTGACGGCTGGCGGCTGTTTGATGCCGCCGTGATCGGCATTTCCTTTGTCCCCGATGGCGGCGCACTGTCGATCCTGCGGGCGCTGCGCGTCTTGCGGGTGCTGCGCGTGGTCTCCGTGGTGCCATCCATGCGACGGGTCGTCTCCGGCCTGCTGGCGGCGCTGCCGGGTATGGCTTCGATCATCGGGCTGATGACCGTGTTCTTCTATGTCGCCTCGGTCATGGCGACCAAGCTGTTCGGCCATACCAACCCGGAACTGTTCGGCGATCTGCCCAACAGTGCCTACAGCCTGTTTCAGGTCATGACGCTCGAGGGCTGGGCCGCTGATGTGGTCAACCCGGTTATGGTGTACCATCCCTATGCTTGGGCATTTTTCGTGCCGTTCATCCTGTTCGCCACCTTCACCATGCTGAACCTGTTCATTGCGGTGATGGTCAGTGCGATCCAGATCGAGCAGCATGAATTCGAGGAAGAAATCGAGGCGATTGCCCATGGCGAGGGCGACCGGGTGCTGGCTGAAATGGCAGCAATCCGCGCACAGCTGGACCGGTTGGAACAGATGGGGCAGGCAGGTAAATCATGAGCGATGCAACACAATCAGGTCCGGGCCAGCGCTTTGACGGCAGCGACAGCTATGTGACCACGCCGGATCTGGCTGTGGCGGTGAATGCCGCGATTGCCCTTGAACGCCCCTTGCTGATCAAGGGCGAGCCGGGGACCGGCAAGACCGTTCTGGCCCGCGAGGTTGCCGCGAGCCTCGGTGCGCCGCTGATCGAATGGCATGTGAAATCCACCACCAAGGCTCAGCATGGCCTCTATGAATATGACGCCGTGCGCCGGTTGCGTGATGGCCAGCTCGGTGAAGAGCGGGTGCATGACATCGGCAATTACATTGTGCGTGGCAAGCTGTGGGAAGCGCTCGACAGTGAGGTGCGCCCGGTTCTGTTGATCGATGAGATCGACAAGGCCGATATCGAGTTCCCCAATGATCTGCTGCAGGAACTCGACCGTATGGAGTTCTATGTCCACGAGACACAGCAGACGGTGACGGCCAAAAACCGGCCGATTGTCTTCATCACCTCGAATAACGAGAAGGAGCTGCCCGACGCCTTTCTGCGCCGCTGTTTCTTCCACTATATCCGGTTCCCCGAGCCGGAGGTCATGGCCTCCATCGTCGATGTGCATTTTCCAAATCTGCGCGACCGGCTGTTGCAGGAAGCGCTGACGGTTTTCTATGAACTGCGTGAGATACCGGGCCTGAAAAAGCCGCCATCCACATCCGAACTGCTCGACTGGATCAAGCTTCTCATGGTCGAGGACATTGATCCCGAGGTGCTGCGCAATGCCGATCCCAAGACCGCCTTGCCGCCGCTCTATGGTGCCTTGCTGAAAACCGAGCAGGACGTCCATCAGTTGGAGCGGCTCGCCTTCCTGCATCGGCGCGAGCAGGGATAAAAAACAGGCCGATGCGCATGGCATCGACCTGTCAGTTTGCAACCCTGTTGGTTTCTTGAAACCGGTTTCTTAGAACTTGTAGCCGACGCCGACGCCGACGATCCATGGATCGATATCCACATCGGCATTCACCCGGCCAAGGGTTGTATCAATGGTCACATCGGTGTTGATGAAGACCTTCTTCACATCGAAGTTCACGAACAGATTGTCAGAGACGAAGTAGTCGACGCCTGCCTGCAGGGCAAAGCCGAAGCTGTCGTCATAATCGATCCCGGTAACCGGGCCACCGCCTGGAATATCGTCGCTGAAGAAGTGGGTGTAGTTGATACCGGCACCGAAATACGGGCTCAACTTGTCCTTCGGCAGTGGATGATACTGCACGGTCAGGGTAGGTGGCAGCAGCCAGACATCGCCGAGGTCCACATTACCGACAGAGGTGCCGGTTGCCGTTACATCATGCGGGGTAACCGCCGCGATCAGCTCAAGCGCGATGTTGTCGGTGATGAAGTAGGAGAAATCGACCTCGGGCACGAAGCTCTCATCGATATCCGTATCGCCACCGATCGGGCTGATGCTCGCATCTTCGCTTGGTGCCACCAGCAGGCCGCGGGCGCGGATCATGAAGTCACCAGCGGATTTACCGGTGAAGACCTCTTCCGCCTGCGCTGTTGCCGGTGTGAAACCGGCAGCAATCAGGCCGGCGACGGCCGCAACCGTCAGTGCATTTTTCAGTTCCATAGTCTTTGTCCCCAATACGCCGCGTCGCAGGATGCAGGCGCGTGCCACATTTGATAGGGTCGTCATACGCCCGTCGTGATTCGTTTGTGTTGATACAGATCAATTTTTTGAACGATCATGGACCATGCTGCTGGTCCCGTTGCATGGTGTGACGTGAATGCAGCAAACCCGAATGGCACAGGATGTTTCCGACCTTCTTCTATCAACTGCGCGAGGCACGCTTGCCGGTCAGCCTGCAGGAATACCTGATGCTGATGGCGGCGATGCAGGCAGGGTTGGCACGGTTCTCTGTCGAGGAATTCTATTTTCTGTCGCGCGCCACACTGGTGAAGGACGAACGTCATCTCGACCGCTTCGATCAGGTGTTCGGACAGGTATTCAAGGGCATCGAGAGCGACGCCACCGGACTTGAGGAGATTATGGCCAGTCTGCCGGAAGAGTGGTTGCGGAGACTTGCGGAGAAGCATCTGAGCCCGGAAGAGATGGCCGATGTCGAGGCGCTGGGCGGGTTCGACAAACTGATGGAAACCCTGAAACAGCGTCTGGCTGAACAGGAGAAACGCCATCAGGGCGGCAATAAATGGATTGGTACGGC
The DNA here is from genome assembly GCA_002168225.1 of Micavibrio sp. TMED2. Lineage (NCBI taxonomy): Bacteria > Pseudomonadati > Bdellovibrionota > Bdellovibrionia > Bdellovibrionales > Pseudobdellovibrionaceae > Micavibrio > Micavibrio sp. TMED2. The sequence goes on from NHBH01000009.1 coordinate 787,997, forward strand.
GGGCACATCGCCCTTCGGTGCCTATGGCTATAACCCGGAAGGGGTGCGCATCGGACAGGATGAGAGCCGTCACAAACGCGCGGTCAAGGTCTGGGACCAGCGCCAGTTCCGCAATCTCGATGACAGCGTCGAGCTGGGTACGCGCAATATCAAGGTAGCACTGCGCCGCCTGCGCCAGTTCGCCCGCACCGGTGCGCCGACCGAGCTTGATCTCGACGGCACGGTGAAGGCGACGGCGGAGAATGCCGGGTGGCTCGATCTGAAAATGCGGCCCGAGCGGCATAATGCGGCCAAGGTGCTGATCTTCTTCGATATCGGCGGCTCAATGGACCCGTTTATCCGGTCCTGTGAGGAGCTGTTCTCCGCTGCCCGGACAGAGTTCAAGCATCTGGAGTATTTCTACTTCCACAACTGCCCCTATGAACGCTTGTGGCAGGACAATGCCCGGCGGCAGTCGGACACCGTGCCGACCGAAGAGGTGATGCGCACCTATGCCAGCGATTACCGGGTGATCTTTGTCGGGGATGCCGCCATGAGCCCCTATGAAATCAGCCATCCCGGCGGATCGGTTGAGCACTGGAACGAAACCGCAGGCGGTATCTGGCTGCAGCGGCTGCGTGAGGTCTATCCCAATTCGGTATGGCTCAACCCGGTACAACAGGATTACTGGCGCTATACCCACTCAACCCGGTTGATCAAACAGATATTCGAAGACCGGATGTACCCGCTGACCCTCGAGGGGCTGGATCAGGCCATGCAGGTTCTCGGGCGGTAGGAAACTTGCCTGTTGGCGCTTTCGATCGAGTGTGTGATTTCACTGGCAACCTATCTCCCCGATACAGGAAGTTGCCATGCCCAGCGCCCGCGAAGTTCGTGCAAAATTTGAAACCCTGATCGATGGCCAGAGCCGTCTGATCGAAACCCTGCAGAGTGAGCAGGAGCAAACGCTTCGCGCTGCCAATGAAGAGCGTACACCGGTTCTGGCCGCTGTTAAGAAACTTGCAGCAGCCCGGATAACCGGACCGGATGGAGAGCTTGGCAAATTCAGTGCACCGAAGACCGATGCCCATGCCGCGCTTGATCCGGCGAAGATGTGGGCCGACCTCAATGCCGATAGCATTGCTGCCGGTAAAGAGTACGCAGGGGTCAGGGAGCATGACCTCGGTCGTGACATGAAGACAGCGATTGATGATCGCAACAAGGCACAGGCGACTGCAGACAACGCCGACAGCAAACGCAAGGGCCTGCTCAAGGTCGTTCAGCCGATCATTGAGGCAAATGAGAAGCTGAAGGCAGCTGGCAAGCCCGAAATCGGCAAGAACACGAGCACGGAATATGCCAGCGGCCAATATTGGCGTTATCTGACCGATCCAGATTTCCGTCAGGCCCGCTCAGCCATTGCCAAATATGAGAAGCTGGCGAAGGGTTATCATTTCCGTCCCGATCATACCGGCAATCCGTTTGATGATGTCGCGTCATATCAGGGGGCAGTGAAAGCCAAGGCAGCCGCTACGACAAAGGCGGAAGGGTTCCAGAACGAAATCAATGCCATCGGCTTGCGGGAACGGATGCTTGATGAAGGGCAGATTGCCGAACGGGTGCGCAAGGCTGTGGTCGAGCGAGCCGTTGATGCTGATTATGTCGATCAGCTTGCCCGGAATTTTCCGAAGGCCGGTGTCGCCGAGACCCTGCCGAATGCAGTCAAGGCCAAGGCTCTCGAGGCGGTTGCGACCGATCTTGGCAGCCAGATCAGCACCGCAGAGACGACCAAAGCCCAGCTTGAGAAACCGATGAGCAAGCTGCGCCGTGCCGGTGGTCGCAGTGTGCGCGTTGATGCCGATGACATTGCCTATAAGGTGACCGGCCAGAATGCGATGGCGCGGATGCGGGCATCAAATGCCGCATCTGTACGTGACAGTGTTCGCAGTCACCAGTTCACCGATACCTCCAGCGCCACGAACATGTATCTGCTGATGACCGTGGCCATTCTCGCTTCCTCGGACAATGATTCATACTTCAGTGCCAAACAGCTTGAGGCCAGCACCGATGCCCTTGATCAGGCCGGGCTCAATCTCGATGACCTGACCCCCGATGTCAGCAATATCGATGTTGCCCTGACCGATACTGGCATCGACATCGCTGAATTTGATCTCAAAGGTGTTGATGTGGGTGATTTCCACGTTGATGTCGGCGGTATCGACAGTGGCATCGGCAGCATCGACAGTGGCCTGTCGTCAATCGATGTCGGTGGTGGCATGAGCATGGGCGGCGGATTTGACAGCGGCGGTTTCTAGTCGCTAGCCGTAAGTAATTCTGATCGTCAGTAGCGGTATTTCGGCACGTCGTCCGAGCGGATGAGGCTTGCCACCTGACCGGTGAGGCTGTTCCAGCGGAATGCCTTGCGCCAGACCGTCGGCACATGTTTCAGCGGGTTCAGCATGACCGCCAGAAACGGATACTTGCCGGGCAGGCGATCACAGATGATCAGTTCGACGAAGCAGTAATGCTCATATTCGCGTCCGAAGGCATAGTTGAAACCGGTTGCTTCCTTGGCCGGGTCTGGTGCTTCCTTGACGAGGCGGACCGTGCCGGATGGCGTTACTTCCGCTACCTGATTGGCGGCGGTCTCGATCCGGTTCAGGACGACACCGGGTATGCGTGCCGCCTCAATCGGCTTACAGAACCGCTCCCGGCTCTCGTGATCGGCAAAGGCAACGCCCACATAGCGGCGGCTGACCAGACAATGCCCCTCGCAGGAGGAATAGGTCAGGTAGCGCTTTGATTTCAGGGCACGTACCAGCGGTTCGACACCCGGCTCCACATTCTCCCAGAACCGGTCGGCATAGGGCGAGACGAAGTAATAGACCGGGTTGCCGTTCCGATCGAGACCGCCATTGATCCGGCCATTGGGCTGGCGCTTGTTCACCGTCTCGAAATACAGCTTGTGCAGGATTTCGTTGAGGGTTTCCGGTCGCTTTTCAATATCGATCTGTTCCCAGCCCGGACGGTCCGGTCCCGGTGCGACCTGCTCCGGCGGGTCGGCCAGTGTGGCTGGAGTGGGGAACAGTTCACGCATGGTTCAGCTGTATACCTTTGGCCGCTGGTGAGGTGTCCATGATAAGTGACTGTCGGTAAAGTAACAATTCTTGCGTTCACTGCCCAGTATCTGGTGCGCAAAATGCAGTTCCATGTTAAGAATTTAGCGTTCTGGTTATGGCAGAGTGAAGGCCGTAATCAGTTGTCTTGTCTATTTACCCCATGAGGACCTGAAATGAACGGGAACTCCCCAACGGACGGCGCGACCGGTCTCGTGCCAATTACCATTGCCCGTGGTGATGGTATCGGCCCCGAGATCATGGAGGCCACACTTGCCATTCTGGAGGCGGCCAAGGCCCGTCTCGACATTACCGAAATCGAAATCGGTGAAGCCATGTTCAACAAGGGCTTCGCTGCCGGTATCGCCCCGGAGAGCTGGGACGTGCTGCGCAAGAACAAGGTGTTCCTGAAGGCACCGATCACCACCCCGCAGGGCGGTGGCTTCAAATCCCTCAACGTGACGGTCCGCAAGGGGCTCGGCCTGTATTCAAACGTCCGGCCTTGCGTTTCCTATCATCCGTTTGTCACCACCCGCCATCCGGATATGGATGTGGTGATCATCCGGGAGAACGAGGAAGATCTCTATGCCGGGATCGAGTATCGCCAGACCGATGATGTCTATCAGTGTCTGAAGCTGATCTCACGCCCCGGTTGTGAACGCATCGTCCGCTATGCCTTTGAATATGCCCGCGCCAACCACCGCAAGAAGGTGACGGCGTTCGTCAAGGACAACATCATGAAAATCACCGATGGCATCTTCCATCAGGTGTTTGATGAGGTTGCTGCCGACTACCCTGATATCGAAGCTGATCACCTGATCGTTGATATCGGTGCGGCCCGTATTGCCGATACACCGGAAATGTTTGACGTTATCGTCACGCTCAACCTCTATGGCGATATCATCTCGGATATTGCGGCCCAGATCACCGGGTCGGTCGGTCTTGCCGGTTCGGCCAATATCGGCGACCAGTCTGCCATGTTCGAGGCGATCCACGGTTCCGCCCCGCCGATTGCAGGCAAGGGGATTGCCAACCCATCGGGCCTGTTGCTGGCCTCGGTCATGATGCTGATCCATATCGGTCAGCCGGATGTGGCCGAGAACATCCACAATGCGTGGCTGACCGCCATTGAGCGCGGCTATCACACCGGCGATATCTTTGATCGCAAACACTCCAAACAGCGCTGCACGACCAAGGAATTCACGCAGGCGGTTATCGATTGCCTCGGTGAGAAGCCAGAGCAGATGACGCCGGTGACCTATTCACCGAAAGAGACCGATCGCAACCAGTCCGGCATTCGCCTGACCGTGCCGGAACCGGCGAAGAAGGATCTGGTCGGTGTCGATGTTTTTATCGACAACCGCGATCTGACGACCGAGGAGCTGGCAGAGAAGCTCAAGGAGACCGGTGGTGAGGTGATGAACCTGCAGGTGATCTCGAACCGAGGCACCAAGGTCTGGCCCGATGGTCTGCCGGAGACATTCTGCTCGGATCACTGGCGTTGCCGTTATGCGGGCAAGAACAATGCGATTGTCAGCCATGGCGATGTCATTGAGCTGCTGAAGCGGATTGATGCAACCGGCCTTGATTTCATCAAGACCGAGCATCTGTACGACTTCGATGGCCGTCCCGGCTATTCCGCCGCGCAAGGCTCATAAGGCCGGACAATTCTCGTAATCAGTCACGGACAAGCCTGGGGCGATCTCTCATGATTGAGAGTATCTCACCCAGGCTTTGGCTTTTCTTGATCCGCTTCTCGCCGTGAAACAGCTGGAACCCGGTCCGTTTGCGCTTGTGGTCGGTGGTTTTGATCACCGTGAGCAGGGGTGATTCGTGTGCATGCCGGAAAACCGAGAACATGGCTGCATCGCTCAGGTGGTCGATTGCATAGTCCCGCCAATCTCCTTTTGCGACAAACTCACTGTAGAGGCCGAGGAGTTGGGTTAATTCCGCTCTGTCGAAAAAGACCTTTGAATTCTTGGCTTTAGGCTTGTTCTGATAGTCCGAGAGGCGGATCAGATGGGGCATGCAGGCTCCTCGTTTTGATATACCTGTAGGCGGCGGTCGTCGGTTATCTCAATCGTAGGTCAGCTGTGTGGTGGTCACATTTGTGCAATCCACCCCATTATCGTGCCGTTCATATGTATATATGGTCAACTGCCCTTTGTTTTCCGGCCCAAAGATGGCTATACCATCCTCACAAAATTATCCGGTTGATGCGGCCCTGTTACGGTGCCTCAGACTACCCGAACCATTGCTGGCAGGACCCGACTGATGAGCGAGCTATTTCGAGAAATCGATAGTGAGTTGCGACAAGACAAAGCGCGCGAATGGCTGTTGCGATACGGCCCGCGCATTCTGATCGTGTGCGTGATCGGAATTTTTCTTGTCGCCATCGGCGTCTATCTGCGTGAGCAGGAAATGGAACGCCGGGAAGCTGCGACCGCTGAACTCATAGGTATCGTCGGTGAGGGGCCGCGCCCGACCGACCTTTCGGTCGAGCAACTCCAGCAATATGTCGCGAACACCAAGGGCGAGATTGCCGCAATCGGGCAGTTCCACCTCGCCGGTGAACTGGCACGTGATGGTGATGTCGATGGTGCTCTCGCCAATTACAAGGAGCTGGCGGCCAATAGCGACCTGACACAGGAGCTGCGTGATCTGGCCTCGCTCTACAGCATCATGCTGCGCATGAATGACGAGAGCCAGACGGCGGATGCCCTGATCGCCGAGCTGGCCCCACTGACCGGTGCTGATGTTGCCTGGAACCTGACGGCACAGGAACTGACCGCATTGCTGCATATCAAGAACGGGAATGAAGAGCAGGGGCGTCAGATCATTGCCGATCTGCTCGAGGTAACGAACCTGCCACTCGGCATGCGTCGTCGCTTGTTCCAATGGACGGAGATTTACGGTGAGCCTGCCAACCCTGAACAATCCTGATCGGTTGCCTGTGTTTGCACGGACAGTCTGTGTCGCGCTTGGTCTGCTGGTTAGCCTGACCGCTTGCGATACAGTCGGCGACTTCTTTGAGGATGACGCGCCGCCGCCATTGCCGGGCAAGCGCCTCTCCGTACTGCAGCTTGAAACCCAGCTTGAGCCTGACCCCGAACTGTCCCAGCTACAGGTCTCGCTGCCGGGTGAGTTCGGCAACAGCCAGTGGCCACAGGCCGGTGGTTATCCGGACCACAATATGGGGCATCTGGCGCTCGGCCCGTTGCTGCAGGAAAAGTGGCGGGCAAATATCGGCACCGGCTCGTCCCGCAGTGTCCGTCTCGTTGCCCAGCCGGTGGTCAGTGATGGCCGGGTCTATACCCTCGATGCCGATGCTGGTCTGCGTGCCTATAATCTCGAGACCGGCCGCGAGCTGTGGTCGGTGGAAACCCGCCTCGACAATGAGGATGATGATGTCCTGACCGGTGGCATTGCCGTTGCCGGTGACCGGATTTTTGTTACCACGGGCTATGCCACCCTTGCGGCATTTGAAATCCAGAATGGCGGCGAGTTGTGGCGGCAGCGTCTGGCGGCCCCGTCGCGCGCGGCACCGACCGTGGTGCAGGGCAAGGTCTTTGTCCTGACCGTCGACAACCAGCTGTTCGCCTATGATGCCGAAACCGGCACTGTCGGCTGGAGCCACAGCGGTCTGAGCGAGGCTGCGGGCCTGCTCGGTGCGGCAAGCCCGGCATCCGATGGCACGGTTATCGTTGTCGGCTATTCCTCGGGTGAGCTCCATGGCCTGCGGGTCGAGAACGGATCATCGGTCTGGCAGGACAGCCTGGCCCCGGTCCGTCGCCTCGGCATGATGGCCAGCCTTGCCGATATTCAATCCATGCCGGTGATTGCTAATGGTACCGTCTATGCCATCAGCCACGCGTCGCGTTTCCTTGCGATTGATATCCGCAACGGCAACCGTCTCTGGCAGCGCCGTATCGGCAGCACGGCAAACCCGGTTGTGGCGGGCGATTTCATCTTCGTGCTGACCAATGAGAATGAGCTGGTTGCGATGACCCGGCAGGATGGGCGCATCCGCTGGACGCTGCAGCTGCCACGCTATGAGGATGAGGAGGACCGCGAGGACCCGATCATCTGGACGAGCCCGGTCCTGGCCGGTGGCCGTCTGATTGTGGCGGGCACCAATGATCAGGTGCTTGAACTGGACCCGAGTGATGGCAGTACCGTGCGCAGTTGGGAAAGCCGGGCGTCGGTTCTGGTTGATCCGGTGGTGGTTGACGGCTATCTGCTGCTGCTTGACGAGACCGGGCGTTTGACGGCCTATCACTAGGTCGGGCTATTTCCGATCATCACCTTTAACCAACGGCATCATGTCATGAGCTTCACCGTCGCGCTGGTAGGCCGCCCCAATGTGGGCAAATCCACGCTGTTCAACCGGCTTGTCGGCAAGCGGGTAGCGCTTGTCCATGACACGCCGGGGCTGACCCGTGACTGGCGGCGCGGCACCGGGCGTATCGGCTCGCTCAATTTCGATGTGCTCGATACCGCGGGGCTTGAGGACGAGCCGGACGAGAAACTCGCGGGCCGGATGCGGCTCAAGACCGAGGAAGCACTCGGCCAAGCCGATGTTGCGCTGTTCCTGATCGATGCCCGTGCCGGTGTTACACCGCTGGATGAATTCTTCGCCAATAAGCTGCGTCGTCACAAGATCCCGGTGATCCTGATTGCCAACAAGGCCGAGGGCAAGGCCGGGGAGAGCGGGTATCTCGAGGCATATTCCCTCGGGCTTGGTGAGCCGCTGCGCCTGTCCGCCGAGCATGGCGATGGCATGAATGTGCTGTTCGATGCCCTGCTGCCTTATGAGGCCGCCGAGGTAACCGAAGCGATCCGCATGCAGACCGAGATCGAGGCCGATGGCTGGGCTGATGTGCCGGAAGAGTATGACGGGGATGATGATGAAGACGACCTCGACGAGATAATTGACGAGGAAGGCGAGGGCGAAGCGGTTAAATCCACGAGCGGCATGGTCCTGCCCGAGGGCGTTGACCCTGAGATGATGATCATCGACGAGGCCGAGGAAGCCAGCCTCGCGGATCAGCTTGAGGCGGAGTTGCGCGCCCGGCCAATCCAGATGGCGATCATCGGTCGTCCGAATGCAGGCAAGTCGACACTGGTCAATACCCTGCTGGGACAGGAACGGATGCTGACCGGGCCGGAGCCGGGTATCACCCGTGATGCCATTGCCAGCGACTGGACCTATGAGGGCTGGACCTTCAATCTGGTCGATACCGCCGGTCTGCGTCGCCGTGCCAAGGTCACCGACCGTCTTGAGCAGATTGCCAATTCGAGCACGCTCAACAGCCTTGATATGGCACAGGTGGTTCTGTTGCTGGTCGATGCCAATGAAGGGCTGGACAAGCAGGACCTGACCATTGCCCGCCGGGTTATCAATGAGGGGCGGGCGCTGGTGATCGGTGTCAATAAATGGGACGCGGTCGATGACCGGGCCATGACCCTGCGCGGGTTCGAGGACCGGTTGCAGACCTCACTGACCCAGGTTGCAGGTGTGCCGCTGGTGACGCTTTCCGGTCTGCGCGGCAAGGGCCTCGACAAGGTGATGGGCGCCGTGCTGCATGTCTATCAGCGCTGGAACACCCGTATTTCCACCGGTCGCCTCAACCGCTGGCTCGATGGCATGATCGGGGCGCATCCGCCACCGGCATCACAGGGGCGTCCGATCCGGCTGCGCTATATGACCCAGATCAAGAACCGGCCACCGCATTTCGCACTCTGGTGTTCGCGCCCGAAAGACCTGCCCGAGAGCTATCGCCGCTATCTCCTCAACGGGATGCGGGAGACATTCGATCTCGGTGGTGTGCCGATGCGGATTTCCATGCGCAAGGCCGACAACCCCTACGCACACAAGGCCCGCAAAACCTGATCGTCATCAGTCGAGGATGATCCGCTCGCCATGGCGGGTGTCATCGGCGCTGGCAAGGGCGATGAAGGCATCTGTCCTTGTTGCCGGGTCCGGTTGCGTGCCCTCCGGCTCACCGGGGAAGGCAATCGCGCGCAGCTTGGTCGCCATCGGACCGGGATCAACCAGATTGACCCGCACCTTGCCATTCGGCACCTCGCTGGCATAACCCATGACCATGCGGTCAAACGCGGCCTTGCTGGCACCATAACCGCCCCAGAACGGTTGCTGATCGACAGCGGCAGCACAGGTAACGCCGATAAACCGGCCATTGCCGCTCAACTGCAGCAGCGGGTCCATGCTACGGATCAGGCGGTAGGGAGCCTGACAGTTGGTACGCCAGGCATCCTCGAACGGCTTGGGATTGCTTTGGGCGATCGGGCTGAGCGTGCCCATATTGGCGGCATTGCTGATCACCACATCAATTTTGCCGAAGCGTTGGTGCAGGGCACCGCCCATGCGGTCGATGGCATCGCTGTCGCGCAGGTCGAGGGGCACGAGGGTTGCGTCCTGACCGGTGGCGGCTTTGATCTGATCGTCGAGAGCCTCAAGCCCGCCGACGGTGCGGGCCACGGCAATGATGTGGTAACCGGCCTTGGCAAAGGCGAGGCCGAGGGCAGCGCCGAGGCCGCGTGACGCCCCGGTAATCAGGCAGATGGGTTGGTCAGTCATGGATCAGGCAGGCGAAAGAAAACGGGGAACAGCCGCCTATCCGGGCAGCCGCATGAAATCGGGCGTAGTTATGCAGAATTTATCGGTTTATGCCACCACCGGGAACATAAACACCACCACCGGATTGCTGCTGTTGCTGCTGGACCGGGCGCGGGGCGTAGAGTGAACTCGCCGGTGCGCGCTGTGGTGATCCGGTCTGTCCGGCATAGCTGCCGCTGCCATCACTGTTTGGTAAGGTGACATTGGGTAGGTTGCGCAGATTATCAGGCAGGCGGCGCGGGTCAGCCGGTGCCATGCTGTTCGGCTGTGCCGCCTGATACTGGCGCAGGGCCTCCATCGGGGTGATGCCGGTGCTGAATGGCTTGAAAGCAGGCTCGTTTGGCATTTCAAGATTGGCGCACATCTTCCACATGGGGATGGCATCCGGCCATTTCTGGGAGCACTCGATCAGAACTCGGTAATGGTCGCTGTTCGGCGGGTAGCTGTTGACCAGTTTGATGTAGTCTTCGAGCTGTTTGATACTATCCTTGCGGCACTGCTCTTCGCGTGGCTGATCGTCGGCCCATGCCTCGTTACACATGTTGACGATGCGTTGACGGAGCTCATCCATCTGTCCGCCCTGTTGCGCATTGGCGGTACCCGGCAGTGTTGTGGAGAGCAGCGATGCGGCGGTGAATACGCCAATAGCGAATTTGACGATATGACCTGAAACGCCTGAAACGGACAGCGTTGTCTGTTGGATGCGCATGATCTCGGTGTTTCCCACTGAACCGGTTTGTTTCACCCGATATTTGCACAAAGCGGCTGAATTTCCCAAGTCTAAACAGCCCTTCACGGAAATATCAGATGCCACCGATGCGCGGTACGTCACGCCTGACGACGGACCTGTACACTCTCGGTACCGATTGCTTCTTTTGCTGCCTTGTCGGTCAAGCGAACCGGATAATCGCCGGTGAAGCACGCGTCACAGAACTGTGGCTGGTTGGTATTGCGCTTGGCCTCGCCAACGGCGCGGTACAGCCCGTCAATGGAGACAAAGCTGAGGCTGTCGGCATTAATCATTTCCGCCATCTTCTTCACCGAATACTGGTGCGCCAGCAGCTTGTCCTGACTTGGCGTATCAACGCCGTAGAAGCAGCTGTGGGTGGTTGGCGGGCTGGAGATGCGCATATGGACCGCCGAGGCACCGGCAGCGCGGATCATCTCGACAATCTTTTTGGAGGTAGTGCCACGCACGATGCTGTCATCGACGAGAACCACGCGCTTGCCTTCGATCAGGCGGCGGTTGGCATTATGCTTGAGTTTGACGCCGAGGTGGCGGATTTCATCGGTCGGCTCAATGAAGGTACGACCAACATAGTGGTTGCGGATGATGCCCAACTCGAACGGGATGCCTGACTGCTCGGCAAAGCCGATGGCCGATGGCACGCCGCTGTCCGGTACCGGTACGACCACATCGGCGAGGGCCGGGCTTTCCTTGGCCAGTTCGCGCCCGATCTGCTTGCGTACCTCATAGACCGACTGGTCGGCGAAGAAGCTGTCGGGGCGTGAGAAATAGACATATTCAAAGATACAGAAGCGTGAGTTCTGTTCGTTGAACGGGCGCATGGTCTGCAGGCCGTTCTTGTCGACCACGACCATTTCACCGGGCTCGATGTCACGGATGAAGGTCGCGCCGATAATATCGAGGGCACAGGTCTCAGAAGACAGCACATAGCTGTCGCCGAGCTTGCCGAGCACCAGTGGCCGGATGCCAAGTGGATCACGGGCACCGATCATCTGTTCATTAGTCATGCAGACGACGGAATAGGCACCTTCAAGCTGGCGCATCGCCTCGACCAGACGGTCGATAACGCTGGCACCACGGGCGAGGGCCATCAGGTGAATGATCACCTCGGTATCAGTGGTTGCCTGAAAGATCGAGCCACGGCGAACCAGTTGCTCGCGGACCGTCAGGGCATTGGTGATATTGCCGTTCTGACCGAGGGCAAAGCCGCCGAATTCCATTTCCGCGAACAGCGGCTGTACATTGCTGGCCTGTTGTGAGCCGCCGGTGGTGGCATACCGGTTGTGGCCAATGGCGATATGGCCCCTGAGCTGCTCGATCACTTCCCGCTTGGAGAAATGGTCGCCGACATGACCGAGGGCGCGGTGGGAAAAGAAGTCATCGCCATCGGTGGAGATGATCCCGGTGCCTTCCTGACCGCGGTGCTGGAGCGCATGCAGACCGAGCGCCGTCAGGGCGGCGGCATCCTCATGTCCGAAGATGCCAAAGACGCCGCATTCCTCGCGCAGCTTGTCATCATCAAACGGATTGGTCGTAAAACCAGCGTCGGTAGTAGTGCAGTCAGTCATCGCCATATCACTAATCCTAAGGCCGTTTCGGGGCAGGCTGGTCGGTTAACTATCTGTTGGCGTCTAATAAGGCCTCAATGGCCTTTCGTTCAATCTCTTTATAGCCGTCACGCAGCAGCGTTGCATCATCATCTTGGCCGGATGCGCCGTTTTCATCGCTGTCGGATGCCTTGCCGTCTTCATCTGCGGATGGCTTGTTCTCGTCTATCGTCTTGACCTCATCCAGCGTTGGACGCGGGCCTGCGCTCTCTTTCGCTGGCTCCAGTGCCTCGTCCAGCCCGATAGCGGCGACGGTTTCCTCAGGCAGTAACTGTATAATTGTGTTGGCACCGAGCAGGATCAAGTTTCCAGATCGTGCTTCCGAGATTGCCGCCTCAACCGATTGCGGGTTGGAGACCAAGAGCAGCACGATATAGGTCAGGCAGATAATCAGTGCACCACGCACCAGCCCGAAGGCAAAGCCGAGGGAGCGATCAAGCGCGCTCAGACTTGATTTGCGGATCGCCTTGGAGATTTGACCGGAGATAAGCGCCATGATCGCCGCGACGATAATGAAGATAACGGTGCCGGTCACCGCCTTGGATATCCAGCCCGCCGGAATGAACTCCTCAACGAAGGGCAGGGCGTAGGGCATGGCAGCGGCGGAAACGAACAGCGCCGTCACCACATTCACCACCTGAAAGAACTCCTTGGTGAAACCGCGGAACAATGCCAGCAGTCCAGAGAGCAGCAGGGTGGCGAGGGCGGCGGCATCCACCCAGTGAAAGGCCGGTATGGTGCCGGCAACAACATTGGCCGCTTCGTTTTCCATCAGGCAACATGCTCCCGGTTGCTGCTGTCGCTTGCAGCATGATTTTCATCGGCATAGTCGATTGCTTGCGGCAGGTCGCCGACCGTGTGAAAGGTCTCAATCGCTATGCCTTCGATTGTTTTCTTGCCCTGTTTTCCCTGCACGCTCTTGGGCATCCAGGCACGGGTGAAGCCAAGCTTCTGGGCTTCCTTGGCGCGGGCATCGGCGCGGGCGACCGAGCGGACCTCGCCGGTCAGGCCGATTTCCCCGAATACCACTGTGCCGGATGGTGCGGGCTTTTCCTTCAGCGCGCTGATGAGGGCAACAGCAACGGCGAGGTCGGCTGCCGGTTCGTTGATCCGCAGCCCACCGGCGACGTTGAGATAGATGTCTTCGGTATGGAAGGTCAGCCCGCAACGGGTTTCCAGCACGGCAAGGATCATCGCCAGCCGGTTGCTGTCCCAGCCAACCACGGCGCGGCGCGGTGTGCCATAGGCGCTGGGCGCGACCAGTGCCTGTATTTCGACCAGCAGCGGGCGGGTGCCCTCGATCCCGGCGAAGACGCAGGTGCCGGGCACCTGTTCCCGACGGTCGGCGAGGAACAGGGCTGAGGGGTTGGCTACCTCGCTAAGGCCAGCTTCGATCATTTCAAACACGCCGATTTCATCGGTGGCACCGAAGCGGTTTTTGACCGTGCGCAGGATGCGGAACGGATGGCCGCGCTCGCCCTCGAAATACAGCACGGTATCGACCATGTGTTCGAGCACACGGGGACCGGCGAGGGTGCCTTCCTTGGTCACATGACCGATCAGAATAATGGCGATATTGCGTTGCTTGGCGATCCGGATCATTTCCTGCGCCGAGGCCCGGACCTGTCCGACGCTGCCGGGGGCGCTGTCGATGGTATCGACAAACATGGTCTGGATTGAGTCGATAATCAGGATATCCGGGCGGTCGGTATCATTCATGGTGGCGACGATATCGCGGACCGAGGTAGCCGCGGCCAGTTGCACCGGTGCCTGTGACAGGCCGAGCCGGGCGGCCCGCATACGGATCTGTTCCAGACCTTCCTCGCCGGAGATATAGGCGACCTTCAGGCTCTGGGACAACGCGCCCGCAACCTGCAGCATCAGGGTCGATTTGCCGATGCCGGGATCGCCGCCAACCAGAAGCGCGCCGCCGGGCACAACACCGCCGCCGCAGACCCGGTCAAACTCGCCGATGCCGGTGAGGTGGCGGGTAACATCGGTGCTTTTGGCCTGCAGATCGGCAAATTCGATTGCCTTGCCCTTGGCGCTGCGATTTTTCAGGCCACCGGGATTGAGGTCTTCCGTGCTCTCCTCGACCAGCGAATTCCAGGCACCGCAGCCATCGCATTTGCCGACCCATTGACCATGGGCAGTCCCGCATTCCTGACAGACGAAGCTGGGGCGTTTTCTGGCCATTATCCCGCTTTCACCTGCATGGCGATCGGGCCTTCGGCGCTGCCGGTGACGAATTGTTCGACATAGGGATTGCCGGAGTTGTCGATCTGGTCAACCGGACCGTTCCAGATCAGCTCGCCCTCATAGAGCATGACAATACGGTCGGCGATCTTGCGGGCGCTGGCCATGTCGTGCGTAATTGATACCGCCGTTGCGCCGAGCGCCTTGACCTGTTCGTTGATCAGCTTGTTGATCACGTCGCTCATGATCGGGTCGAGGCCGGTGGTTGGCTCATCGAAGAAGATGATCTCGGGATTGCCGGCAATGGCGCGGGCGAGGCCGACGCGCTTCTGCATCCCGCCAGAGAGTTCCGCCGGAAACAGATTGGCAACGTCGCTTTTGAGGCCGACCGCCGCCAGCTTCTCAACCGCAACATCACGGGCGGCGGCGCGCGCCATCTTCTTGCCCTGGATCAGGCCAAAGGCGACATTTTCCCAGACGCTCAGACTGTCAAACAGGGCGGCACCCTGAAACAGCATGCCGAAGCGACCGAACTGTTCTTCCTGTTTCTTGCCGCGCAGACCGGTGGTTTCCTCGCCATCGATTTTGATGCTGCCACTATCGGGCTGCATCAGGCCGAGAATACATTTGAGCAGTACGGATTTGCCGGTGCCAGACCCGCCGATGACGACAACGGATTCGCCCTTGCCGACGGTCAGGTCGAGGCCGCGCAGCACATGCTTCGGACCGAATGACTTCTTAAGGTCATTGATCTCGATTTTTGGCTCAACGCCTGTGGCGGCGTCGATAGTGGAAAGCGTCTGGTTCATCCGGCAAAGAACAGTTCGGTAATAAGGTAATTGAGGGTCAGGATCAGGATCGAGGCGGTCACCACGGCATTGGTGGTGGCCTTGCCGACACCCTGCGCGCCGCGACCGGAATGATAGCCCTGATAGCAACCCATGAGCGCGATCACAAAGCCGAAGGCCGATGCCTTGACCAGACCGGAGATAACGTCGATCGGCTCAAGGTATTCCACCGTGCTTTTCAGATAGGCGGCACTGTTGAAATCGAGGATATGCACGCCGACCAGATAGCCGCCCATGACGCCGATGCTGTCAGCGATGATGACCAGCAGGGGCAGGGTGATGGCACCGGCGAGCAGGCGCGGGGCGATCAGGTATTTGAACGGGTTGGTGGACAGGGTCCAGAGCGCGTCGATCTGCTCGGTTACGCGCATGGTGCCGATTTCAGCGGCGGTGGCGGCACCGACCCGTCCCGCAACCATTAGTCCGGCCAGCACGGGGCCAAGCTCACGGGTCATGGACAGAACGACAACCGTGGCAACTGCACCCTCGGCCTGAAAGCGCGAGAAGCCGGTATGGCTCTGCAGGGCCAGCACCATGCCGGTAAACAGCGCGGTCAGGCCGACCACCGGCAGGGAGTAGAAGCCCATCTGCATCAGCTGGCGACCGATCAGCCGCGGGAAATACGGCGGTGTCAGAACATGACAGATGGCCTTGCCGGTAAACAGCCCGAAGCGACCGAGCTGGGCCAGAAGGCCGAGAAAGGCGGCGCCGATCATGGCGATTGGATTGACGGTCTGACTGCTGGCCATTGCTTGATGCTTGTCCGAAAAATACAGGCTTGGATACGGGGGATCAGGATTTGTGTGATGTCTCATAAACCCGGCGATAGCGCTTGCCAAGGCTCGTGAGGATTTCATAGCTGATTGTCTGGTGATCGGTGGCGACATCGTCGAGCGGACGGTTGGGGCCGATGATTTCGACATAATCGCCGGGACGACAGGCCTCGGTGGCAATATCGGTGACATCGATGCCGGTCATGTCCATGGAAATGCGGCCAATGATCGGTGCGTTCAGATCGCCGAAGGCCACACGTCCCTTGCCACTGCCGGTGCGCAGAAAGCCATCGGCATAACCGAGGCCGAGGGTGGCGATCCGGCTGGGGCGTTTCGCGGTCCATGTGGCGCTGTACCCCACATGGGTACCGGCGGGCACATCGCGGACCTGCAAGACGCGGGCGGAGAGCTGGACCACGGGGCTCATCGGGTTGCTGAGATGCGGGGTCGGGTTGCCGCCATAAAGCGCGATGCCCGGGCGTACCATGTTGTAGAGATAATTACTGCCAAGGAAGATCCCGGCGGAGTTGGCGAAACAGGCCTTGGCATTCGGTTCCAGCGGTTCCAGCAGGGCCAGCGCATTGCGGAAATTGTCGAGCTGCTGCAGATTCTGTTCACTGTCATGAACATCGGCAGAGGCCAGATGGCTCATGATGAACTTGACGGTGAAGCCCTTGAAGGCATCCTGATCGCCAGCGAGCTTTTCCACGTCTTCCGGCATCATGCCGAGCCGGGACATGCCGGTATCCAGCTGTATGATCGCGGGCAGTTTGCGCCCGGCGGCGCGGGAGGCGGAGGACCAGCAGGCAAAATCGGCAGGATCATTCAGTACCGGCACCAGCTTATTGCTGATCAACTCGACCTCGGTGCCGCGCAGATAGTTGCTCAAGACCGCGATTTCTGCCTCGGGCAGTATTCGGCGCAGTTCGATGGCTTCATCGACCGTGGCGACGAAGAACCAGCGGCAGCCATTGTCCCATAACACTGGTGCTACCTTGCCGATACCGAGGCCATAGGCATCGGCCTTCACCACGCCAGCGCAGATCGCGGGTTCTACGCGATCCCGGAGCTTCCGGTAATTTGCAGCGATGGCGTCGAGATTGATCCGCAGAATGGCATTGCTGTTGAGCGAGGTAGGCTGGGCGGCATCCATGGGCGAGCAGTTCCAATCGGGGCATTCGGGATGCCCACAAAGCTAGTCGTCCATATGGTAATTGTCGAGGTCGTCAAAGCGGGTGAACTCGTCGATGAAGGCCAGCATCGGGTTGCCGATCGGACCGTGACGCTGCTTGGCAATCACCACCTCAGCCTTGCCTTCCATGAGTTGCGCGCGTTCCGACCATGCCGCGAAACGCTCGTTATAACGGTCCTGACTCTCATCCGGGCGCTGTGCCGGTTCTGCCCGTTGCAGGTAATAGGACTCGCGGAATACGAACATGACCACGTCCGCATCCTGCTCGATCGAGCCCGATTCCCGCAGATCGGCCAGTTGCGGGCGCTTGTCTTCACGCTGCTCGACGGCACGCGAGAGCTGTGACAGGGCGACGACCGGAACATGCAGTTCCTTGGCGAGTGCCTTCAGGCCGCGGGTGATTTCGGAGATTTCCTGCACCCGGTTTTCGGATGAGCTTGCAGAACCGCGCAGCAGCTGCAGGTAGTCGATGACGATCATGCCAATGCCCTTGGTCCGCTGCAGGCGGCGCGAGCGCTGGCGGACCTGACCGATGGTAAGGGCAGGCGTGTCGTCGATATAGAGGCCGGTATTCTGCAGATCGCGGCTGGCCTCGATAAAGGTCGGGATGTCGCGGTCGGTCAACTCGCCACGTCTGATCTTGTGTGACGGAATGCTGGTAACATCGGCCAGAATACGACCGGCGAGCTGATCGGCGGACATCTCGAGTGAGAAGATCAGGACCGGAGCACCGGCCTCGCCATTGCTCTTGTCGAACTCCCGTGCGGCGCGGAAGGCCATATTGGTGGCGAGCGCGGTTTTACCCATCGAGGGGCGACCGGCGAGGATGATCAGGTCAGAAGGGTGGAAACCACCCATTTTGGCATCCAGTGTCTTGAAGCCGGTGGTGACCCCGGTAATGCCGCCACCATGCTGATAGGCCTTCTCCGCAGCATCAATCGCCACGGTCATGGCCTCGACGAGCGAGACGCTGCCACGGTCGGTATCACCGGTGGTGGCGAGATTGAACAGCTGGGTTTCAACCTCGCCGAGCTGTGCTTTCGCGCTGTCTTCAAGGCTGGCCTTCGCCGCCTTGGTCGCCATGTCGTGACCGAGTTCGATCAGGCGGCGGCGCAGATACAGATCGGCAATCGCATTGGCGTAATCGACCACGGCGCCACCGGTGATGGCATTGGCGGCAATCTCTGCCAGATAGCCGCCGCCACCGACCTCGGCCAAATCCGCATCCTGATCGAAATAGGTGCGGAGCGTGCGCGGATCGGCGACCTGACCCTGCTGGATCAGGCGCTGGATCGCTTCAAAAATCCGACCATGGGCCGGCACATAGAAATATTCCGGCTTCAGCTTGTCATCGAGCCGGTCGAGCAGCCGGTTTTCATACAGCAAAGCGCCCAGCAGGCCCTGTTCCGCCTCGATATTGGAGGGCGGCACGGAACGCTGGACATCGCCTTGCGTGCTGGGATCATTGGCGGCGATCACGTCGCCGGAACCGGGATATAGGGGAGCCTGTTGCATGGGCGACAAGCTACCGATAGTTGGGGACGACAGCCAGCGGGAAAAAAGCAAACGGCCGGTGAAAACACCGGCCGTTTATTCACAGGCTGTGAATCACGGTAACAAGCGTGACCCTTGCCAACCCTTATGCGGTAACTTCTTCGCTCTCTTCAGCGGTTTCAGCGTCAGCAGCTTCGGCCAGTGCTTCCGCATCGGCTTCGTCGACTTCCTCAATCTCGCTGTTTTTCAGCTCTTCCTCGCTGACCAGATCGCCTTCCTCGTTACGGACGAGGGCACCACCGGTTTCGCGCTGGATTTTCGCTTCGTCGGCAGAACGGGCGATGTTCACAGAGACGGTCACGCTGACTTCGGAGTGAAGGGAAACGCGAACGTCGAACAGGCCCAGCGTCTTGATGGCGAGGTTGAGAACAACCTGCCCGCGACCGACCTTGAAGCCGGCGTCGTTGAGGGCGTCGGCAACGTCACGGGCGGTGACGGAACCATAAAGCTGACCGGCTTCACCAGCCTGGCGGATCAGGACAACTTCCTGACCGTCCATGCTCTTGGCGACGGCTTCAGCTTCCTGACGACGCTTCAGGTTGCGTGCTTCCAGCTCTTTCTTCTGTGTTTCGAAGAGAGCGAGGTTGTCTTTGTTGGCCCGCAGCGCAATGCCTTTAGGCAACAGGAAATTGCGGGCATAGCCCGGCTTTACTTTAACGACATCGCCCATCTGGCCCAGATGTTCGACGCGCTCTAACAGGATAACGTCAAGCATATTTCTTCTCCAACTTAGGCCCCAGCTTGGCAATAAACCATTCGCGCATCTGCAGGGGCGCATCCAAAAAACCCAAAATTGCAATGATGGCCAGCGAACCGAAAGTCGCGGTAAGCGTAACCACCAGATAAATCATCCAGCGAAGGAACCAGCCATATTTGATCTGTCTGGTTATATCGCCAATAACGCCAAAGCCGGCAATAACAGCGGGTATCGCCAGTATCATGGCGATATTCAGGGTAATGAACCTGATATCACCGATGGTCTGGCTGGCAATGATGCCGAACAGTGCCGTGATGATCACGTACCATACCGGCAAGGCTGCCTGTCCCAGTCTTACAGTTGGCTGAACGGTCATCTGGATGAACCGGATAGAGGCCATGGCAAACTTAAGGGATGCCAATATCCAGATGCTGAACACCACGGTCACATAAGTCGGTGCGTATTGTGCTGCATTCATCAGCATCGACATTATCTGACGCTGGCCTTCGGTTGCCGGAGCGCTGTCGATTTCACCGAACAGAAACTCGTTCATGAAGCCGATGCTGTATTCACCTAATACAAGCTCCGAGACGACAAATGCAGTGCCATAAACCCCGATAAAGGACATCAGTGTGATGCCATTCCTCAATCGGCCATGGGCTACATCCGGCCATAAAAACCACTGTAAGCTGTTACTACTCTCTTTTCTCTCCTCTGTTTTGTCTGGCCAGAGCCGCCGGTCCTGCAATCCGATAAACAGCGCGATTGGAATGAAAATTCCGCATGTCGCCGTTATCAGGCTTGGCAGGTCCAGATAGAACAGGCCGCCGACAAAAACTGTCAAAAAGCCAACCAACAGGCTGTCAAAACCATAGATAAAGCCAAGCAGACCAAAAATCAGGGGCACCGTATAAAAGAATGGCAAGCCAATGATTGTAGTTACCTGAGCCGCCCAGATGCAGGCGGTGGCAATCATGCCAAAACAAATTCCGGCGATGATCTTCTGCCGCCAGCTTTTGTTGCCCGGGATAACCTCGGTTCTGCCTGTTTCGTCAATATCACTGTCAGTCATGACGAAACCCGTCAGTTCCAAACCGGCCGGTTACGCGCCCGGATCGGGGCGCATAACTGGTCGCTTAAAAAATCCTTATGACTTCACGACATAAGGCAGCAATGACAGGAAGCGTGCACGCTTGATCGCCTTGGACAGTTCACGCTGTTTCTTTGCAGAAACGGCAGTGATCCGGCTTGGAACAATCTTGCCACGCTCGGAGATATAGCGAGACAGCAGGCGAACGTCTTTATAGTCGATCGCCGGAGCGCCTTCACCAGAGAATGGGCAAGTCTTGCGACGCCGGAAAAATGGACGGCGTGCTGAACGTACGTTGCTCATGCGTCATCTCCTACGGTTTCGGTTTCGTTGTTATCGGAAGAGTCTTCGTTACGTGGGCGGCGGCTGCCACGATCACCACGATCGTTGCGGTCACCACGATCACCACGCTCGCCACGGCCACCGGGACGCTCACTGCGCTCACCGCGGTCACGCTGCTGCAGAACAGCAGATGGCTCGCTGTCGAGCTCTTCAACGCGAATGCTCATGTAACGGATAACGTCTTCGTTGAAACGCAGGGAACGCTCCATTTCCGCAAGAGCGGCTGGAGGGGCGTCGATGCCTAGCATCACATAATGCCCTTTGCGGTTCTTTTGAATCCGGTAAGACAAAGCGCGCAGACCCCAGTTTTCGGTCTTGACGACTTTGCCGCTATTTTCAGTCAAAATGCTGGTCAGGCTTTCGGTGATCGCATCAACCTGCGCTGCCGAAACGTCCTGCCGTGCAATAAACACGGTTTCGTATAAAGCCACTGCAATGTGCTCCTTCTGGCTGTTGAGTGATCTGGCGCCACTTCCAAAAACGCTGAATAATCAGTGTTTTGGCTTGGCCGCCCAGATCTAGCCGATATCAAAAGCGATACCGGCAAGGAGGTATCCCCATATGGCGGGGATGGCGCAATATAGCCAGAACGCGCACAAACTCAAGCCCAGTTTGGAAAGCCCGGTCGCTGAACACAGGGGAACAGCCTTGCAGTACCGCTGTCCCGCGATTGCTTGACAACGGGCCGATGGTGTTTATCCATGCGCGCCCAACAGGACAACAAGCACATCAATGTGCGAACACGGACACCAACAGCGAAACACGAGAGTGACAGCAGTCATGACCAAACTTGCGTTTGTATTCCCCGGACAGGGCAGCCAGAAGCCGGGCATGGGGCAGGAACTGGCCGAGGCATTCGGCGTCGCACGCGAAGTCTTTGAAGCCGTGGATGACGCGCTGGATCAGCATCTGAGCCGCCTGATGTTCAATGGCCCGGCCGAGGAACTGACCCTGACCGCCAATGCGCAACCGGCCCTGATGGCCGTCAGCCTCGCCGTAACCGAGGTGCTGCGCCGGGAAATGGGTATCGATATCTGTTCAAAGGCCAGCCTGGTCGCTGGGCATTCGCTGGGTGAGTACAGCGCTGCCGCTGCTGTCGGTGTCTTTGACATTGGCCAGACGGCAAAACTGCTCCGTCTGCGCGGTGAGACCATGCAGGCCGCCGTACCACCGGGCGAGGGGGCCATGGCTGCCATTCTTGGGCTTGAGCTTGATGCCGTGACCGATCTGGTCAGTGAGGCAAGCGGTGATGATGTCCTTGCCGTGGCCAATGACAATGCGCCGGGGCAGGTGGTGGTCAGCGGTCATGTGGCTGCTGTCGACCGGGCGATTGCGCTTGCCAAGGATAAAGGTGCCAAGCGTGCGCTGCCATTGCCGGTCAGTGCGCCATTCCATTGTCGCCTGATGGCCCCGGCAGCCGATGCCATGGCCAATGCGCTGGCCCAGATCGACCTCAAGCCCGCTTCGGTGCCGATGGTCTCCAATGTGATCGCCGAGCCGGTCTCTGCACCATCCGATCTACGCCGTGTCCTTGTGGATCAGGTCACCGGTACCGTGCGCTGGCGCGGTTGCGTTGATTATATGGCGGCGCAGGAGGTTGAGGCGATCTATGAACTCGGTGCCGGCAATGTGCTGTCGGGTCTGGTCAAACGCATCAACCGCGATATCAAAACCGGTAATGTCGGCACGCCGGGTGAGCTCGAAGAACTCGCCAAGCTGCTCGCCTGATCCGGTCTTTCATTCATTACAGTTGGGATAGGTAATCCATGTTCAGTCTTGATGGCAAAACAGCACTCGTCACCGGCGCTTCCGGTGGTCTCGGTCAGTCCATTGCGAAAAGCCTCCATGCCAATGGCGCCCATGTCATTCTGAGCGGTACCCGTGAAGCGGTGCTGAATGAGGTCGCACAGGAAATCGGTGGCGACCGGGTACATGTGGTGACCGCCAATCTCGGTGACGCCGAAGGGATCGAGAAGCTCGCCAAGGATGCCGAAGCGGTGACCGGTCAGGTCGATATTCTGGTCAACAACGCCGGTATCACCCGTGATCAACTGGCCATGCGCATGAAGGCAGAGGACTGGCAATCGGTTCTCGACGTCAATCTGACGGCACCTTTCAGCCTCGCCCGGGCCATGCTGCGCGGCATGATGAAACGCCGCTGGGGCCGAATCATCGGCATTACTTCTGTCGTTGGCGTGACCGGCAACCCCGGCCAGACCAACTATGCCGCCGCCAAGGCCGGTATGATCGGTATGACCAAATCGCTGGCGCAGGAGATTGCCAGCCGGGGTATTACCGTCAACTGTGTTGCCCCCGGTTTTATCCAGACCGCCATGACCGATGCTTTGGATGACAAGCAGCGCGAAACCATGCTAGGCCGCATTCCTACAGGGACTTTCGGTGCGCCGGATGACATCGCCTCGGCTGTTGCCTACCTCGCGTCACCGGAAGCGGGTTACGTGACCGGGCAGACCCTGCACGTCAATGGTGGCATGGCCATGATTTAACCGTATCGGGACGGTACTTTCCCGAACAGTCTTGGCGCGTGTCCAACAATCATGCTAAGGGACCGCGTTATTTTGCAATCGGCAGTTTCGTATGAGCTGCCTCCACTGTCCGTTTCGAGACAATTCTGACTAGTAGAAGGACCTATAGCGATGGCCGATATTGCCGAACGCGTTAAGAAGATCGTTGTTGAACACCTCGGTGTTGAGGAAGACAAAGTAAGTGAAAACGCCAGCTTCATTGATGATCTTGGCGCAGACAGCCTTGATACCGTTGAGCTGGTCATGGCGTTTGAAGAAGAGTTCGGTGTCGAGATCCCCGACGATGCGGCAGAAAAAATTCTGACCGTCGGCGATGCTGTCGAGTTCATCAAAGCCAACTCTGATTCCTAAGCTTTGGGAACTGGTCTGGGTGTAAGCCCGGACCGGGCCCTGCTTGGACCTGCATGTAAATCTCAGGGAATTGATCGTTATGCGACGCGTCGTGGTAACTGGACTTGGCATGGTGTCACCGCTTGGTGGCTCTGTTGTCTCCAGCTGGGACCGCCTGATTGCCGGTAATTCCGGTATCCGGCCTATTGATAGCTTTGATGCCAGCGACCTGCCGTGCCGGATTGCCGGTACCGTGCCTGATGTGTCCGAGGGCGATCACGGCTTCGATCCCGATGCTGCCATGGCAGCCAAGGACCGTCGCAAAAATGACCGTTTCATCGTGCTCGCCATGGCGGCAGCCGATGAGGCGGTAAAAGACTCCGGCTGGTTGCCGGAGGATGATGAGGACAAGGACCGTACCGGCGTCATGATCGGTTCCGGTATCGGTGGTCTCGGTACCATCGACGAGAGTTCCCGCATCATGGACACCAAGGGACCGCGCCGTCTGTCGCCGTTCTTTATCCCGGCCTGTCTGATCAATCTGGCGTCCGGTCAGGTATCCATCCGCTACGGTTTCCGTGGCCCGAACCATTCTGTCGTAACCGCCTGTGCAACCGGTGCCCACGCCATTGGTGATGCGGCCCGGATGATTGCGCTCGACGATGCCGATGTGATGGTTGCCGGTGGTGCAGAAGCCGCGGTGAACCGCCTCGGCATTGCCGGTTTCGCCGCTTGCCGTGCCCTGTCCACCAGCTACAACGACACGCCGGAACAGGCTTCGCGTCCGTTTGACAAGGGCCGCGATGGCTTTGTCATGGGGGAGGGCGCCGGTGTCGTCGTCTTGGAAGAATATGAGCACGCGAAAAAGCGCGGTGCCAAAATCTATGCCGAGGTTGTCGGCTACGGCATGTCCGGTGACGCCCACCATGTGACGGCACCAGCCGAGGATGGCAATGGCGGTTACCGCGCCATGAAGGCCGCGCTCAAGCGTGCCGGTCTGAACTCTTCTGACGTTGATTACGTCAATGCGCACGGCACCTCGACTCCGCTCGGTGATGAAATCGAGATCAACGCGGTTCGTCGCCTGCTTGGCAATGACTATGACCATGTGAGCATCTCTTCGACCAAATCAGCCATCGGTCACCTGCTTGGTGCTGCCGGTGCGGTTGAGGCAATCTTCTCGGTCCTCGCGATCCGGGATCAGGTGGCACCGCCGACCCTGAACCTCAAGGACCCGTCAGACGGTCTTGCCGGGATTGATCTGGTGCCTCTGAAGGCAAAAGAGCGTAAGATTGATGTGGCGCTGTCCAACAGCTTCGGCTTCGGCGGCACCAATGCCAGCCTGATCTTCAAAGCCGCCAGCTGATCACTGGACACACTATCCGAGCCTTCTGATGACCGACACGGATCAAACGACAACGCCGGAAGTGCCAGAACCCGAAACCACTGAAACGCCACGGCCGCGCAAGTCACGGCTATGGCGTTTTGTGATTCTGGGCTTTGCCGTGGTGGCGATTGTTGTCGCCTCGGTCATTGCCGGCAGCTTTGCCTGGATCAACGCTTGGGCCTTCCGCGCCGGGCCGCTCAGCCAGCAGACGACCGTTGTTATCAAATCCGGACAGGGACTGTCCTCGATTGCCGAAAGCCTGCAGGCTGCCGGGGTAATCGAGCATCCGCAGCGTCTGGTGCTCTGGGCCCGGCTCAACGATATGGGCCGCAACCTCAAGGCCGGTGAGTACAGTTTCAGCCCCGGCACCAGCCCGCGCGGTGCGCTGGCGCTGCTGGAGGAAGGCGATGTGGTTATCTATCAGCAGCGCATTCCCGAGGGTCTGACCAACCGTGAGGTTTTCGACCGGCTGGAAGCTGATGACCGGTTGAGTGGCGAGATCACTGCCCCGCCAGCGGAAGGCTGGCTCTTGCCCGAGACCTATAACTACCAGCGTGATGATGATCGGCAGGAACTGGTCTCACGCATGGAACAGGCCATGCGTAACACCCTTGATGCGTTGTGGGACAGCCGCGTCGAGGGCTTGCCGTTCAACACCAAGGAAGAGGCGCTAGCACTGGCTTCCATCGTGGAGAAGGAAACCGGCCTCGATGCCGAGCGGGCCAAGGTTGCCGCTGTCTTCGTCAATCGCCTGAAGCGCGGTATGAAACTGCAATCGGACCCGACCGTGATCTATGCCCTGACCGACGGGCAGCAGCCGCTGGGTCGAATGCTGACCCGCGCCGACTGGAAGTTCGATCACCCTTATAACACCTACCGGATTGCCGGACTGCCGCCGGGACCGATTGCCAATCCGGGTCGGGCGTCGATTGAGGCCGTGCTTAATCCCGACAGCCATAATTACATCTTCTTCGTCGCCGATGGCAGCGGTGGTCACGCCTTTGCCGTCACCTATGACGAGCATAAACGGAACATCGCGCGGGCCAGGGCTGCGCGGAACGGAAACTGACCCATGACTGATAAGACTGCCTCCGCACCGGTATCCAGTATGACCGGATACGCCAATATCGCCGGTGGTGCCGAGGGCGTGCGCTGGACGTTCGAGGCGCGCAGCGTCAATGGCCGTGGCCTTGATATCAAGCTGCGCCTGCCATCCGGCTGGGACGTGCTCGATGGGATCATCAAGGAGCAGTGCCGCAAGCATTTGGTCCGGGGCAATGTTTCGATCTCGGTTCAGATCGAGAGCGATCAGGCCGATACCGCCATGTCGCTAAACGAATCACTGGTCCGGCAACTGACCGAAATTGCCGACAAGGCCGCTGCCATTACCGGCCAGACGGTCAGTCTCGACAATATTCTGACCATTCGCGGTGTGCTGGAAGAGGCAGAACCGACCCGCCAGCTCGAGACGACAATCGAGGCGGTTCAAGCATCAATCACAACGGATATCGAGGCGCTGATCAGTGCCCTGCAGACCGCTCGCCGTGCCGAGGGTTCGGCTCTGCACGATATCCTGAAGGGGCACCGGCAAACCCTCGGTGACCTGATTGTACAGGCGGAGGGTCAGGCCCGGACCATACCGGACGAACTGCGCAGCAAACTGACCCAAAGTATTGAAGAACTTACCAGAGAGACGGATGTCTCGATTGCCGAGGAACGCCTGGCGCAGGAAGTCGTTATGCTCGCGACCAAGGCCGATGTGCGTGAGGAGATCGACCGGCTGAAGGCCCATATGGCGAGCCTAGACGAGTTGCTGGGTGAGGGGCGCGGTATCGGGCGGCGGCTCGATTTTCTGGCACAGGAATTCAACCGGGAAGCTAATACCCTGTGCTCGAAATCCAGCACGACCGGCATGACAAAAACCGGTCTTGCACTGAAAACTGTCATCGATCAGTTGCGCGAACAGGTTCAAAATGTTGAATAACAGGCTATGACCCTCTGAGCTACCGCGTGCCCCATGACCGAGACCACTGCCAATACCGCTGAAAACGGCCTGCCCGAGGCGCTTGTCGCCCTGACAAAGCGCTTCAACTCCATGCCCTTGGGCGATGGCTCTGAGGTGCCGAACCGTGAGGGCGCGATTGCCGCGCCCGGGGTCAAGCGTCGCGGCCTGATGCTGGTGCTGTCCTCGCCATCGGGAGCGGGAAAAACCACCATCTCACGCCGCCTGCTGGCCGATAATCCGGGAATGGCGCTGTCGATCTCCGTCACCACCCGCCCGATGCGTCCGGGTGAGGAGGATGGTCGCGACTATTACTTCGTCACCGAGGAAGAGTACCGGCTGCTGGTGGAGCATAACCAGTTGCTCGAACATGCCATGGTCTTTGGCAACTATTACGGCACGCCAAAAGCGCCGGTTGAGGCGGCCCTGAGTGCCGGTCGGGATATCCTGTTTGATATTGACTGGCAGGGGACGCAGCAGATGGCGGACAGTGCCCGCCCGGACCTCGTTACGGTCTTCATCCTGCCGCCCTCAGCGGATGAACTGGAGCGCCGCCTGAAGGCACGGGCACAGGACAGTGCCGAGGTGATCGCCAAGCGCATGGGCAAGGCGGCTGGCGAGATGAGCCACCATTCGGAATATGATTACGTGATCATCAATCACAATCTGGATCTGAGCGTTGAGCGGGTGCAGACCATTATCGAGGCCGAACGCCTCAAGCGCGTGCGTCAGAGCGGGTTGATCGACTTCGTCCGGCAGTTGCAGCAGGGCTGCTAGCTCTAGCCCGCTGTTGTCCCGACACGCATCTGTGCGATGCGCAGGAAGTCCGGCGGTGCGATTTCTTCCGCACGGGCCGTGGGTTTGATGCCAAGCTCCTCCAGTGCTGCAACCGGATCATCGAACACGGTTTTCAGACTGCTGCGCAGCATCTTGCGCCGCTGACCGAAAGCGGCTGCTGTTACCTTTTCCAGTGCGGAAAATTCTTCGCGTGACAGACCCGGCTCGCGCGGCGTCAGGCGGACAACGGCACTGTCGATCTTGGGCGGCGGGGTAAAGGCACGGGCCGGGATGGTCATAACATAGCTGACATTGGCACAAAGCTGCGCCAGCACCGACAACCGGCCATAGGCCTTGCTGCCGGTCGCAGCGGCTATCCGGTCGGCAACCTCACGCTGGAACATCAGGGTCAGTGAGTGAAATTCCGGCATCTGGCCAAGCCAGTTGATCAGCATCGGCGTGCCCACATTATAGGGCAGATTGGCGACGATCGCCCGTGGGGCCGGTACTGCCTCAACGAGGTTCACGGTCAGGGCGTCGGCGGAGATCACCCGGAAAAAGCCGTCGCAGGCATCGACCAGCGGTTGCTGGAAGGCGACAAACCGTTCGTCGCGTTCGATGGCGATAAAGCTGGCGAGGTCAGCCTCGACCAGTGCCCGGGTCAGGCCACCGGGGCCAGGGCCGATCTCGATGGCATTGATTGCCGGTGTCAGCCCGGCTTCACGCACGATCCGCCGGGTCAGGTTCAGGTCGAGCAGGAAATGCTGGCCGAAGGATTTGCGCGCCCACAGCCCCTCGCTCTGCAACTGATCGCTGAGCTTGGGCATGGCCTCCACATGGGCAATACGGCTGGCAAGATCAGTGGTCATTGTCATGCTCGCCCTTATCGGCCATCTCTGCCGCCATATTGATCGCCGCAATCAGGCTGTCCGGTTGGGCAATACCCTTGCCGGCAATGTCGAAGGCGGTGCCGTGATCCGGTGATGTACGGATAAACGGTAGGCCAAGCGTGACATTCACCGTATTCGCCATATCCAGTGTCTTTACCGGGATCAGCGCCTGATCGTGATACATGCAGAGCGCCACATCATAGAAGCTGCGCTTGCTCTGTTCAAACAGGGTATCGGCGGGGAAGGGGCCGTTGGCATCAATGCCCTTGGCCTGCAGCGCGGCAATGGCGGGTTTGATGATCTCGTCATCCTCCTTGCCCATGAGGCCGCTTTCCCCGGCATGGGGGTTGAGGCCGGAAATTGCGAGGCGTGGGTGGGTGATGCCGAAATTCGCCGTGAGGTCGGCAGCGGCAATCTCCGCCGTTTCGATAATCAGATCGGTGTTGAGCACCAACGGCACCGTGGCGAGCGCGATATGCACGGTAACCGGTATGGTGCGGAGAGACGGTCCCGCCAGCATCATGACCGGACGGCGCACAGTATGTCCCGCATCCTCGGCGAGCTGTCCCAGATACTCGGTATGGCCCGGATGCCTGAACCCGGCGCGGATCAGCACGTCTTTGGCGATCGGATTGGTAATGACAGCGGCAGCGTGGCCATCGAGCGTTGCGGCAACAGCGCGCTCGATACTGGCCAGAATGGCGGCGGCATTGTCGCTCGATGGTTTGCCTGGCTCTGCGGCAACTGGCATCGGCAGCGGCCAGACATGCAGTGTGTCGGATTTTGCTTCAGGAATGCTGTCCAACGTATCGGTGGCATCAAGCACATTGATTGCCGTGTCGATCCCCAACTGCTGTTTGAGTTTGTTGAGGCGGTCAGGGTCATCAAGGGCAATGACCGGGCGATCGCCGGTCTTCAGCCGCGCATCGGCGATGGCGCGCAACAGGATTTCCCCGCCGATCCCGGCCGGGTCGCCCATGGTGACAAGAAGCGGTTTCATCATGCCCTGTTGCCTGCTGCCTTACTCTTCTGCTGTGCGCCGGTCGATATAGGCGGCGGAGCGCAGATCACGCAGATAGCGCTTTTGCAGCAGGTCGAGACGCTCAAGGCTGAGGGTGTTCTCGATCTCGGTGTCGCTCGGCAGGGTCAGATCGCCTTCCTCACGGCCACAAACCATGACGAGGGCGGCAATCTCACCGAGGTTGAGTGGCGCGCTGATCTGGCCGACCGAGAGGTTGGATACGGCGGCCTGAAACGTCGGGTTGAGATTGCCGAGCGTAACCTCGCCCATATCGCTCGATAGGTTGGATGATGAGGCATCAATCGCTGCCTGCATGGCATCGCAGTCAGCAATGTTCTTGGCGGCAGTGGCTGCGGCTGCAATACGCTCGCTGGCGCTTTGTCCCTCAACCGGCTCAAAAATCAGCTGTTTCAGGCTGACCTTGGTATTCTCGGCGGCCTTAGGTTCGCGGACATTACGGATGGCGAGCAGGTGCCAGCCGTCCTGAGTGCGTACCGGTGGGCTGATCCGGTTGACGCCAATACGCGGCAGGATCGCGTCAAGCTCGGGCGCAAGCTGACCGGGCTGGACCCAGCCGAGGCTGCCGCCATTCTGCGCGCCGACACCACGGGAGAACTGGGCGGCCACGGCGACGAAGGGCGCGCCCTGACGGATCTGCTCCAGCAGACGCCGGGCGAGGGCTTCTACCTGTTGGGATTGCGACGGATCATCGACCGGCAGGAAGATTTCCTGTACCAGATAGGCGGTCTGGGTCTGTTGCTGGCGGATCTGGTCGCGACGAATTGCGATGTCATCCTTGCTGATCGACACCTGCCGGTTCAGGCGCGCCTGAATTACCTTGCGCCATGCCACGTCAGCACGCATCTGGTCCCGCAGGCTCGACATGGGAATGCCGAGACCATTGATCATGCTTGCAAAGCCTTCCGGGGTCATGCTGTTGCGTTCGGCCATGAGGCGCAGTTCCTCATCCAGCTCTTCTTCCGTGACCTGAAGTTCGAGGCGCTTGGCTTCCTGCAGCTTCAGTTTTTCGTCGATCAGGGTCTGGACCACCTGTGGCTGCAGCCGCGCGCGGATTTCCTCGCTGTCCTGCAAGCCGGCAGCGCTGATGGCGATGGCCATGCGGTCACGCAGGTCGGAGAAAGAAATCACATCGTCATTGACCACGGCGGCAATGCCCGCTACCTGCGCATGAGCAGGCGGGGCTGCAAAGGCCAGTGATGCGCTGAAGGCGATGGCTAAAAATATCGCCTTTACAATGTGTTGTTTGGTGTTTCTGAACATTGTTTTTGGTTTTTCTGTTGCGTGTTTTTTGCTATCCATCCTCAGATTGCAGCAGGGCGGCGAGGCCGGTCAGGATGCTGCAGATGGCCGGGATAGAGGCGGCGATTGTTGGTGGTATGGTTTCCGATGTGCCGAGAGCCTGTGCCAGATCGCGCAGGAAGAAAAAGCCGAAACCGGTCATAAGCCCTGCGGCGACCAGCATCAAGGTGCCGCCACGCCGCGGCGGGCGCAGCGAGAAGGCGGCGGCAATCAGCACCATGCCCGCGAACAGCAGCGGTTCGGCGAGCAGGCCGTAATAATGCAGTCGCGTACGGATGGCGGAGAAGCCGGTTTCCTCCAGCGTCCTGATATAGTCAGGCAGCGCCCAGAAGGAAATCTGGTCCGGCTGGGCAAAACTTTCCTCGATCGTATTGGCGGTGAGATCGGTGTTGATGCGATAGCCCTCAACCTCGACCGGCGCACGCCCGGGTTCATTGATCCAGGCATGGCCGAACTGCCATTCGCCATTGACCAGACGGCCATAGGTGGCATCGAGCCTGCCCATGAACTGGTCGCCCTCGAAGAACAGGGCGACCGCGTCGCTGATCTCCATGGTTTCCGGCTTGATATTTTCGGCATGGATGATGGTTTCGCCCTGCGGATTGGCCTGACGCAGCCAGAGACCGGAGGCGGCGAGGTTGATCCCACTGGTCTGGCCCCGGAAATAGCGGTTTTCCTGTTCCACGAATTTGGTGATCAGGACCGAGGAAAACGGATTGATAACCGTGATCTTGACGATGCCGAAGCCGAGACCGATCACCAGTGCCGGCAACAGGAACTGCCAGGCCGAAACCCCGGCGGAGCGGGCGACGATCAGCTCCTGACTGCGGGTCAGCTTCCAGAACGCGTACATGGCGCCGAACAGGATGGCGAGCGGGATGATCTGCTGGCCGACCTCGGGCAGTTTCAGCAGGCTCATCTGCAGAACGGCAAAGATGTCCAGTTCCGCCTTCTTCGAGGCCCGCCGGAACAGCTCAAGGGTATCGAACAGCAGCACAACGCCGAGCAGCATACCGAGCATCAACGCCACGTAACCGGCAAAGGTACGACCGATATAGCGGTACAGGGTGAGCGGCAGTTTGTTCAGCATGGCCTAACCCTCCCGCTGTGGGGCATAGGCCGGGCGCGGGCCAAGCGATGTTGAGCCGGACGTATGGCCGGTATCGCCATCATTGCCGCGTGCCGGTGGTGGCTTCCGGTGCAGCAACCGGGTCAGGGAGCCGGTCAGCACCAGCAGGGAGACAGCGGTTGCGGTCAGCGGTACGGCATACATCAGCGTGACACCCCACCAGCCGCGATTGGCCGCATCGCTGAGGCCGAGGGTAGCCGCCTCCAGAATGATCAGCATCAGAAAGGCAAAGGAAACCCGCTTTGACTGCCCGCGTCGGTTGAATTCACCGGTCAGCAGGATCGCCAGCAGGCTGAGTGGTATTGCGAGGCCATAGAGCGGTTGCGACAGCTGGCTGTGTGCCTCGGCCCGATAGCGGCGCATGGTTTCCGCATCGGTCGGTTCTTTCGGGAACAGCAGCTGCCACAGGGTACGCTCGCCGATTTCCGGGATCGGTTCTTCGGCATTCTTGGTAAACAGGGCGAGGTCGATGGTGTAGCGGTCGAACGAGAGCTGCTGCAATCGGCCCGGCTGCTCGGTTTCTTCCTGCCTGACACCGTTGAACACGATGACCTGTGGCCCCTGTGGCCCTTCGCGCAGCTGGCCGCGCTCGGCCATGATCACCACCGGCTTTGCCGGATCGCGGGTGTCCTGAAACACGATGCCATGCAGAACGCCGCGCTCCTCACGTTCGCGGACATAGAGGGTCATGTTGCCGCCGAGGGAGTTGAAGACGCCCGGGCGGATCAGGACATCGGAGAACTGTGCCGCCAGCTGTTCCTGCTGCAGGGTGAATTGCCATTTGGCGCTCGGCTGGGCATAGGTGTGCAGGGCCATGAGGGCCAGCATGATGCCGATCGACAGGAACAGGGCAGGTTGGGCCAGTGTCCACTGGCTGATGCCGACGGCACGCATGACAACAAGTTCAGAATCGTTGAGCAATTTGTTGTAAACAAACACAATTCCGACCCCGGCTGCGATCGGCAACAGTACAGTCAGGAAGTTGGGCAGGGTGAACAGAACCAGTGCCAGAAACTCGGCCAGTCCGGCCCCGCCATTGACCGCCAGTTCGAGAAACCGCAGGGACTGGGTCAACCACAGGGCAACCGCCAGCGTGATCAGAATCAGCCCGGTCGCTGTCATCAGCAGGGTCAGAATGTAACTGTACAGACGCGGCACTTCTAATTCGTCTCTGTAGCGGGTCCGGCATCAGATCTGTGATCACAGCTGCGGTCACAAATGGATTGCCGTGCATTTTGTCTCGGGCCCGGCGTTTTTATGCGGTTGGCCCAAGCGAATGCTTGTTTCACCGCCAAACATGGCTACCCTATGGCGGTATTAGCAAATTAGAGCGTTACGGGCATCGTCTGATTGCGTGCAGCCGTTATTCTCTATCATCCTGCCGGGACCGGTTCTCAGGTCCCATATGGTGCATAAATCATTGTCAGGCTAGGGAAAGCTGGGATTTTTACAGCTCTCCAGTCTCGCCACCGGTTCTTGATTGAGGGGTTTTTGCCTTGTTGAAAGTTAGTTTCTCGGATCGTTCCCTGCCTAAATCCGGCAGTCTGGTCATCCCTGTATTTGCCGATTCTGTCCTCGGAACGGCGGCAAAGGAACTGGATGAGGCTTCCGGCGGCTATATTTCCGCGGTCATGAAACGGCGTGACTTCACCGGTACCGCAGGTTCGGTGCAGGTGGTGACCAAGCCATCAGGGCTCGATTATGACGAGTTGGTGCTGGTCGGCCTCGGCAAGGCCAGCGCTGTTACCGATATGGCGGCAGAAGAGGCCGGTGGCCGATTGTTCGCCAGCCTTGGTGAGATCAAGGTAACCGACGCGACCCTGTTGCTTGAAGCACCGGACGATATCGCCATCGAGTTGACCGAACTGGCCGCCCGCATCGGTTTCGGCTGTGCGCTGCGCGATTACAGCTTTGAGAAGTACAAGACCAAAAAAGCTGACAAGAAATCAGAGAAGTCAGACAAGGGGCTGAAAAAACTGAAAATTGTCGCTGATGGTGCGGCGAAGGCGCGGACGCTTTACACCGGCTATGAGGCCGTGGCCGATGCCGTGCATTATGCCCGTGATCTGGTCAGTGAACCACCGAATGAGCTCTATCCTGACGAGTACGCCAAGCGCGTTGCCAAGCTCGAGGAGCTGGGTCTCGAGGTCGAGGTGCTGGATCAGAAGCAGCTTGAGAAACAGGGCTTCAAGGCATTGCTCGCCGTTGGGCAGGGCAGTGACCGCAACAGCGCCCTTGTGGTGATGAAGTACAAGGGGCTGGAGAGCGGCAAGGCTTCAAAGTCGAAGGGCAAGTCCAAGAAAGAAAAAGAGTTTTCGACCGCGCCGGTGGCTTTTGTCGGCAAGGGCATCACCTTCGATACCGGTGGTATTTCACTGAAGCCGCCTGCCGGTATGGGCGACATGAAATGGGATATGGCCGGGTCTGCCGCGGTGGTCGGCGTCATGGCGGCACTTGCCGGGCGCAAGGCCAAGGTCAATGCGG
The DNA here is from genome assembly GCA_002168225.1 of Micavibrio sp. TMED2. Lineage (NCBI taxonomy): Bacteria > Pseudomonadati > Bdellovibrionota > Bdellovibrionia > Bdellovibrionales > Pseudobdellovibrionaceae > Micavibrio > Micavibrio sp. TMED2. The sequence goes on from NHBH01000009.1 coordinate 822,665, forward strand.
TCGGTGTTATCGCGCTGGCGGAGAACATGCCATCGGGCAAGGCAACCCGTCCGGGCGACATCATCGGCTCGCTCTCCGGCCAGTCGATTGAGGTGCTGAATACCGATGCCGAGGGCCGTCTGGTTCTGGCCGATGCCCTCTGGTACACCGAAGATCGCTTCAAGCCGCAATTCATGGTCGATCTGGCAACCCTGACCGGCGCCATTCTGGTAGCGCTCGGCAAGGAATTTGCCGGTATGTTCACCGACAATGACGAACTGGCCGGGCGGTTGAGCGCGGCCGGGTCAACGGTAGGCGAGAAGGTCTGGCGCATGCCGCTGGACGATGCCTATGACAAGATGCTGGATACCGCTGCTGCCGATATGAAGAATATCGGCGGGCGTGACGCGGGCAGTGCCACGGCGGCACATTTCCTCAAGCGCTTCGTCCGTGAGGTGCCATGGGCGCATCTGGATATTGCCGGTATGGCCTGGTCAGAAAAGACCACGCCGCGTACGCCCAAGGGTGGCACGGCATTTGGTGTCCGTCTGCTTGATCAGCTGGTCCGGGACAATTACGAAAAGTAAGCACATTCAAGGTCTTGTTCTGAATGTCTGATGTAAAATCGCCGACCGAGATACGGTTCTATCACCTGCAGCGTATGCCGGTGGAGCGGGCGCTGGGCATGATCCTGCAACGCATCATGGATCGTGGTCAGCGCGCACTTGTCTATGGCGGTTTGCCGGAACATCTAGCTTCGCTCGACAAGGCGCTCTGGGCCGGTAATCCGAACGGCTTTCTGCCGCATGGTCTGGCCGGTGATGCGGCAGCGGAGGCGCATATTGCTGACCAGCCGATCTGGCTCACCGACCAGCTGGGCACTGATGGCGTGCCGCCGAATGCCGCTGATATTCTGCTGCAGATCGACGGGGCAACCGCCGATGCGGCGGCCATCGGGCCCTATGCCATGTGCTGTGATCTGTTCGATGGCCAGAACGAGCAGGCGGTGGCCGATGCCCGCCAGCGCTGGGTCAGTTACCGGGATGCCGGTTTCGCGCTCAGCTACTGGCAGGAAACCCCGAATGGCGGCTGGGAACAGAAGGCGGCGCATAGCCCGGATGCATAATCCATCTGAGGCTTGCGGCAGCGCCTTCCCATGGATATAACCGCCCCGTTAAACAAGTGGTCGGGCGATCAACACTGTTCGACCCGTGCTTCCCATCAATCCAACTAGCATGAGAGAGCGTCCCCATGGCGGTCGAACGCACATTATCAATTATCAAACCCGATGCCACCCGTCGTAACCTGACCGGCAAGATCAACACCCGTTTTGAAGATGCCGGCCTGCGCATCGTCGCTCAGAAGCGGACCCAGCTGACCAAGGCTGAAGCCGAAGGCTTCTACGCCGAGCACAGCGAGCGTCCTTTCTTCGGTGATCTGGTGACCTTCATGATTTCCGGTCCGGTTGTTCTGCAGGTTCTGGAAGGCGAAGGCGCCATTGCCAAAAATCGCGAGATCATGGGTGCAACCAACCCTGAGAACGCCGATCCGGGCACCATCCGCAAGGATTTCGCCGAGAGCATTGAGGCAAACTCGGTTCACGGCTCTGATTCACCAGAAAGCGCAGCCCGCGAAGTAAGCTACTTCTTCGCCCAGACCGAGATTGTCGGCTGATCGTTGCTTCCAGTGATGTGAAACAAGAAAAGGCGACCGGATATCCGGTCGCCTTTTTGTTTTGCAACAATGTCTTATGGGATTGTTTTAGAGCAGGGTAATGCCCATAAGCGCAACTACGATAACCACAGCGATGGTGGCATAGGTTGAAACCTTGGTGAACCACTTCCAGCCATTCTGGGCGCGCTCGAGATCTTCGGCTGAAACCTGTTGTGGTTGTTGTGTACCGGCCATTGTCTGTCTACCTGCAAATGAATTTGTGTAACGGGTTACGGTGTCTGAACACCGCATGACTGATTTATGGTGCCTGTCGGCGAGCCATGCAAGCCAAACAGGTACCGGTTAGTGATCTTTTACGCGAAGGTTGCGCGGTTCCGGTCGAGGGTGACCCCGCCATTGGCCAGCATGGCCAGCGCTTCCGGGTAAATCTTGTGCTCAAGCGTTAGAATCCGGTCGCTCAGGCTGTCGGGGGTATCGTCAGTGAGCACAGGAACCGAGGCCTGCTGGATGATCGGCCCGCCATCCATCTCGGCGGTGACGAAATGCACGGTACAACCGGCAATGCGCACTCCGGCGCGGATCGCCTGACCCTGCGCATCCAGCCCCTTGAACGAAGGCAGCAGGCTCGGGTGGATATTGATCAGCTTGCCGAGCCAGCGATCCACCAGCCATGGCGAGAGCAGGCGCATGAACCCGGCGAGGCAGACAATCTCGATATCCGCACTACGCAGGCTGTCGTCAATCGCAGCCTCGAAGGCCGGTTTGTCAGCAAAATCCTTGCGCTCGATCACCCGGGTTTCAATTCCTGCCTCTTTGGCGCGTTGCAGGCCATAGGCATCGGGTTTGTCAGAGATAACGAGGGCGATTTCCGCCGGGTACTGTTCGGCGCGGGCGGCATCGATCAGGGATTGCAGATTGCTGCCGCGACCAGAGATCAGCACCCCGACGCGCTTCTTCGTTTGGGGCTTGCTCATGCGGCAGGCTCCCAGGCAAGCCAGTCTGCATCCAGATTTTCGTAGCGAACCTGTGGCTCATCGCCGTCGCGTTGCTCAATGCGACCGATTTTCATGACGGTTTCGCCATTCTGTTTCAGCACGGCGCTGACCGCATCGGCCTGATCGGCGGGCACGGTCACAACCATGCCGATACCGCAGTTGAAGGTGCGGAGCATTTCGGTCGGGACGATATTTCCGGCCTTTGACAGCCAGCCGAATACCGGTGCCGGTTTCCAGCTGTTCATGTCGAAAACGGCGGTCACATCATCGGGCATGATGCGTGGCATGTTCTCGGGCAACCCGCCGCCGGTGATGTGACAGAAGCCATGCACATGCCCGGTTCTGAAGGCAGCGAGGCAGGAACGCACATAGATTTTGGTCGGGGCGAGCAGGGCGCTGGCGAGGCTCTGTCCGGCATCAAATGGCGCCGGTGCGTCGAGGCTCAGACCCTGCTGCTCGATAACCTGGCGCACAAGAGAAAAACCGTTTGAATGCAAGCCGTTAGAGGCAATGCCTAACATAACATCACCAGGACGGGTGAGGTCGCCTTTCAGCATTTCCTCACGCTCAACCGCGCCGAGAGAAAAGCCCGCGAGGTCGTAATCATCCTTGTCATAGAGACCCGGCATCTCGGCGGTCTCGCCACCGATCAGTGCGCAGTTGGCGCGGCGGCAACCCTCGGCGATACCGCTCAGGATTGCGCGGCCGGTTTCAACACTCAGACGCCCGGTGGCATAATAGTCGAGGAACAGCAGCGGTTCGGCACCCTGTACCACGAGGTCATTGACGCACATGGCGACGAGATCAATGCCGATCGTGTGGTGGGTATCGCTTTCAATCGCCAGTTTCAGCTTGGTACCGACACCGTCGGTTCCGGCGACCAGTATCGGGTCCTTGTAACCGGCAGCCTTCAGATCAAAGGCCGCGCCAAAGCCACCGAGGGCACCATCGGCACCGGGACGGGCGGTTGAACGGGCGAGTGGCTTGATTGCCTCGACTAGTGCGTTTCCGGCATCGATATCGACCCCGGCATCGCGGTATGTCTGACTGGTTCTAGTTTCTTGTGTCACGGTGGGTTATAGCTGGCTGACAAATGGGTGGCTGTTATAGTGCCCGCGAACATAACGGACCTTACGGCCAATGCAATGGCCGCAGATGCTTTGCGTGATGAGAATAGTAAAAAATCAGATACCAGCCCTGTTGACTGGCGCCCTGTTCCTCGTGGTTGTGCTCGGTTTTTCCGGCTTTGCCAAGGCTGAACCGTCGCTTGCAACCCTGCATACCGTTTCCGGCATCAATGTGGATGTTACGGCCAAGAACGCCGTGCAGGCACGTGAGCAGGCCATCGCACAGGCGCAGAATCGTGCGCTCTCAATCCTGCTGCAGCGTCTGACCCTGCTGGATAGTGTCGGTGCCTCGAAACTGGCCGAGGCCAATCCGGGCAATCTGGTGGAGAATTTCGAGATTGCCGGTGAGCGCAGCTCCAATGTTCGCTATCTCGGCGAGTTTACGGTCCAGTTCAAACCACAGGAGATCCGTCGCTTCCTGCGGGAGAACGGTGTCGGGTTCTCCGAAGCGTTCCGCCCGCCGATGCTGGTGCTGCCGGTACTGCAGGGTGATTTCGGCAACCGGCTCTGGGACTCCCCGAACCCGTGGCGCGATATCTGGCAGAACGCATCCGGCCAGTATCAGCTTCTGAGCCTGATGATACCGTCCGGCGGCCTCAATGATATGGTGGCAGGCAATGTGGATCAGGTCATGGCCGGGTCGGAAGAGGCGATTGTCAATTTGCGCAACCGCTATGGTGCGGAATCGGTTCTGGTTGCGGCGGCCCGTGTGATCCCGGCGTCAGATACAGCGCCGCTGCGTCTTGCCGTGGAATATACCGAGTTCGGGCGTGCCATCCGGGGTGAGGGCGTACGGGCCGGTGAACGTATCTTCGGCCTGATCGACACCACCTCGATCACCCTGTCGGCAAATGCCGGGGAGAGCGAAACTGAACTCATGTACCGCGCCCGTGCCGCAGTACTCGATCGCCTGAACCGTGCCTGGAAACAGGCCAGTGTCGTGACCCTGTCGACCGAGAGCGGGCGTATCAATATGGCGGTGGCGATCAGTTCCCTCGGCGAATGGCGTCAGGTACAGCGCCTATTGGCGAGCGAGACCGCGATTTCCGGTGTCACGATCCTGTCCATGGCCAAGAACCGTGCCCGCATCGCCGTTGACCATCTTGGCAGTGTCGGAGAGCTGCGTCGCCTGCTGGCCCAGAAGGGCCTGAACCTGTCGGCGGAGGCGCTGTCGGTCGATCCATCCCTTGATGGCGATCTGACCCGCAGCCAGCCACGCCTGATCGATCCGGTGACCAATGCGATCAATGATCCCCAGCGTCAGGGGGCAGTGATCTCGACCCCGACCTATCTGCTGACCCTGTCACGGTCCTGAGCCAACCTTTCTGCTGCCCCTAACATAGTGCTACCAGACCATGCTTGATCCAGATACCCAGCCACCGCGCAAGGCAACCATCCCGGCCAAGGACCAGCTGCGGTTCTGGGGACTGGCGGCGCTCGTCTTCATCGCGCTGGTCTGGCTGCTCAATGATGTGCTGCTGCCATTTGTTGCCGGTATTGCTCTCGCCTATCTGCTCGACCCGGTGGTGGAGAAACTGGCGGCTGGGCGCATGCCGCGCTGGCTCGCCGTGCTCTGTGTGCTCGGCAGCTTTGGTCTCGCCTTTATCCTGCTGATCCTGATTGCGGCACCGCTGATCAAGCAGCAGGTGGCCGACCTGATTGCCGCCATCCCGGAATATACCCGACAGATCAAGGATGTGATCGGTCCCCGGATTGCCGATATTACCGCCCAGTTCTCAAGCGAAGATGTGGAGCGGCTGCGCAGTGCCGCTGGTAACTATGCCGGTTCGTTCCTGTCATGGATCGGCGGCTTGATCGAGGGGATTGTCACCAGCAGTGCGGCGATTGCCAATATCCTGTCGGTGGTTCTGCTGACCCCGCTCGTGGCCTTCTACATGCTGCGTGACTGGCCGCATATAACCAAAATTGTTGACGACCTGCTGCCAAAGGAACATGCGCCGACCATTCGCGGTATCCTGCAGGATATTGACCGGACCATGGCCGGTTTTGTGCGCGGACAGCTGACCGTCTGCTTTATCCTCGGCTCATTCTATGCCATCGCGCTCAGCATCGCCGGGCTCAACTTCGGCTTTGTGATCGGCCTGACCTCTGGCCTGCTGTCCTTTATCCCCTATATCGGTTCCGGTTTCGGGCTGGTTGCCAGTATCGGTGTTGCGATCTTCCAGTTTCAGGACCCGACCATGGTTGGCATTATCGCCGCCATCTTCCTCGGCGGACAGCTGGTCGAGGGCAATTACCTGACCCCGCGTCTGGTGGGCGGCAGTGTCGGCCTGCATGATGTCTGGGTGATCTTTGCCCTGATGGTTGGCGGCTCGCTGCTCGGGTTTACCGGGCTGATGCTGGCGGTGCCGGTTGCGGCGATTATCGGGGTACTTATCCGCTTCGGTATCAGTCGTTACAAGCAATCCGCCGTCTATCAGGGGGGCGAAACGGTTGAGGCTGCCCCGGCGGTAAGCGAGACAACCGGCGCAGGCGAGAATGGCTGATACGATTTCAGCAGCCGACCAGATCGCCCTGCCGCTGGAGAATGCGCCACGGTTCGGGCGCGACGATTATATGGTCGGGGCGAGCAATGAGGCGGCTCTCGCCTGGTGTGACCGTTGGCCCGACTGGCCCGCGCCGGTTATCGTCCTCGTCGGCCCACCGGGTGCCGGCAAGTCCCACCTCCTGACCATCTGGCAACAACAGAGTGGTGCGGAAAACCTGCCGGTTGAGAAACTGGCACCTGACCTGATTGCCGAGATCGGCGGACGCGAACAACCGCCATTGCTGGCCATCGATCAGGCTGACCGGATTGTCGGTGATCCGGTGGCGGAAGAGGGGTTGTTTCACCTGTTCAACCATGTCCGGGCCGAGGGTGGCTCGATGCTGCTGACGGCGGCACAGCAACCAGCGCGCTGGGGATTGGCGCTGCCCGATCTGGAATCCCGGCTCAAGGCATCGCCGGTTATCACACTGGCGGCACCCGATGACGCCATGATGGCAGCCCTACTGGTGAAACAGCTTGCCGACCGACAGTTGATCGTCGGACAGGAAGTAGTGGATTACCTGCTGGCGCGGGTCGAGCGTTCCTATGCTGCCATTCGTGATCTGGTGGCGGCACTGGATCAGCTGTCGCTCGCCAAACACCGCCGGATTACCGTGCCGCTTGCACGGGAAATATTGAACGAACAAGATCAGTCATTGTTTTAGTGCCAGGGAGCATAAAATCATGGATTTGGGCCTGACCGGAAAAACAGCATTGGTATGTGCCGCCAGCAAGGGGCTGGGGCGCGCCTGTGCCGAGGCGCTCGCCGCCGAGGGCTGTGCCGTTACCATCACCGCCCGTGATGAGGCGCAGCTGATCGCCACCGCGCGCGAGATCGAGGCGAAGACTGGTCAGAAGGTTGGCTATGTCGCTGGTGACATCACAACAGAAGAAGGACAGGCGGCAGCACTGCTGGCCTGTCCAACGCCGGATATTATGGTCAACAACGCCGGTGGCCCGCCGCCCGGTGATTTCAGGGACTGGAGCCGGGATGACTGGATCAAGGCGCTCGATGCCAACATGCTGACCGCGATCATGTTGAGCAAGGCCGTTGTCGATGGCATGGCGGCGCGCAAATTTGGTCGGATCATCAATATCACCTCGGCGGCGGTCAAGGCACCGATCGAGCTGCTCGGCCTGTCCAACGGGTCGCGCGCCGGTCTGACCGGCTTTATGGCCGGGTTGGCGCGGCAACTGGCCGGTGACGGGATCACGATCAACAATCTGCTGCCGGGACCGTTCGAGACCGACCGGCTGAAAAGCACCCTTGGTGCCGTTGCCGACAAGACCGGACGACCGATTGCCGATGTTCGGGCCGAGCGTATGGCGCAGAACCCGGCGGGCCGGTTCGGTGATCCGGTGGAGTTCGGTGCTGCCTGTGCGTTTCTGGCCAGCGACAAGGCCGGTTTCATCAACGGGCAAAATCTGGTACTCGATGGTGGTGCCTTCCGGGGCACGCTCTGATCTATTGCCTGTCTTTCGCTAGTGGCTCGGGTCGATGATCCAGTCATCGGCCTTGCGGCGGACCTTCTGCCAGCGTTTTGTCAGTTTTGGATCCGCATGTTCCAGCGCCGTTCGCCAGATCGCCTGCTGTTCACCAAGGGCTGTTTCCGCATCCTGATTGCCGCGCAGTGAGGCATGTTCCGAGAGGCGTCCCAGCAGGTCGATGGCGGTGAACATATCATTCTGCTGCCCGAGCTTGTCCTGCAGCTTCGCCATTGCCTTAGTGGCTGTTTTTAGATGACTGGTTCCAGTCAGTTCACTCACAATATCAGCGACATAGCGCGTCTTTTTGACCTTGAGGCGGAACCGGTGCTGGCGTCTCGGTTTGAGGCTGTGCAGCCTCTGTCCGCGCCTGTCCATGCGGTCCAGCTGTTCTATCAGCCAGCGGGAGCCAATCGCTCTGAACTCCTGTTGCATGGTATTGGGCAGCCTGGTCTGGCCGGTGGCCAGTTGCGTCAGGCGTAACAGCAGATCGGCATAGCGTTGGTCATTCAATGCCGAGATCAGCCTTGCCCGCGCTTCACGTCGACAGGCGTCGGCGGCGGGCTGGAGGTAGTCAGCGATGTTGTCTTCATCATCCATATGACAGTGCCGGAGGTCGGGCAGGGTCTCGGACAGGAACACATCCCAGTTGCGCAAACTGCCGAGCTTGCCGCGCAGCCATTTGAGTTCGGTCAGCAAGGTGCCGCATGGTGAGGCTTCAAGTTGCGCACGCAAGGGGCGGGTGATCGCATCCAGTCGGCGGAGTGATACCCGCATCTGGTGCACGCCCTCGGGGCTGCTGTCGGCAAACACGACAAACTGGTTGGCCAGCAGATCGCCAAGGGTCTTTCCCGCTTGCCGTGCAAGGGCGGTGGCGGCGCTGTCCGTGGGTGAGAGTTGCGCCGGTTTGGCCTTTTGCACCACCGGATAACGGCCATCGGCGAGCCGGTAGCCCTGTTCGGCCTTGCTGCCCCCGGCCAGCCGGGCACCGCTTGCGGTGACGAGGATTTCGGCCAGCCGGTACAGAGTATTTTCATCGCCCTTTTTCAGCTCAAGCTCCACCTCGGCCAGAACCTGTTCTGCAGCACCGGCGCGCAGGACGCCGTGGTCATAGGCGATTTCGATCAGGGTGCCATTGAGGTCGATATTCTGGATATGCCGGGTGATATCGGTCTCGAACACCGGTTCCAGTGATCGGTGCCACTCCAGCGGCAGGGTGATGCTGTCGCCAAATGCCAGATCGAGAATTTCGGGCCGTGGTTCGGCATCGTTCAGCGACCATTCCCATTCCTGTCGCCGTGAACCACCGGCAAAGCCCTTGTCGCTACCGCGCCATTTCAGGTGCTGCAGCCATTGATCGCCCTTGTTGCGGACCCGCAGGGCGATGCCGTTCTGCCAGAGCAGGCGGTCGGGCGTATCGTAATAACGGCTGATCAGCTTCACCGCGCGGGGTGCCGCGGCTTTAATGTCCGGCAATCCGTGTTCGGCGAGTTGCTTCAGCCGGGCCGGGGGCAGGGTGAATTTCAGTTCGATTTCTTCACTGACCGCTGGCTTGGCCGTGCCGGTTTTATCGCCCTGCCTGATCTTGCCGGATGCGGCCATCGCTTACCCCGCCATGGCCATCAGTGATTTGGGTGTGCGGAACAGGGCCAGATCGCCTGTTGGCGCATCGGGCAGTGCGGACCAGTCCGGTATGTCGAGATCGAATACGGCCAGTGCGGCAGTCGGGTACTTCCGGCGCATGGCAATGGCACCCTCGCTATCCATATCGGCGGGTCTGAGCAGGGACAGGCCAAAATCATGCAAGTCAGGGTTGTGGGCAATGATCATGATGCTGCGCGGTGCCGTCTCCACCTGCCGCAGCCGCCGGATGAAACCCTCGACGCCACAGAGATACAGGCCGCGATCAATCTCGGCGGTAATGCTGGTACTCCATTTGCGTTCGGCCAGTTCCAGTGTGTCCAGTGCGCGGGTCGCTGAGGAGCACAGGATCAGATCGGGTAGCAGGCCCTGTTCCGCCATGAACAGGCCCATGGATTTGGCGGCACGAACCCCGCGTGGTGCCAGTGGCCGGTCATGGTCGGCCAGTTCCGGTTGATCCCATGCCGATTTGGCGTGGCGCAAGAGGATGAGCCGATGCCTCGGCCTGTCCTCATCCGGTTGTGCTGCTTCTGACATTTTCCTCACCTGTCTCCGGTTTGTTTATTATCGCTTGTTGATAGAACGAATATTAGCCAAGCAACTTGACCAAGTGTCTGTTTTCTCAGGCGGTTTATTGATGAAAAACCGTTTTTACTGTCGTTTGGCGCTGGTGATTGCGGCGTGTTTTCCTGTATATGTTTCCCAGCATACCATTGCAGCCTGCCGAATTCAGCACCCCTTTGTTGTGAGCATGACCGAAACACCATCCCTCGACCCCGCGCTAGCCAGCAATGAGAGTGCGGATGAATCCGGTGATTTCGATGGTGATATGTCGCTGCCGGATATGGTTATCGACCAGATACCGGAGATACAGCCGGGTGAGAATGCCCTGAAAATCCGCCCAGCAACCGGTCGTGATGCACCGGTGCCCGAGGCGATCGCAACCGATGATCCCAACCGGTTTATCAACCGTGAGTTGTCCTGGTTGTCGTTCAACCAGCGGGTGCTTGAGGAAAGTTATAACGCCAGCCACCCATTGCTCGAACGGGTCCGGTTCCTGTCCATCTCGGCCAGCAATCTGGATGAGTTCTACATGGTTCGCGTGGCCGGTCTGATCGGTCAGAAGGCGGAAGGTTTCAGGAAGCTGACTCCGGAAGGGCTGACCCCGTCGGAACAGCTCACCGTGATCAACCAGCGTGCGGCGGAACTGATGCAGGATCAGCAGACCTGTTACCGCACCCTACGTTCGGAGCTGGCGGAGCAGGGGATCAGGGTGGTGCGCACCAATGATCTCGAACCGGAAGACCTGAAATGGCTGGAGAACAAGTTTCTCGCCGATTTCTTCCCGGTGCTGACGCCGATTGCCATTGATCCGGCGCATCCGTTCCCGTTCATTCCGAATGAGGGGTTTGCGCTGGCGATCAAGCTGCGCAATGCCGACAGTGACGAGGATATGGATGCGCTGATCCCGCTGCCGAACGGGTTATCGCGCTTTATCCGGTTGCCCGGTGATGCCAGCGGTACCGCGCGTTTTGTCCTGCTTGAACGCATGGTTATCGAGTTTCTGTATCATCTGTTCCCGCCACCATTCGAACTGGTCGGCAGTGGAGCGTTCCGGGTGATCCGGGACAGTGAGGTCGAGCTTGATGAAGAGGCGGAAGACCTCGTCCGCACCTTCGAGAGTGCCTTGAAGCGGCGCAAGCGCGGTGAGGTGATCCGCCTGACCTTTGAACAGCGCATGCCCGCCGATCTGCGTGAGTTTCTGCGCGAGGAACTGGAAGCCGATCCCGAGGATTGCTTCGTCTTCGATGGTCTGCTCGGCCTTGTCGATACCAAGGAGCTGATCCTCGACGAGCGCGAGGATCTGCTGTTTCCGCCCTATCAGGCCCGGTTCCCCGAGCGTATTCGCGATTTCAACGGCGATTGCTTCGCCGCGATCCGGCACAAGGACATTCTGGTCCACCATCCCTATGAGAGCTTCGATGTGGTGGTGCAGTTCCTGCGGCAGGCGGCACGCGATCCGGATGTCATCGCGATCAAGCAGACGCTGTACCGGACCAGTAAGGACTCTCCGATCATCAGCGCACTGGTCGAGGCCGCCGAGGCGGGCAAATCGGTTACCGCCATGGTGGAAATCCGCGCCCGGTTCGATGAGGAAGCCAATCTGCGCTGGGCCCGCGACCTTGAACGCTCCGGCGCGCAGGTGGTGCTCGGTTTTGCCGATCTCAAAACCCATGCCAAGGTCTCTATGGTGGTACGCAAGGAAGCGCAGGGTTTGCGGACCTATGTCCACCTCGGCACCGGCAATTATCACCCGATCACGGCAAAGATTTATACCGACCTGTCATTCTTCACCTGTGATCCGATGCTCTGTTACGATGCGGCACAGCTGTTCAACTATATGACCGGCTATGCCAAGCCATCCCGGATGAACAAGCTGTCGATTGCACCGCTGAACCTGCGGGAGAAGCTTGAGCAGTCAATCAAGGCGGAGATCGAGCACGCCAAAGCGGGCGAGCCGGCAGCGATCTGGTTCAAGATGAACTCTCTGGTCGATGATACGCTGATTGATCTGTTGTATGAGGCATCGAATGCCGGTGTGAAAGTCGCACTGGTTGTGCGCGGCATCTGTTGCCTGCGGCCCGGCATCCCGGGATTGTCGGAAAACATCACTGTCTATTCCATCGTCGGTCGCCATCTGGAGCACAGCCGTATCTATTGTTTCGGTAATGGCCGTGGTCTGCCGTCGGATGAGGCGTTGGTAATGATCTCCTCGGCTGATTTGATGCCGCGCAATCTTGATCGCCGGATAGAAACCCTGGTCCCGATCGAGAACCGGACGGTGCACCGACAGGTGCTGAACCAGATTATGGTCGCCAATCTCAAAGACACCGAACAATGTTGGGTGATGCAGCCTGACGGGCAGTATGAGCGGTTCCATCTGCCCGAGGATGCCGACCCGAAAGAGCGGTTTTCCGCGCATCGTTACTTCATGACCAATCCGAGCCTGTCCGGTCGGGGCAGTGCGATGCAGGAACAACACCGTCCACCGACATTGAGCCTCGATGAACGGCGCAGGCGCTAGCGGCGTTTGTTAATGCGATGCTGTTCTTGCTCTCAGCGCTGTGCCACCGTATGACCACGGGGAACAGCCCGTAACCACACTGTATTTATGCCAGATCAGAACCCCGCGCCGCGCAAGTCCATTGACAATAATGACGACAGGATCGCCGTTATCGATATTGGCTCGAACTCCGTCCGTCTGGTTGTCTTTGATCGGCTTGATCGCACGCCGTTGACCCTGTTCAACGAGAAACAGATGTGCGGGCTTGGCCGTGGTCTTGCCAAGAATGGGCACCTTAATCCCGAGGGCAAGGCACTGGCGGCCAAAACACTCACGCGATTTTCCAGCCTGCTATCCAGGCTTGGGGTAAGCACTGTTTTTGCGACTGCTACTGCGGCGCTGCGGACGGCTGAAGATGGTGTGGAGTTTGCCAATAAGCTTCACCGTGATACCGGACTGGATATTGAGGTGATTTCGGGTGAGGAAGAGGCACGCCTTGCCGCCATGGGGGTTATCGCCGGGATGCCCGATGCCGATGGCATTGTCGGTGACCTCGGCGGTGGGTCGCTGGAGCTGGTCTCGGTTGCCGATCAACAGCATCACCATCACACCAGCCTGCCGCTCGGCCCGTTCAAGTTCCCCGATAGCTTCAAGAACCAGAAAGAAGCAGCCGAATATATCCGCAAGCAGTTTGCCGCCTGTGACTGGCTGAAGGAAAAGCGCGGCAAGCGGCTATATGCGGTGGGTGGTGCATGGCGGGCCATTGCCAAGGCGCATATGGAGCAGGTCAAGCACCCGATCCATATCGTCCATGCTTATGCCATGCCCTATGCCGAGGCGGTGGATTTCACCGATCTGTTGTCGAAACAGTCACGCAGCTCGTTGGAAAAGATGTCGAGCCTGTCCAGTCGCCGGATTGATGTCATTCCCCATGCTGCCCTGCTGATGCGCGTATTGCTTGAGGAATTGCGACCGAAGGAATTGTCGTTCTCGTCCTATGGCCTGCGAGAAGGGCTGATGTTCGACCGTCTGGATGCAAAGCAGCAGGCGCTTGACCCCTTGCTCTATTCCTGCCGCTCGATCGAGGCGCGCAACAGCCGGTTTGACGGTTCGGCGGCACTGTTCCGCTGGACCAGAAGCCTGTTTCCCGAGGAGACCGCATCGGAAGAGCGATTGCGCCGGGCGTCCTGTCTGCTCAGTGACTTCTGTTGGGCTGAGCACCCCGACTACCGTGCCGAACATGCCTTCCTGCGGGTCTTGCGCTCGACCATGGTCGGCATCACTCACCCGGAGCGGGTCTTTCTGGCAACGGTGCTGCATCGCCGCTATGGCGGTAAGTTCGATGCCCATGCAGTTGCATCCCATGTGCTGGATGACCGTCTGCATCGTAAGGCGGAATTGCTCGGTAACGCACTGAGACTGGGGCAGAATCTGTGTGGCGGTGCTGAAAACGTACTCGATCACATGCCGCTCATTCTCAATGACAAGCGCCTGATCCTGCAGGTGCCGGCGGCATTTTCCGACCTCGTGACCGACGTGGTTGAGCGGCGTCTCAATGCCGTTGCCAAGGTTGTCGGCGTCAATCCGGCCATCGAGCCTTCGACGGACGAGGCGGCATAGCTCCTGCTGATGTCAGCTTTTGAATTCTGTCTAAAAATGGGCAGCTTTCTTAAAACGGGCGTATACGAACATGAGTGATTGACGCAAACAGGAGTTCTCCCCCATGCGCGCAGCATTTCTTCGTTCAGATTCAGTTGAGACCGTAACCCTTGAGGCAATTGGCGCCGCGACGGCAGCCAGCAAGATTGTCGCCAATGACAGCAACGAGCCGGGCGTGAAGCCTGCCGACCTCAGTGCCCGCATCGCCGCCGTGCTCAAGCGCGATGGTGCCAGCACCGATCCGGCCACCAAGGACATGACCGATTTCCTCAAGCGTATCGGCCCTGATCTGGGCATGGTCGCCTCGGCCCCATACCGCACTGAGCCATGGGCCCAGCGGGTTCATGGCATGATCCGCAACTCTGCCGGTCCGGCGGAAGAGCTGTACAAGCGCCATTTCCGAGACTCCGAAGTCCCCGCGAGCAATCCGGCAGCCCATGTGCCTGCCAAGCTCGAGAATACCTTTCAGGCACGCGCACAAATCTGATTGTTGCCCCTGATGCCAGACAAACAAAAGCCGCTGATAATCGCATCAGCGGCTTTTTTGTTGGCCCAAGCGTAATCTGGAGGCGTCAAACCTCGAACTCGACCACCTTGCCATCCTTCATCGCCAGCGCCAGTTCTCCGCGCATCAGGCGTTCGGCGGGCTCACCGAAGACGGCGCGGCGCCAGCCACGCAGGGCGGCAATATCCTTGGCATCGCCGGTGCCGTTGATGGCGAAATCAGCCAGCCCCTCAAGCTCGGAAGAGGTGGCAACCATCTTTGAGGCGACGCCATGGGCGGCACAGCGGCCTTTCAGCAGGACCTTGAGTAACTCAACCGAAGCAGCTGCCTTACTGTTGATCGGTTTTTTGCGCTCCAGCTTTGGACGTTTATCGCTCGGGGTATCCATGGCCTGTTGAATAACCTTTAGCAGGGCTTCTCCGGTTTTTCCCTTGGCATTGCCGCCGAGACCGCGAATACGGCCAAGGCTGTCAGCATTTGTCGGGCGCTGAGCCGCCAGTTCGAGGATCACATCATCACGCAGCACGCGGTTACGCGGCAGATTGCGTTGCTGGGCCTCGGTCTCGCGCCATGTGGCCAGCATCTGGGCGGTCAGGACGAACAGCGGTTCGGTACTGCGCAGCTTCAGACGCTGCCAGGCATCTTCCGGTTTCATCTCATAGGTTGCGGAATCGGTGAGAATATCCATTTCCTCACGCACCCATGCCTCGCGTCCCTGTTTGGCGATCTGCTTGGCAAGGTGTTCGTAGATCACCCGCAGATGGGTGACATCGCCGAGGGCATATTTGATCTGTTTCTGGGTCAGGGGGCGGCGCGACCAGTCGGTAAACCGGTTGCTTTTGTCCAGTGTCTGGTGAGCGATTTCCCGAACGAGCTGTTCATAGCCAACGCTCTCGCCATAGCCACAGACCATGGCGGCAATCTGGCTGTCAAACAGCGGGGTCGGAACTTTTCCCATCAGTTGATAGAAAATCTCCAGATCCTGCCGGGCGGCGTGGAAGACCTTGAGTATCTTGGGATTGGAGAGCAGGTCGAAAAGCGGTTGTAGGTCGATGCCATCGGCGAGGGGGTCGATACAGACGGCCTCGTCCTTGCCGGCGATCTGGACAAGGCAGAGTTTGGCGTAATAGGTGCTGTCGCGCAGAAACTCGGTATCAACAGTCAAGTAGGGCTCATCGCGCAAACGTTCTGCCAGCGCGGCGAGGTCGTCAGATTTTGTAATGACGGGCATACATATCCGTATGTGGTAACGGTCAGTGAATATTGTCGGGAATTTAAACCCAGAGCTTGTAAGCGACAAGAAATTCGCTCGTCGCTTCCGTTAACGTCAACCGTTACAACCGGTTCCGATGCCAGTTGATATGGTCCTGCATGAAGCTGGCAACAAAATAGTAGCTGTGATCATAGTCACGCTGCATTCTGATGGTTCCGGCAGTCCGTGTCTCGGCAATCGCATTGGCCAGTGCTTCCGGCTTTAGCAGTTCCAGAAACTGATCATCGGTCCCCTGATCGATCAGGATGTCTCGCGCCCAGCCCTTGCCATCCAGCAGCAGGGTTGAGTCGTGTTCCTGCCAGTCGGCTTCATTCGGACCGAGATAGGCGGATAGCTGTTTTCTGCCCCAGTCGGATGCGGTTGGATGGGCAATCGGGGCAAAGGCTGACACCGATTTGTACAAATCCGGTTTGCGCATGGCGAGGGTGAGGGCGCCATGCCCGCCCATGGAATGGCCGGTAATGCCCTGACGGTCAGGATCAATCGCAAATTCCTTCACCACCAGCTTCTGTAATTCACTGGTGATGTAGGAATACATGCTGAAATGCGGAGCCCAGGGTTTCTCGGTCGCATCAACATAGAAACCGGCACCCTGACCGAGGTCATAGGCGTCGTCATCGGCGACATTTTCACCGCGCGGGGAGGTATCTGGAAAGATGATGGCGATACCGGCCTCGGCAGCCCATGCCTGTGCGCCTGCTTTGGTCATGGCGTTTTCATGGGTGCAGGTGAGGCCGGAGAGGTACCACAGACATGGCACTTTGCCGTGCTCTGCCTGTGGCGGCATATAGACGGCAAAGGTCATCTCACCGCGACAGGCACTCGACTTGTGTTTGTAAACGCCCTGAACGCCGCCGAAACAGCGGTTCTCCGAAACGAGTTCCATTGGAAAGTTTCCTGGTTTGTCTTGTGTGACTAGCTGGCGGGATCAGTAGGTGACGACAGCGCGGATCGACTTGCCCTGATGCATCAGGTCAAAGCCCTTGTTGATGTCTTCCAGCGGCATGGTGTGGGTGATCATCGGGTCGATCTCGATCTTGCCTTCCATGTACCAGTCGACGATTTTCGGCACATCGGTCCGGCCACGGGCACCACCGAAGGCCGTGCCGCGCCAGCTCCGGCCAGTAACCAGCTGGAACGGACGGGTGGAGATTTCAGCACCGGCAGGGGCAACACCGATGATAATGCTCTCGCCCCAACCCTTATGGGCGCATTCGAGGGCATTGCGCATCACCTGCACATTGCCGGTAGCATCAAAGGTGTAATCGGCACCGCCCTTTGTCAAATCCACGAGGTAAGGGACGAGATCGCCTTCGACCTGATTGGGGTTGACGAAGTGGGTCATGCCGAAACGCTTGGCCATATCGACCTTGCCTTCGTTGAGATCGACGCCAACGATCATATCGGCACCAGCGAGGCGCAGACCCTGAATGACATTGAGGCCAATGCCGCCAAGGCCGAACACGATACATTTCGAGCCGATTTCAACCTTCGCGGTGTGAATCACGGCACCGATGCCGGTGGTGACGCCGCAGCCGATATAGCAGACCTTGTCGAACGGCGCGTCGGAGCGGATTTTCGCCAGCGCGATTTCCGGCAGTACCGTGTGATTGGAGAAGGTAGAGCAGCCCATATAGTGCAGGATCGGCTCGCCATCGAGATTGGTGAATCGGGAGGTGCCATCAGGCATCACGCCCTGACCTTGGGTAGTGCGGATCGCCTGACACAGGTTGGTTTTCGGATGCAGGCAATATTCGCACTCACGGCATTCCGGGGTATAGAGCGGGATTACGTGATCGCCGGGCTTGAGCGAGGTGACGCCTTCGCCGACTTCCAGCACGATACCGGCACCCTCATGGCCGAGAATGGCCGGGAATGCGCCTTCTGGATCGGCGCCGGACAGGGTGAACTGGTCGGTATGGCAGATACCGGTTGCCTTGATCTCGACCAGAACCTCACCCGCCTTCGGGCCTTCCAGATTCACTTCTTCAACCGACAGGGGTTTGCCTGCGGCATATGCTACGGCGGCGCGTGTTCTCATGGGTAGTGTCCTCGGATTGGGGCTCGAAAGCTGGTGAATCCAGCAACTTATGAATAGGGCGGTATACATAATCGAAAATCCGCCACGGGTAAATTGCTGTCACAAGTGTAATGGTGGCTTGACTTCGCGTGGCGAACGGTGTGGTTTCCCGGCAATCAATCCCTTTTCCGTCCAGACTTGGTAGCAATCAATGACCATGCACGCCTATCGTACCCATACCTGTGGTGAACTCCGCGCCGATCATGTTGACGACACCGTCCGCCTGTCCGGCTGGATCAATCGCAAGCGCGACCATGGTCAGCTGCTGTTTATCGATCTGCGCGACCGTTACGGCATCACACAGGTTGTCACCACGGTGAACAGCGATGTGTTCAAGGCACTGGAATCAGCCCGGCTGGAAACTGTCATCACCGTGACCGGCAAGGTGGTCAAGCGAAGCGCCGAGACCACAAACAGCAATATCCCGACCGGCGAGATCGAGGTTCAGGTGCTGGAACTGGAAATCCAGTCCCATGCCGATACCCTGCCGCTGCAGGTCAATTCCGATGAGGATTACGGCGAGGAAATCCGCCTGCGCTATCGTTATCTCGACCTGCGCCGGGCCAAGATGCAGCGGAATATCGAGCTGCGTTCCAAGGTTATCTCGTCAATCCGCCAGCGCATGATCGATCAGGGCTTCATGGAGTTCCAGACTCCGATCCTGACCGCATCTTCCCCCGAGGGTGCCCGCGATTATCTCGTGCCGTCACGGGTTCATCCCGGCAAGTTCTATGCCCTGCCACAGGCACCACAGCAGTTCAAACAGCTGCTGATGATGAGCGGTTTCGACAAGTACTTCCAGATCGCCCCATGTTTCCGCGATGAGGACAGCCGCGCCGACCGTAGCCCCGGTGAGTTCTATCAGCTCGATTTCGAGATGAGCTTTGTTACTCAGGAAGATGTCTTCAATGCCATCGAGCCGGTGCTGCACGGTATCTTTGAAGAATTCTCCGACTTTTCCGGCACCAAGCGCGCTGTGACCAAGCCGCCATTCCCGCGTATCCCGTTCGATGAAGCGATGCTGAAATACGGTTCCGATAAGCCGGACCTGCGCAACCCGCTGGAAATCGTCGACGTGACCGAGATTTTCGAGCGTGACGATGTTGAGTTCAAGGCATTCAAGGGCGTGATCGCCAATGGCGGCGTCGTCCGTGCTCTGCCGGTGCCCGGCGTTGCCGACAAGCCGCGCAGCTTCTTCGACAAGCTGAATGACTGGGCGCGCGGTGAGGGGGCTGTGGGCCTCGGCTACATCACCTTCGCCGATGGCGAGGGCAAGGGGCCGATTGCCAAATTTGTGCCACCAGCGGCTCAGGCGCAGCTGAAAGAACTCGCCGGTCTCAAGGATGGCGATGCTGTGTTCTTCGCCTGTGACAAACCGGGCGCTGCGGCCAAGCTGATTGGCGCTGCCCGCACCAAGATCGGCCATGATCTCGAGCTGATCGATCCGAACGAATACAAGTTCTGCTGGATCGTCGACTTCCCGATGTATGAAATGGATGAGGACACCGGCAAGATCGAGTTCAGTCACAACCCGTTCTCCATGCCGCAGGGTGGTCTCGAAGCACTGGAAAATCAGGACCCGCTCACCATCAAGGCGTATCAGTACGATATCGTCTGTAACGGCGTTGAGCTGTCTTCCGGTGCCATCCGGAACCACCGCCCCGACATCATGGTCAAGGCATTCGACATTGCCGGTTATCCGGAGAGCGTGTTGGAAGAGCGCTTCGGCGGCATGCTGTCAGCCATGAAGTTCGGCGCCCCGCCGCATGGTGGTTCCGCACCGGGCATCGACCGTATTGTCATGCTGCTGGCTGATGAGCCGAATATCCGTGAGGTTATCACCTTCCCGATGAACCAGAAGGCGGAAGACCTGCTCATGGGGGCACCGGCAGAGGTTGAGCCAGAGCGCCTGAAAGAGCTGCATATCAAGCTGAACCTGCCAAAGGTCAAAGTAGCCGAAGCCAGCTAACAGGAAAGGCCCGGCGCAATGTTCGGAAGTGACAAAAACGCTCAAGACACGCTGAAGCAACTGCTGTCCGCGGTCGAGCGGATTGAGCAACGGCTCGACGGTCTGGATCAACGTCTGAACATGCTGGCCCAGCGCGATGTGCACTGGGGGCTGGTCTTTGCTACCCAGCAGCTTGAGAACCGGCAGATACTCTCGGATCGTCTCGGGGTTTCCAATGGTTGGCTGCCGCCGACGCGTGGTTGGGCGGCATCGCCTGACTTCCTCATGGTGGTCGCGCGCCTTGTTGATGAGGTCCAGCCGACCAATGTGGTCGAGTGCGGCAGCGGTGTTTCCACCATCACGCTGGCAAGGCTGCTGGCGGGCCAGTCCGACTGCAATATCGTCAGCTTTGATCATAATGAGGCATTCGCCAACCAGACAGCCGCCCTGTTGCAGGAACGCGGCTTGCCCGATGGTACGGGCCTGACCATTGCCGCGGCCCCCCATGTGGAGCATGTGATCGGTGGCGAAACCTTCCTCTGGTACCAGACCGAGGGCGTGCCGCTCCCGGAACAGATCGACCTGTTGCTGGTTGATGGGCCGATTGTCTCCAGTGACAATATGCTCGCGCGTTATCCGGCCCTGCCATTGCTGCATGACCGGTTGAGCGACAAGGCGGTAATCGTGCTGGATGACGCCAACCGTCCCGGTGAACAGGCGACTCTGAAGCGCTGGCTTGAGGAATTCCCGGCATGGACATGTGAAATGGTCGGCACGGAAAAAGGTACAGCAATCCTGCGCCGAAAATGACCGGGACAGGTTAAGCCTGTTTTCAACGATTGTCGGTCTGGCGATCCCGTGGCACACTTCCCATGTAGATAGTGGATGAATTCTACAGGCGGGAAGATGCGGAAGCGGATGCCAATGACTGACCAGAACCGAAATTATCGTGGAAAATCAACAGTTAGGTCTGTTGCTCAGGATCGCTCATTCTGGTTGTGGAGCGGTGCCGCGGTCTTGCTGGTCGGTGGTGCGCTGTTCTCATTCGCTGCCAATGCCGCTCCGGCCGCCGATGATCCGGCAGCAAAGTTTGCCGAGATTTTCCAGCCACACAAGGCAATCTACAAACTCACCATGACTGAGATTCGGAATCTGCAGAAGATTTCCTCGGTCAGCGGCGAGATGTTCTTCGAGTGGGGCGATGCCTGCGAGGCATGGACCACGACCCAGAAATTCCAGCTCGATTACAACTACACCGAAGGCGCCGGTCAGCGTTACGTCAGCGATTATTCATCATGGGAAGCCAAGGACGGGCAGAGCTTTTCCTTCACCTCCAAGAACCTGAACAATGGTCAGGTAAACCGGGTCTATCGCGGCAGTGCCGAGCGTGAGAAGAGCGGCAGCGGGGAAGTGGATTTCAGCCGCCCCGAGGAAAAGCAGATGCCGATCCCCAAGGGCTTTGTCTTCCCGTCCGAGCATACCTTCAAGCTGTTGCAGTCCGCCACGGCGGGCAAGAAGTTCTACAGTGCGGTGATGTTCGACGGCTCGGATGATGACGGCCCGATCCTGGTCAATGCGGTAATCGGCAACCCCATTGATGCCCTGACGGCGGATGATCAGGATAATGAAATGCTGCGCCCGGCTGGCTGGCCCGTACGCATGGCGTTCTTCGATTTCAACAATGACGCCTCGGAAGCGAATTACGAGATGACCATCACGCTGCTGGAGAATGGCATCGTTCGGGATATGGAAATCGACTATGACGAGTTTACGCTGAAGGGCGATCTCGTCACCATCGACGCACTCGACGGCTGCGAATAATCATTGTCAGCGTTTCTGACTATCCCGGTCTTTGGCGGCGGGCCGTTTTGTCGCCAGTGACCGCCCCTTGAGGATGGTGTCCTTGCCAAGCTTGCTGCGCAGGGTGTGCAGGGCATCCTCGAGTTTTCTGTGTTCATGCTCCGAGCGATAGGCGGCATCATGCTGATCCAATTCCAGATCACCGAACAATGCCTGCTGGGCCGTTGCCTCGCTTGAGGCGGCATTGCGCTGGTCGATCACGTCGAGGCCGACGCCGAGCAGGCGATAGGGCGTGCCGTCCGCCAGCTTGTAGAGCATGGGGTGGGCAGCCTGATACAGGGTCTCGGCGCTGCGGATGTCTACCGGCAGTGTCTGGCTGCGGGTGATGGTTTTGAACTGGGCTGTCTTGACCTTGAGGGTCACGGTCTTGCCCTCATGGCCTTTCTCCCGCAACCGGTCCGCCACCCGTTCGCTAAGTCGCCATAGATGGCTGGCGAGGGTTGCCGGATCGCTGATATCGGTATCGAAGGTGATTTCCGCCGATACGCTCTTGGTCGCCCGGTCGGGCTTCACCTCCCGGCTGTCGCGGCCATGGGCCAGATCATGCAGGCGCTGCCCCATCTTGCCATAGCGCCGGACCAGGTCGCTCTCGCTGCTGTTGCGGATATCCTGCAGGCTGCGGAAGCCGTCACGGGCCAGCTTTTCCTCGAATTTCTTGCCGACACCCCAGATGATGCTGACCGGCTGATTGGCCAGGAAACTGTCGGTTTCGGCTTGACCGATGATCGAGAATCCGCGCGGCTTGTCGCGGTCCGAGGCGATCTTGGCCAGAAACTTGTTATGGGACAGGCCGATTGACACCGTAATGCCATGGGCCTGTTCGATATCGAGTGCCAGCCGGGCGAGGGTGACCGCCGGTGAGTGGCCATGCAGGCGTTCGGTGCCGCGCAGATCGATGAAGGCCTCATCAATCGAGAGCGGTTCGACCGCAGGGGATACATCGAGCATCATCTGGCGCACCGCCCGACCGGTCTCGCTGTATTTTGCCATATTGGGCTTGATCACCACGGCATCGGGGCAGCGCTCCAGTGCCTTGAACATCGGCATGGCCGAGCGGACACCATGCAGGCGGGCGACATAACAGGCGGTGGCAACCACCCCGCGCTTGCCGCCACCGATGATCACCGGCTTGTCCTGCAGCGATGGATCGTCACGTTTCTCGACCGAGGCAAAGAAGGCATCGCAATCCAGATGGGCAATCGCGAGCGTGCCCAGTTCGGGGTGTCGGAGCAGGCGGGTGGACTGGCAGGATGGGCAGTGTTTCTTGCCGGCATCCTCATCGCTCTCCGAAAACCTGAGGCAATCGCGGCAAAGCGTGGTCATTTGCATGGAAAAGCGCTACTCTTGCCCTGTCTTGTCACTCTTGCTGTACCGTCATTGAATGCGTCGTCATCCCGCCGATCCTGATAGTATATCAGGCACGATCCTGTATGCGCCAAATTCCAGATTGTCCGCGCCGGTAAATCTGCCTGTACTGCCACCATTGCTGCCGGATGTGCCGTTGATCCTGATCGTCGAGGACAACAAGGTCAATCAGCGGCTCGTGCGGGATATTATCCGGGTGCAGGGCTGGAACAGCATTGAAACCGAAACCGTCGGCGATGCGAGACAGATTCTGCGCATGTTGCGGGTGCGCGGTGAGATGCCAGCGGCAATCCTGCTCGATATTCGCCTGCCGGATGAATCGGGTCTCGTGCTGGCCCGTGAACTGAAGGCCGACAGGCACTGGAAATCGGTACCGATCATTGCCGTTACGGCGCTGGCGATGAATAATGATGAGGGACGAATACTGGACGCCGGGTGTGATGCCTATATCGCTAAACCGATTTCCGTAAGCGAATTGACGGAAACTGTTCAAAAATATGTCTCGTCCAGTACACTGGCCTAGTATGTTTTTGGTTGATGCCTGATGATGGTGTTGTACCTTGAACGTTGTTCTTTTGCTCTTTTCCTATTGGCGCACCTATGACCGCTCGCGTCCTTGTTGTTGACGACGTATTGCCCAACGTGAAACTTCTCGCTGCCAAACTGCAGCGGGAATATTTTGACGTTGTGACGGCCTTTAATGGTCAGGAGGCGCTCCAGAAGGTTCAGGAAGAGAGCCCTGATATCATCCTGCTTGATGTTATGATGCCCGGCATGGACGGGTTTGAGGTCTGTGAGCGGATCAAGGCGGACCCGGAAACCGCCCATATTCCGATCGTCATGGTGACCGCGCTGTCGGATACTTCTGACCGTGTCCGTGGTCTTGAGGCCGGTGCCGATGATTTCCTGACCAAGCCGGTCAATGATGTCGCCCTGTTTGCCCGCGTTCGCTCCCTTGTGCGTCTGAAGATGACCATGGATGAATGGCGTCTGCGCCAGAACACCTCCGGTCAACTCGGTGTTTTGATGGGCGAGAACAGCCTGCAGGAAGAATCCTATGAGGACGGTTACGTTCTCGTGGTCGAGGACAGCGCGATTGATCGTGACAAGATCAACGAGACTCTGCTGCGCGACCGTCACCATGTGCGCGCAGTCGAGCGGGGCGAGGATGCCATTTCCGCCCTGCAGGAAGAGGATTTCGATCTGGTGGTCGTATCCCTCGCGCTGGAGAACGAGGATGGCTTGCGCTTCTGCTCGCATCTTCGCTCGAACGAACGGACCCGGCAGATACCGATCCTTGCGATTGCTGACGAGAGCGACCTCGAGCGCAGTGCCAAGGGGCTGGAGATCGGCGTAAACGACTATATCCTGAAGCCGATGGACCGGAACGAGTTGCTGGCGCGCAGCCGTACCCAGATCCGCCGTCGCCGCTATCAGGAGCGCCTGCGCCTGAATTACGAAGAGAGCCTGTCTCTGGCGCTGACCGACAGCCTGACCGGGCTGTTCAACCGCCGGTACCTGCTGGCGCACCTGCGGCGTCTGCTTGACCGGATTGCCGAGAACAAGAAGCCGCTCTCAACCCTCATTTTCGACGTCGATCACTTCAAACTGGTCAACGACAATCATGGCCATGCCGTGGGTGATGAGGTCTTGCGTGAACTGGCCCAGCGGGTTGCCAATGGCGCGCGCAGCTTTGACCTTGTCGCGCGTATCGGTGGTGAGGAATTTGCCGTCGTACTGCCTGACAGCGGGCTTGATACTGCTATGGCTGTCGCCGAACGCCTGCGCAAGAGCTGTGAGAGCCGCCCGTTTCGTGTCTCTGGTCCGGTCGGTGAACTCAACGTCACGATCAGTATTGGTGTTGCCTATGCCACCAGCCCGGATGAAAACCCGCTGGAATTGATCAAACGGGCGGATGAGGGGCTGTATATGGCCAAGCGCAGTGGCCGGAACAAGGTCTGTACGGTTGAAGACCTTGAGGTCGCGCGCCAGAAAGAGGCATCAATCGGCAAGGCCGGTGGTGAAGCCACTGCAACCTCGGATGATACCGCGCCGGTATAAGGCGGTTCGAGCCGCTCTACGGTTTTCCCATACAGCATTTCGGAAACGAAAAATGGCGGGATACGCTGATGCGCCCCGCCATAAAACAGTTTCCGGACAAGTCGGAACCCTGTGAAGCCTTATGGCTTACTTCATTTTCTCTTCTTTGAAGATGACGTGCTTGCGAACCCGTGGGTCATACTTACGGAATTGCATTTTTTCGGTCATCTGACGTGGGTTCTTTTTCGCCACGTAGAAATAGCCCGTGTCGGCAGTGCTGACGAGCTTGACGAGGATGGTTGCTGATTTAGCCATCGGTTTGGTTCCTTAAAAACAAAATGCGCTGCTGACCGACTACAAGGCTCCGGGGTGCGTGTCGCACAATCCGCGGACGATATAACGGCCATTTAGTAAATTCGTGAGCGGGAGATTTATGCTGCTATCCCACAGATGTCAAGAAAGGACACGCAGGGCAGGGATGATTTAACCCGGTTGAGCGCCCGGGATGCGGCAAATCACTGTTTCAGCTGATTGACAATAATGCCGGTTGTTGAGGCCGACTGAATTGAATCGCCGGTATTGCGGCTGGCGACGGTCGAACTGCTGCCGGAGCTGATTTCTGCAATCAGGCTTGGGCTGTTGATCAGCAGCTTGGCAATTTCCTGATCCTCGGTCGCGGCCTCGCTGTTTGGCGGGCAGGCCTTGCGACCGGCTGAGGCGATATTGACCACAAGCTCGTGGTTCGGCTTTACCTCGTGATTTTCATATTGCAGGTGATCATGCCAAATCATCCGGGTTGGCTTGGCGCGCTGGAGTACATCGGTCAGCAGCGGGCCGGTGGTACCGGCGCGGCGTAACTCGCCTTGGCTGGTGCAGATATTCGGCAGGATGCCAACATCATGCAGGCCATGACCATCGGGGGTGAAGATTTCCGACCATGTCACGAACAACTCGCCGTCATTGGGCAGGCGGGTGACGGTCTGGACGCTGCCCTTGCCGTATGAGGCGCTGCCGACCACGACGGCGCGACCGCTTTCCTGCAGAGCCGCGGCGACAACCTCGGCTGCAGAGGCGGAGCCGCCATTGACTAGCACGACAATCGGCGCGCCATTCAGGATATCGAGATCATCTGCGGAGAAACTCTGGAAGCTCTCGGGGTGGCGCCCGGCAGTCCGGATGATCCGGCCCCGTTTGATGAACAGGTCAGAGACGGACACCGCCTGTTCGAGCAGCCCGCCCGGATTGTTACGCAGATCAAGCACAACGCCGCGCAGATTATCGCCGAGGCGATGCTGGATCACAGCGATGGCGGAGCGGACATGGGCTTCTGTCGCCGCATTGAAGCGCTCAATGGTAACGATGCCGATATTGTCCTCGATACGACCGACAACGGTGTTCGAGATAACCCGCTCACGCAGCAGGCTCATATCCTCGACCGACTGGCCACCGCGCAGAACATCGACCATGACAAAGCTGCCGACCCGACCGCGCAGCTTGTCGCGCACCTGAGTGAGGGTGAGGTCTGCAACCTCCTTGCCATCAATCCGGCTGATGATATCACCGACCTCGAGACCGGCATGGAAGGCCGGACCATCGGGGAAGATGCTGCGAACGATAAACTGGCCATCGGTATGCTCGAAGGCGAGGCCGACACCGCCGAAGCCTTCACGCATCCGGCGCTCTTTTGAGCCGTTGCTGGCGCTGGCATAGCGCGAGAAACGGTCGAGGCGACTGGTCATGGCATCGAACATGGTTTCCAGCACCAGTTCGCGATCAACGCCGGACAGTTTCTGGGATTTCTGGCGGGCCGCATCAAGAGCGAGGGTCGCAACCTGCGCCCAGCGCTCGGCCTCTTCCGCGCCCGGCGTTTCGATCTGATAGAAGATGCGGCCATTATGGCTGACACTGACCCAGTCATCGGTTGCCGCGAAGGCAATGTCCTTATCGAGGCGGGCGAGGGCATTCAGGCCGTCCAGCGTCATATCCTGCAGGCTGATATGACGGAAGAACACTTCGGCAATGCGGGTGATCCCGGCGCTCAGGACGGCTGCCTCTGGCGTGGCCACGGCCATATCGGTTGTGGCAATGGCCTGGGTGTTGATGGCGGCGGTATGCTGTTGGAGCGGCAGGCTGTCGGTCGTGTTACAGGCTGCGAGAACAAGTCCGGCGATCAGGGTTGGGCGACCGATTGAAACGCCGGTCGCTATGCCGCGACGCAGACCGTTCACGACCCGGTCAATCAGGTCAATACGATCCTGTCCGTTGAGGCCCAACGCGTTGTTTTTCGAGATACGATCCGGAAACCACTGCATGCGAATCGTTATACCATCGATTCGGTTTCGATTCGCGGCAAAATTCAATCAGAGGTCTGTTCTTATTAACGTCGGCCTTTAGGTGTGGTTCCTTTGCCCTTTTTGTTCCGCTTCGGACCTTTTGTCGACTTCCTTGATTTTGTTGGATGTTTCCTGCCGTCTCGGCGTTTCGCGCCGCCTTCGGATGGAGCCTTGCCAAATTTTTCCGGCGAGCTGTCATGCAGCTCAAGATCGATGATGCCGGTGACCGGGTCAGCGCGTTTGATCGTGACGATGATCGGCTCGCCCATACGGAACTGGCGTCCCCGGCGGCGTCCTGTCAGCGAATGCTTTGCCTCGTCGTGAATGTAGTAATCATCCGGCAGGTTGCGGATCGGGATCAACCCGTCACCGCCGGTCTGGTCCAGCGTCACAAACAGACCGAAGCGACCGACACCGCTGATGCGGCCATGCTGCCTGCTGCCGATATGCTCACTGAGGTAGAGCGCCATATAGCGGTCATTGGCGCTGCGCTCGGCGGCGATAGCCTTGCGCTCGGTGGCGGAGATATGGATTGCGATCTCATCCAGATCGGTGGCGTCGGATGGCTGCAACCCGTCTTCGCCGAGCTTGAACAGATCAATCAGCGCCCGGTGTACGATCAGATCGGCATAGCGCCGGATCGGGCTGGTGAAATGGGCATAGTGCCGTAGGGCGAGACCGAAATGGCCGGTGCAGTTCGGGGCATAGCGCGCCTGTGCCTGCGCACGCAGGATCAGCTGGTGCACCAGTCGCTGGTCATCATGGCCCTCGACCTCTTCAATGACCTTGGCCAGATGAGCGGGCTTGATCACCTGTCCCTTGGCGAGCGTGATGTTCATGCCCTTCAGAATATCGCTGAGGCCATTGATCCGGTCGCGATCCGGGCTGTCATGGGTGCGATAGAGGGCGGGCTGCTGTGCCTTGTCCAGCGCCTCGGCGGCGGCGACATTGGCGGTAATCATGAATTCCTCGATCAGCCGGTGACTGTCGAGACGCGGGCGGGTGACGATTTCCTTGATGTGATTGTCATCATCAAAAACGATCACCGGCTCCGGCAGGTCTAGATCGAGGGTGCCACGGGCAGCCCGGTTTGCGGCCAGTACGGCATAGGCGGCATAGAGCGGCTCGATCACCGTTTTCATCAGCGGCTTAAGTTGCTTGCTCGGCTTGCCGTCACGGGCGTCCTGCGCTTCCTCATAGGTGATACGGGCATGGCTGCGCATCCAGGCGCGCTCGAACCGATGGGCGATCAGCCGCCCGGACTTGTCGATTACCATGCGGGCGGCAAGGCAGGGGCGGTCGCCATCCGGCCGGAGGGAGCAGAGGTCGTTTGACAGCCGTTCCGGCAGCATCGGTACGACCCGATCCGGGAAGTATACCGAGTTGCCACGTTCCTTCGCCGCTTCATCAAGAGCCGAGCCGCTGCGCACATAATGGGCAACATCGGCAATCGCGACGGTCAGCTTCCAGCCGCCCTTGTTGTCCTTCGAGGTGTCCGGCTCGGCATGGACCGCATCGTCGAAATCGCGAGCATCGGCACCGTCGATTGTCACGAGCGGCAGGTCACGCAGATTGACCCGGTACTTGTCATCGGCGGCTGGTGGTTCTGCCGTCTCGGCAATTTCCAGTGCTGCTTCCGGGAAATCGACCGGGATGTCATGGGTGGTGATGGCGATCAGGCTGACAGCACGCGGTGCCGACATATCGCCCAGCACCTCGATGACCTTGGCTTCCGGCAGGCCGAGGCGGTGCTGTTTGCGGCTGACCGGCTGGGCAAGGACGAGCGAGCCGGGCGTGGCACCATTGGCATTCTTGCTGCGGACGATGAAGTCGGATTTGGCCTTCTTGTCGGTGGGGCGGAGGCGACCGCCTTCCTCGCCCATCTCATAGATACCGATGATCCGGGCCGGTGCGCCGGGCAGGCGGCGCATGATCTTGGCGACAAAGCCGTTTTTCTGATTGCCGGAGATTTCCGCCAGTACCCGGTCACCGACGCCGAGGTTTGCCGCACGGCTGCCCTTGTCGGTGACAATAATCGGCGGCGGATCGGTGTCGTGCTCCCAGTTCACCGGACGAGCCAAGGGCTCGCCATCCATATCGGTGCCGGTCACTTCGAGTACAGCCACACGGGGCAGAATAGGGGCGTCGCGTTTAGCCAAGTGCCTCAGGCGCTCTTCTTGGTTTTGGTGGCCGCTTTTTTCTTCGTGGTCTTCTTCGCGGGGGCAGCCTTTTTCTTTGGCGCGGCTTTGGTTGCGCCTCCCTTGGCAGCCATTTTCTCGGCCTTGATCGCGATCAGTTCGATTGCCCGGTCGAAGGTAATGTCATCCGGGCTGTCCGCCTTGGTCAGCGATGCCATGACCTTGCCATGCTTCACATACGGGCCGAAGCGACCGTTGTTCAGCGTCACCGGCTTCTCATCCTCGGGGTGGTTGCCCAATTCGCGGATCAGGCCGGCAGGCTTGCCGCCGCTCTTGCTCAGCTTCTCGGCCATCATCTGAACCGCGTGGTTCAGGCCGATGGTCAGAACTGTGTCGTCAGCCGGTAGTGACTGATACGTGCTGCCAAGCTTGAGGTATGGACCATAGCGGCCAATACCGGCGGTAATCATCTGCTCGCTGTCCGGATGAATGCCCACATCACGGGGCAGGGACAGCAGTTGCAGGGCAATGTCGAGATCAATGCTGTTCGGTGACATTTCCTTGGGCAGGGAGGCGCGTGGCGGTTTTGGTGCCTTGCTCTTAGGCTTGCGCTTCTTGCCTTCGGCGGCTGCGGCCTCGGCTTCTGCGGCGGCTGCCGCTTCCTCTTCCTCGGACGGTCCGAGCTGGACATAGGCGCCGTATGGTCCCTGACGCAGGGTGACCGGCAGGCCGGTTTCCGGATCGTGGCCGAGCATCTGCAGCCCGCCCTCGATCACACCCTCGCCGGAGGTCTCGTCCTGTACTGCCAGTGTCGTCGTGTATTTGCACTCGGGATAGCGGCTGCAGCCGATGAAGCCACCGGTGCGACCGAGCTTGAGGCTCAGGCGACCTTCCTTACAGGCCGGGCATTCACGCGGGTTCTGTCCGTCCTGACGCTCGGGAAAGAAGTGCGGGCCGAGATTTTCGTCCAGCACATCGATAACGTCGCTGATCTTCAGATCCTGCGTGCCCTCGACCGCGCTGGAGAAGTTGCCCCAGAACTGGCTGAGCACTTCCTGCCACTGGGCGCGACCGCCGGAAATATCGTCGAGCTGTTCCTCGAGTTGCGCAGTGAAATCATATTCCACATAGCGCTCGAAGAAGTTCGACAGGAAGGCGGTAACCATCCGGCCCCGGTCCTCGGGCACGAAACGGCGCTTGTCGAGGATCACATAATCACGATCCTGCAGCACCTGCATGATGCTGGCATAGGTGGAAGGACGACCGATGCCGAGTTCTTCCAGTTTCTTAACCAGGCTGGCCTCGGAATATCGTGGTGGCGGCTGGGTGAAGTGCTGGTCCGGTTTAACCGTTTCGCGCTTCGGTGTGTCGCCCTTGTTCAGTGGCGGCAGGCGGCGGCTTTGCTCGTCCTCGTCATCCTCGTCGCGACCTTCCTGATACAGCTTCAGGAAGCCGTCAAAGGCGATGATCGAACCGGTCGCGCGCAGGGTCAGATTGCCGCTGTCATCGACCAGATCAATGGCTGCCTGATCAAGCACGGCGGATTCCATCTGGCTCGCCATGGTGCGCTTCCAGATCAGATCATAGAGCTTGAGCTGTTCGGGATTGAGGAACTTGCGCATCATGCCCGGGCGACGGCTGAGGTCGGTGGGGCGGATTGCCTCGTGGGCTTCCTGCGCGTTCTTCTGTTTCGATTTGTAGATGCGTGGGCTGCCGGGCACATAATCCGCACCATAATCCTGACCGATCAGGGCACGGCTCTGGCTGATGGCTTCCTGACTGAGCTGGATGCCGTCGGTACGCATATAGGTGATGAGACCGACCGTCTCGCCACCAATATCGACACCTTCATAAAGCTGCTGGGCGAGGCGCATGGTCTGGCTGGCACCGAGACCGAGGCGACGGGACGCATCCTGCTGCAGGGTCGAGGTTGTGAACGGCGCATAAGGGTTGCGCTTGGTCTGTTTCTTCTCGATCTCCGCGACCTTGAACAGACCGGCGGCAATACGGTCGGCGAGGGCCTTTGCCTCGGCCTCGTTGGAGATGCTGAGCTTATCCAGCTTCTTGCCATCGGCATGGGTCAGGCGGGCGGTGAAGGTCGCGCCGTCATCGGTGGTAAAATCGACCTCGATCGACCAGTATTCAACGGCCTTGAATACCTCGATCTCGGCTTCTCGCTCACAGATCAGGCGCAGGGCAACCGACTGCACGCGGCCTGCGGATTTGGAGCCGGGCAGCTTGCGCCACAGGACCGGCGACAGGGTAAAGCCAACGAGATAATCGAGTGCCCGACGGGCGAGATAGGCCTGAACCAGTGAATCATCCACCTGACGCGGATGCTCGATAGCATCCTGAACCGCGCGCTTGGTGATCTCGTTGAAGGTGATGCGATGCACTTCCTTGTCGTCGAGGAGCTTTTTGTCCCGCAGGACTTCCTCGACATGCCACGAGATGGCTTCTCCCTCGCGATCCGGGTCAGTTGCGAGATAGAGGCGCTTGGCAGACTTTACCGCCTGGGTGATGTCCTTGACCGTTTTGCCCGCACGGTCGCCGAGTTCCCAATCCATTGAAAAGCCGTCATCGGGCCGTACCGATCCGTCTTTCGGCGGCAGGTCGCGGATATGGCCATAGGAGGCAAGTACCTTGTAATCGGAACCGAGATATTTCTCGATCGTCTTGGCCTTTGCGGGCGACTCAACGATGACGAGATTGCTGGCGGACATGGGCGGCGTGTTCTTTCTAAACTGTTTTATATCTGGCCGGTCTGGGGGCTATCCATCGTGCTCTTGTCATGATGATCCGACCCGCGCAACCATATTTCCCGGGTGGCGTACCACCTGACCGGTCAACTCCAGTTCGGTCAGGATCGTCGCTACCTTAGGCGCAGACAAATTGCAGACGCGAATTAACTCGTCAACTGCTGTTGGTGAAGAGCTGAGCGCATTGAGGATGATCTGGTCATCTTCCAGAGACATAGGTGCGCTATCTGTTTCTTCAATGAAATCATGATCTTCAATGTCTCTGGCTGTGCTTTGAAACAGTGGCGCATCGGACTGCATAAAATTATCCGGGCGGTATTTTTCAAGCGCGGCGGCAGGATCAGCCATCATCGGCCGGATCACATCGAGCACATCATCAGCGGTTTCGGTCAGCACTGCGCCCTGCCGCAACAGATGGTTGGCACCGCTGCTGCGCGGGTCATAGGGGAAGCCCGGCACGGCAAAGACCTCGCGGTTCTGTTCCACCGCCCGGGTTGCGGTGATCAGGGTGCCGGAACGCCGCGCCGCTTCGACCACAACCACACCGAGGGAAAGGCCGGAGATGATCCGGTTGCGATGCGGGAACATCTTGCCCATGGGTTCCGCACCCCATGGCCGTTCACTGACAATCGCACCCTGTTCGGCGATCTGTTCATACAGTTTCGTATGTTGGCGCGGATAGATGACATTAGCACCACCGGCGAGCACGGCAATTGTGCCGGTTGCCAGTGCTGCCTCATGTGCCCGGCCATCAATGCCAAGGGCGAGGCCGGAGGTAATAGTCAGGCCAGCCTGTCCGAGGTCGCGGGAGATTTCACCGGCAAAGCGCTGGCCGTTTACCGAGGCGTTGCGCGAGCCGACAATGCCGATGCCGGGGCGGGACAGCAGCGCCGGATTGCCGATCACGGTCAGGACAATGGGCGCGCCGTCGATCTGGCGCAGAATTTCCGGGTAGCGTGCTTCACCGCGCACGACCAGATGGGCACCATGGCGGTTGATGCGATCCAGTTCGGCCCGTGCCATATCCTCGGGCGGGACGACCGGGCGTTTACCGCCGCGGCGTTTGCTCACCAGTTCCGGCAGGGTGGCGAGTGCTTCGATGGCGGAGGGGTAGCGCGCCAGCAACTGATCGGCAGCGGCGGCACTCAGATGTTCTGTTCGGGCAAGACGTAACCAGGCAAGCCGCTCGGCATCGGAAATCTGCTGTGGCGGCTGTGTCCGTGTCATCAGGTGCCACCGTCGCCGGTTTCCGCAGCGGTCGCCGGATTGGTATCAGCATCCGGGCTGCGCTTGCGCGAGAGGTTGATTTTGCTCTCCTCTCCACGGATCAGGCGGATGATGTTGCTGCTGTGCCGGGCCCATGAGATCACGCTCAGAATACCGACAAAGACCAGCGCTTCCGGGCCGATCAGGGCATAGCCAATGAACGGCGCGGCAGCGAGGCAGACCAGCGCTGACAGCGACGAGTAGCGGAACAGCAAGGCGGTGGCGAGCCATGTCAGGGCGGTGGCGGCGCCGAGCAACAGGTCGACGGCAAACAGGATGCCAAGGGTGGTGGCAACACCCTTGCCGCCCTTGAATTTCAGCCAGACCGGGAACAGGTGACCGAGAAACGCGCCGAGACCGGCAATCCAGCCAACATCGGTGCCGAACAGGATGCTGCCAAGCACGACCATCACCGCACCCTTGCCAGCATCCAGTATCAGGGTCAGGGCGGCGAGGGCCTTGTTGCCGGTGCGCAGGACATTGGTGGCACCGATATTGCCGGAACCGATCTTGCGGATATCGCCCTGACCGGCCATGCGGGTCAGGATCAGGCCGAACGGCGTTGAACCGACGAGATAGCCGATGATGATGGCGAGGAGGTAAAGCTGCCAGGAAGCAGGATCAAACATGGTGCTGGTTCTGTACAGTTCTGGTTCGGGCCATCAGGCGGCGGCACTCAATTCATTCAGTCGGTCATATACCAGACGCCCATCAATGACCGTCTTTTCCACCCGGCCTAGCACGGGGCGGCGGTCAAAGGCAGAGTTTTTCGACTTGGAATGCAGTTTCTCCGCCTCGATCCGCCATGCGTGATCCGGGTCGATGATGACGAAATCAGCGGCGGCACCAATGCCGAGCGTACCAGCCTTGAGGCCGAGCAGACGGGCCGGATTGCTGGTCATGGTCGCGAGCAGATCGGCGAGGCCGATATGTTCCTGATGGTAGAGGTTGAGGGCGATCGGCAGCATGGTTTCGATGCCGATGACACCGGTTGCTGCCTGCGCGAATGGCAGACGCTTGCTGTCCACATCTTCCGGCATGTGATCGGAGGCAATGGCGTCGATGGTGCCATCGCTGATACCGGCAACGATGGCTTCCCGGTCCTCGTCAGTGCGCAGGGGCGGCGATACCTTGGCAAAGGTCCGGTAGTCGGCCACATCCATCTCGGTCAGGGAGAAGTAATGCGGGGCGGTGTCACAGGAGACAGGCAAGCCCCGGCTCTTCGCCAGACGAATGGCCGCGACGGCTTCCTTGGTCGAGATATGGGCGACGTGATAGCGGGCACCGGTCATCTCAACCAGTCGCAGGTCGCGTTCGATCATCATGACCTCGGCCAGACGCGGGATGCCCTTCAGCCCGAGACGGGTGGCGGTCTCGCCGCCATTCATCTGGCCTTCCTTGGTCAGGCTCGGTTCGTCCGGGTGCTGAATGATCAGGCGGTCGAATTGATGGGCGTAACTCAACGCGCGGCGCATGACCGATGCGCTGGCAATCGCGTTGCCGGCATCGGTGAAGCCGACTGCACCGGCCTCGGCCAATAGCCCGTATTCGGTCAGATCCTGTCCGGCGAGATCGCGGGTGGCAGCGGCATAGGCATAGAATTTGGCACCGCGCTGTTCACGCGCACGGCGGGCGATGAACTCAAGCCCGGCGGCATCGGCGATGACCGGATCGGTGGTCGGCAGGCAGACCATGCTGGTAACGCCACCGGCGGCAGCGGCGCGGGATGCGGTGGCGAGGGTTTCCTTGTGCGCCAAGCCGGGCTCACCAACGGTAACCCGCATATCGACGAGACCGGGGGCGAGCACGAGGCCCTGACCGTCGATGGTAACGGCATCATCCGGTACCCCCTGGGACAGGGCATCCGGCCCGATAGCCTTGATAACGCCGTGGTCGGCGATCAGTCCCGCATTGTTGCCCGGTGCTGCATCCATGCCGTTGGCAGGATCAATGATACGAACGTTGCGGACAACGGTGGTCTTGGTGGTCATGCTGAAGCTCCTTCCGGATGCCAGACGTGATAGAGCAGGTCGAGACAGGCCATCCGCACCGCAACGCCGAGCTCAACCTGATCGAGAATGACCGAGCGGTTGATGTCATCCGCCAGTTCCGAGCCGATTTCGACGCCCCGGTTCATCGGGCCGGGGTGCATGACCAGTGCTTCCGGTTTCGCCACCTTCAGCTTCTCATAGGTCAGGCCATAGAAATGGTAGTACTCGCGGATCGAGGGGACGAAGCTGCCCTGCATCCGTTCGGTCTGCAGCCGCAGCATCATGACGATGTCCACATCCTTTAGGCCCTCGCGCATATCGGTGAAGGCGGTGCAGCCCATACGCTCGATGCCACTCGGCAGCAGGGTGGGTGGGGCGATGACCCGAACCTCGGCACCCATGGCGCTCAGCAGATGGATATTGGAGCGGGCGACCCGGCTGTGGGTGATGTCGCCGCAGATGGCAATGCGCAGACCCTCGATCCGGCCGACCCGGCGGCGGATGGTCAGGGCGTCGAGCAGTGCCTGTGTCGGGTGTTCATGTGAGCCGTCCCCGGCATTGATCACCGGGCAGTTGACCTTCTGCGACAGCAGATTGACCGCGCCTGATTCCTGATGCCGGACGATCAGGAAGTCCGGGTGCATGGCGTTGAGGGTGAGGGCGGTATCGATCAGGGTTTCACCCTTCTTCACCGAACTGGTGGCCACCGACATGTTGATCACATCGGCACCGAGCCGCTGGCCTGCCAGCTCGAAGCTGGTACGGGTGCGGGTTGAGTTCTCGAAGAACAGGTTGATGATCGTGCGTGCGGTGAGGAGTGATGACTTGCGACCCGACTGGCGGTTCAACTCGACATATTTATCGGCGCAATCGAGGATCGTGGTGATGTCATAGGGCGGCATGCCGCCGATGCCGAGAATATGCCGATGGGCGAAAGGGGGATATCCGGTGGCGGTTTGGTCCGATGCGGACGCAGGCTTAGCGGATGCAGGGGCGCTGGTCATGGCGTCTCTCGCTTAAATACAGGTCAGATTGTCGGCTAAGCGCGCAACTTAGATCGTTTGCCGGTAAAAGGAAACGGGATTCTAGCCACGCTGATTGGCCATGGCGTCCAAAGCGCCCTGCAAAATGAAACTGGCGGCCATTTTGTCCACAACTGCAGCGCGTTTTTTGCGGCTGAGATCGGCCTCATCAATCAGGAAACGATCAACCGCACTGGTCGACAGGCGCTCATCCCAGAGCAGTATCGGCGGATCGATATGACCGAACAGCGAGCGGTCTTTGGCGGCGGCTTTCAGAATCTCATGGGCAAAGCTTTGTGTGATCTGGACTCGGGGGCCCTTGCTGCCATCCATATTGAGCGGCAGGCCCAGAACGAAGCCTTTCACATCACGGTCCTTGGCCAGCGCGCCGAGGCGCACGAGATCGGCACCGATCTTCCGGCGCTGGATTGTCTCGACCGGCGTTGACAGGCTGAGGCCACGGTCAGAGGCGGCAACACCAATGGTTTTCTCACCCAGATCTAGGCCGAGGACGGCGCTGCCGGGACGGATGACGGCGATAAAGTCGGATAATTCCAGAAGGGGCATGGGGATAAAGCCGGTTGGTGCAATCGGATAGATTGGCGGTAATTGAGAGAAGCGCTTGAAATGCCAGCCAACGCTCATTACCACAAGCATCGTTATCACAGGCAGCACACAAATCACGAAGTTACTTGCCTCTGCGTGGCTGGTGTTTATACCCGCTATGTGGAAGCGGCAGCTTTCATTCCTCATTTACGCTGACCCGCCTGTTTGGAGAATTGAACCGACCATGTCGATCGATCAGAACACAGTCGCCCGCATTGCCCGGCTCGCCCGCATCGAGGTGCCGGATGACAAACTCGAGCCAATGGCTGCCGAGCTCGGCAATATCCTGAAATTCGTTGAGCAGCTTGCCGAGGTGAATACCGATGGCGTGCAGCCGATGACCTCGGTTGTGGCGATGGATGCGCCCTTGCGTGAAGACGTGGTCAATGATGGCAATGTGCGTGATGACGTGCTCGCCAATGCACCGGAAGCCATGGAAGGCTTCTTCGTTGTGCCGAAAGTGGTGGAGTAAGGAACGATGAGCAAAGCTGAACTGACCGGCCTGACATTGGCCGAAGCGCGTGACGGTCTGGTTGCCAAGGATTTCTCCGCTGTTGAACTGGCCGAGGCTCATGTGGATGCGGTTGAGCAAATCCGCAGCCTCAATGCCTATCTCGTGGAAACTCCTGATGCCGCCCTCGAAGGCGCGAAGCTGAGTGACGAGCGTATTTCCAAGGGCGAGGCACGTCCGCTTGAGGGTCTGCCGCTTGGCATCAAGGATCTGTTCTGCACCAAGGGTGTGCAGGCTGCTGCTGGCAGTAAAATCCTCGAGGGCTTCAAGCCACCTTATGAATCAACCGTCACCTCGCAGCTCTGGCGCGATGGTGCCCTGATGCTGGGCAAGCTGAACATGGACGAATTCGCCATGGGTTCAGCCAATATCACCAGTGCCTTCGGTCCGGTGGAAAGCCCGTGGAAGCGTCCGGGCGAAAATCGTCCGCTGGTGCCGGGTGGTTCTTCCGGCGGTTCTGCGGCGGCGGTTTCTGCCCGTGCCGCACTGGCGGCAACCGGCACCGATACCGGTGGCTCGATCCGCCAGCCAGCTGCCTTCACCGGTATTGTCGGTCTGAAGCCGACCTATGGCCGTTGCTCACGCTGGGGCATCATTGCCTTCGCCTCATCGCTCGATCAGGCCGGGCCGATGACCCGCACGGTGCGTGATGCGGCGATCATGATGCGCTCCATGGCCGGTTATGATCCGAAGGACAGCACCAGCGTCAACACGCCGGTGCCTAACTATGAAAAAGCGCTGACCGGCGATATTCGCGGGCTCAAGGTCGGTATTCCGAAACAGTACCGCGTCGATGGCATGGATGCCGAGATCGAAGCGATGTGGGATCAGGGCGTTGAGTGGCTGAAAGCCGCTGGTGCCGAGGCGGTGGAAGTCGACCTGCCGCACACATCCTATGCCCTGCCGACCTATTATATTGTGGCGCCTGCCGAATGTTCATCGAACCTCGCGCGCTATGATGGTGTTCGCTATGGTCTGCGGGTCGAGGGTGAAGACCTCAACGACATGTATGCGCGCAGCCGTGCTGCCGGTTTCGGTGACGAGGTCAAGCGCCGCATCCTGATCGGCACCTATGTTCTCTCTGCCGGTTACTATGATGCCTATTACATCAAGGCACAGAAGGTCCGTGCGCTGATCGCTGAGGATTTCCGCAAGGCATTCGAGCAGGTCGATGTATTGCTGACGCCAACCGCGCCGAGTGCTGCCTTTGCCGTCGGTGAAAATTCCGATGATCCGGTAGCCATGTATCTGAACGATGTCTTCACCGTTCCGGCTTCTCTTGCCGGCCTGCCGGGCATGTCACTGCCGGCCACGGTGAACAAGGATGGCCTGCCGCTCGGTCTGCAGCTGATCGGTCGTCCATTTGACGAAGAAACAGTGATCCGGGTCGGTGGCGTGATGGAAGAGGCGGCAGCCTTTTCTGCCAAACCGAACGGCCTGATTGCGGCCTGAGCAGGCATGACGATTACGACTACCAACAACTACGCGGGGCCAGAAATATGAAAGTCGGAGAACTCATGGAGGTGCTGGGTCGCCTCGAACCCGATGCTGATGTGGCTGTCGCGCTTGATTTTCAGGATGAGGCCGATCTGGGCGTGCATGAGATCGTGCAGATCGACAAATTCGAGCTGGATAACGGCGATGTGGCGGTGATCCTGATTGTCGAGGCCACGCCGGATGGCGAGCCGGATGACAATGTCACGGTGGTGCCACCCGCTGCCAACAAGAACTGATTTTTCGGAACTGATTTCGATTATACGGAGCTAAAGCCAGATGGCGTTCACAATTCAGGGCGAAACCGGTGTTTTCGAGGCTGTTATCGGTCTGGAAATCCACGCGCAGGTCATCTCCAATTCCAAGCTGTTTTCTGGTGCTGCCACCGAGTTCGGTGCCGATCCGAATACCCAGGTCAGCCTCGTTGATGCGGCCATGCCCGGTATGCTGCCGGTGCTGAACGCGGAATGTGTGCGTCAGGCGGTGCGTACCGGTCTTGGCATCAACTCCGCGATCAATCTCCGTTCGGTGTTCGAGCGCAAGAACTACTTCTATGCCGACCTGCCGCAGGGTTATCAGATTTCCCAGTATGAGCATCCGATTGTCGGCCTCGGTGAGGTTGAGATCGACCTGCCGGGCGGCGAGACCAAGATGATCGGCGTAACCCGTCTGCACCTCGAACAGGATGCGGGCAAGAGCCTGCATGACCAGCACCCGACCAAGACCTATGTCGACCTGAACCGATCCGGTGTGGCGCTGATGGAAATCGTCTCCGAACCCGATCTGCGCGGACCGGAAGAGGCGGCAGCCTATCTGAAGAAAATCCGCGCCATTGTGCGTTATCTCGGCACCTGTGACGGCAATATGGAGGAAGGCTCCATGCGCTGTGACGTGAACATCTCCGTGCGCAAGCCGGGTGCTGAATTTGGTACGCGTTGCGAGATCAAGAACGTCAACTCGATCCGCCACGTGCAACAGGCCATTGAGTATGAGGCCCAGCGTCAGGTTGAGCTGATCGAAGATGGCGGTGAAGTGGTACAGGAAACCCGTCTCTGGGATCCGCGTGCCGGTGAAACCCGGTCCATGCGCTCGAAGGAAGAGGCGCATGACTATCGCTATTTCCCCGACCCCGATCTGCTGCCGCTGGAGCTGGAACAGAGCTGGGTCGACGAGTTGAAGGCAACCCTGCCGGAACTGCCGGATGCCAAGAAACACCGCTTCATGGATGATTACGGCCTGTCGCTCTATGACGCTGCCGTTCTCGTTGCCGACCGGGAATCTGCCGATTACTTCGAGGCCGTTGCCAATGGCCGTGACGCGAAGCTGGCGGTGAACTGGGTGACAACCGAGCTGTTCGGTGTGCTGAACAAGGAAGGCAAGGATATCGGCGAAAGCCCGGTATCGGCGCAGGACCTCGGTGGCCTGATCGATCTGATTTCCGACAACACCATTTCCGGTCGTATCGCCAAGGATGTTTTTGCCGAGATGGTGGAGACCGGCAAGGCTGCCAGCGCCATCGTCGAGGAGAAGGGGCTGAAGCAGGTCTCCGACACCGGTGCCATCGAAACCATGATCGACGAAATTCTGGCCAACAACCCGGATATGGTTGAGCAATATCGCAGTGGCAAGGACAAGCTGTTCGGCTTTTTCGTCGGTCAGGTGATGAAGGCCAGCCAGGGCAAGGCCAATCCGGGTGTGGTTAATCAGTTACTGAAATCAAAGCTTTCAGGCTGACGCTGGTTATTTGATCAAATTTTAGCTATTTTAGGCATTGGTTTTGCGTGTCGGTATTCAGCCGACACTCTTGGGAGCATGGATGCCATGATGGCTTGCACGAAAAAACTTTCGGTTCTGGCTGCTTTAGCTGTTGGTCTGGCGCTGCCTTGTGTAGCTGTGTCCGATGCTCTGGCACAGCAGGGGGCACAGGGTGCTGCGCGCCAGCCGACCTTGCTGACACCACGCATCGGCTCCGGTGGTACCTTGCCACCAACCCAGCAGCAGGGCTCTTTGCCCCAGCCCC
Organism: Micavibrio sp. TMED2; assembly: GCA_002168225.1. Lineage (NCBI taxonomy): Bacteria > Pseudomonadati > Bdellovibrionota > Bdellovibrionia > Bdellovibrionales > Pseudobdellovibrionaceae > Micavibrio > Micavibrio sp. TMED2. The sequence continues at coordinate 864,048 of NHBH01000009.1, forward strand.
AGCAGCCCCAGCTGACACCGGAACAAAGACGCAAATTGCTGCAGTTCCGTATCATGGAGATTGAGGGTGGTCGTGCCTATGTGCGTCAGGCCTGTGGTGATCCAACCTGGGTTGAGGACTACAAAGTCCATCTGGAAAAGATAGAGATTACCGACCGTCCCAAGGGAATCCTCGCTTTTAAAAATGGTTGGGAAGAGAGCAAGCTGCGCCTGGGGCCGGATATCGTCTCCTGTGAAGAGTTGATGTCCGACAGCTAGGACGCCTGTTACAGGACGTATCTTACAGAGCGCGACCCGATCTGATCCGGGATCAGGATGCCGATCCCCGCAAGCCGTTCCGTGAACAGGCATACCGGGATCAGCAGTCGTTTTACCGTCAGCAGTTGACGGCTGGCCCTATGCGGTCAACGCATCGACGCGGGGCCGACGCCCGCGGCGGCCGGTCTCAAGCACGGACGGTGCATGGACGAGCCAGCTCTCCAGCCGCTCCATCGTATCGCGCATCAGCTTGAGCTCGCGTACATCATCGCGATCAATTACCTCAAGACAGGTCAGCTTGTTATCAAGCATGTCGATCAGCAGTTCGACTGCCGGGCGGTTGAGAATTTTTTGTGCTTCCACGATCTGGGTTTGAATGTTGCTCATCATCGCCTCCTGTCCATCCCTCGGTTATGTGGCTTAACTGATGCTGATGATGGTTCAAAAAGGTTAACGCCACGCTAACCGCCCGATGTTTTTGTCAAAAAGCGTTCACGACTGTTAGTAATTTGCCCGATTAGCTCACGGATTGCGGGCATAACAAAAACTTTTGTCGGTTGAAGGGCTATGGCTGATTGACAGGCTTGGGGTCATGTCGCTAGAAGCGGTGTTCGAATGATCGGTGAGCGTTCAAGCCGCGCTCGTTATTCTTGACCGACATTCCCCGATGGTGCGGTGGCCGAGCGGCTGAAGGCGGCGGATTGCTAATCCGTTATACGGTTTAAAACCGTATCGAGGGTTCGAATCCCTCCCGCACCGCCATCAACCCACAGATACTGTCTTTGTAAATCTGGGCGCTCTGTAAGCAGCGGTTTTGTCGTGCTTATTCTGGCTGATTCCTATTCATGCGCCGCTGTTTCTCATCCGGTCAGCCGATCTTATGGCCGTTTGTGCAGCCCGGTCTCTGGCGCGTCTGCTGGTAGATGAGTTTGGGGTGTGTGTGCACGTTAACAGGGTAAATTTTTTATTTTGACCTGTTTAACAGCGATTTGGGTGGGTTTTTGACCCAGTTTTTGAGGTCATGTCCCTGTATTCATTGAATAATTCAGGGCGGTCCTGTTTTAGGGTGTTTTGGGGGGCATAACAGGGACATTTTCCACCCATAACAGGGAACATGGTCGGGCATAACAGGTGCATATTGGGTATTTAATTTC